>NZ_JAMYPO010000053.1:0-39823 GCF_040320365.1 Mesorhizobium sp. M0701
CGGCTGCGTCGCAATTTTGAGCGGCAGTGGCGTTCTGCCAAGCAAACACAGTGCAAACCGCTAGAACCAAGCCGGATGCGCCGTATGCTCTGGTTCGTCTCAAAGTCATTGTTGCTGGACCTCTGCCACTCGCTGATATTCAACCTTACCACATCTGCTGACACACGAGCCACGGTGACCACGGCCGTCACAGTTAGCGCATTTCTCATATTCAAGCTTTGATGTTGATCAACCGATCAACCCGCGCGTAGGGCGCGATTTGCGAGCGGCTCCCCATATCATCGGCGGTCCAGCAGAGATTCTTTTGTCACCGGCCAGGCGCATCATTCTGGTGTAGGACCTATTTGCGCTGACTAAGAAGCCCCGTCAGCAAACGAACTCGGTCACAGCACTGTATTGGCGGTATCCCTCTAGCGACTCGAACCCCCGAAATTTGCAGCGGAACGTTCCGCCGTCCGTCGCCCCTCCGATGCGCACGTCGCTACTCGTCTTTGCCGGAGACGTACCCGTGACCGTTGATTTTATTGGCTTTTTCGTTGGCCAAAATCAGAAATCTTCCCGTATTGTTCCGCACGGTCCCGCGGCTGATTATGGTCGGTCGTCTTTGCCCTAGATCAATGAATGCCCAGTTCATGCCGATAGGCTTTTAGGGGATTAACCGAAAGGTTGCCTGGAAGAGAGAGAATGCACAGGCGAGGACGACTATCCATTGGCCAAACGTCACTGACTGACAGGAAAACATAGAGGATGTCTGGTTCTTCTGTCGAATTGACAGTGCGTTGATAGAAAGCGAAATCTGATACGACACCCGCGTTGCCTTGTCTTGAAGCAACCGTGGTCTAGTAGCCGAAAGGAAGAACTGGGCTTGGGAGGACAAGCATGGGTGAGGATCTATCCGGTCATCACGCCGACCGCGTTCAGGCCGCGATCGCTTCGGACGCGGCGGCGAAGTCCGCGCTGGTCGCTTCCTGGCGACGGTCTTCCAGTCTGCACCGGCTCGATCCGGCCGATTGCAGCCCCCCACGCTACCTGACAGAGGCGGAATTGGGACAGGCCCGGCAACGCATCGGGCCGCTCGTCCGGGTTGCTCAATCAAGCCTGGACCGGCTCTATCTTGCGGTGGGCGGCGTTGGATGCTGCGTCCTGCTCGCCGATCGCGACGGCGTGCCGGTCGAACGGCGCGGCGCGCCTGTGGACGACGAGACGTTTCGTTCCTGGGGGTTATGGACAGGGTCCGTCTGGAACGAGGAGAGCGAGGGCACCAATGGTATCGGCACCTGCCTGGTGGAACAGCGCGTCCTGACGATCCACCGTGATCAGCATTTTCACACGCGCAACACCGGGCTGAGCTGCACCACGGCTCCGATCTATGATCACCGTGGAGACCTTGTGGCTGCGCTTGACGTGTCTTCCTGCCGGGCTGATCTGACCGAGGTCTTCTCCAACCTTATTTCTATGGCCGTCGTCGACGCGGCGCGTCGGATCGAGGCGGAGAACTTCAAGATGGCATTCCCCAAGGCGCGCATTCTGCTGGCGCCGGTGCCCGACAAGGGTTCCGGCGCGTTGATCGCGGTTGATGCGGACGACCTTGTGGTCGGCGCGACCCGTTCGGCTCGCCTGGCGCTTGGAATTACGCAACAGTGTCTCGACAAGCCGATGCCTGCGGCCGATCTGCTCGGTTGGGCCGAGAGCGGCCCCGAAGTCCTCGCCGAGGCGGAGCGCGGCGTCCTGCAGCGGGCGCTGGCGCGGGCAGACGGAAATGTCTCGGCCGCGGCCCATGCGCTCGGCATCAGTCGCGCCACGCTTCACCGCAAGCTCAACCGCCTGGACGTCCACAGGTCCCACTGACTTTTGAAACGTCGCATGACTGTCGCAATTCTGCGACACATCCCGCCCGCCCACTGTCCCCGGCGTATTGGCAATAGCGGTGGGAGATCGCAAGTGTCTTCCCGAAGCGTCGCATTCCGCGGCGTCAGCCTTGGGAGGAAGACACATGAACAAGGTAGAATTCTCACGCCCGGTCAAGGCGCCCTTCGATAAGCGCTACGGCAATTTCATCGGTAGCAAATGGGCCGAGCCGCGTTCGGGCCGTTATTTCGAAAACTTCTCGCCGGTGAATGGTCAGTTGCTCTGCGAGGTGGCTCGCTCGGATGCCCAGGACATCGAGGCGGCTTTAGACGCTGCCCATGCCGCCAAGGACGCCTGGGGGCGCACGAGCGTGGCCGAGCGCTCACTCATCCTCAATCGCATCGCCGACCGCATGGAGGAAAACCTCGATCTCCTCGCATGTGCCGAAACCTGGGACAACGGCAAGCCGATCCGCGAAACGACCGCCGCCGACCTGCCTCTAGCCATCGACCATTTTCGCTATTTCGCCGGTGCCTTGCGTGGCCAGGAAGGCAGCCTTTCGCAGATCGACGACGATACCGTTGCCTATCATTTCCATGAGCCGCTCGGCGTGGTCGGCCAGATCATCCCCTGGAACTTTCCGCTGCTGATGGCCTGCTGGAAGCTTGCTCCCGCGCTTGCCGCCGGAAACTGCGTCGTGCTGAAGCCTGCCGAGCAGACGCCGGCTGCCATCTTGCTGTGGGCCGATCTTATCGGCGATCTGCTGCCGCCGGGTGTGCTCAACATCGTCAACGGCTTCGGCCTCGAAGCCGGCAAGCCGCTCGCGTCGTCGCCGCGCATTGCCAAAATCGCCTTTACCGGCGAGACCACGACGGGCCGGCTGATCATGCAATATGCCAGCCAGAACCTTATCCCCGTAACACTGGAATTGGGCGGCAAATCGCCAAACATCTTCTTCAAGGATGTTGTCGCCGAGGATGACGATTTCTTCGACAAGGCGATCGAAGGCTTCGTCATGTTTGCGCTAAACCAGGGCGAGGTCTGTACCTGCCCGAGCCGCGCGCTCATCCATGAATCGATCTACGATACGTTCATGGAACGCGCCCTCAAGCGCGTCGAGGCGATCGTGCAGGGCGATCCGCTCGACCCGGCAACGATGATCGGTGCCCAGGCATCATCCGAGCAGTTGGAGAAGATCCTGTCCTATATCGACATCGGCCGCCAGGAAGGCGCGGAGGTGCTGACCGGTGGCGCCCGCAACGTCCTGCCCGGCGATCTCGCCGGCGGCTACTACATGAAGCCTACGGTGTTCAAGGGCCACAACAAGATGCGCATCTTCCAGGAAGAGATCTTCGGACCGGTGGTCTCGGTCACGACCTTCAAGGACGACGACGAAGCGCTCAGCATAGCCAACGATACGCTCTACGGCCTCGGCGCCGGTATCTGGACACGCGACAGCAATCGCGCCTACCGGTTCGGCCGCGCGATCCAGGCGGGCCGCGTCTGGACCAACTGCTACCACGCCTATCCCGCGCATGCGGCCTTCGGCGGCTACAAGCAGTCCGGCATCGGCCGCGAGACGCACAAGATGATGCTCGACCACTACCAGCAGACCAAAAACATGCTGGTCAGCTACAGCCCGAAGAAGCTCGGCTTCTTCTGATCGCCGGTTTGACCCACAGGCGCGGCTCCGCGAGGGGCCGCGCCAAAGGCTGGAAATCGGAAAACATGATGCGAGCGAAGATTACCGCGACACCGGCAGCCCTTGAACTGTTCGCCGAGATCGTTGCCGAGCACGGTCCGGTGCTGTTTCATCAATCCGGCGGCTGCTGCGACGGCTCTTCGCCCATGTGCTACCCGCGTGCCGGCTTCATCGTCGGCGACCACGACGTGCTGCTCGGCCATATCGGCGACGCGCCGTTCTACATCGGAGCGTCGCAATTCGAGGCCTGGAAGCATACCGATCTCATCATCGACGTTGTGCCTGGTCGCGGCGGCATGTTCTCGCTCGACAACGGGCGCGAGAAGCGGTTCCTGACGCGGTCGACAATCTGTGCCGTATAGGTGAAACCTGCCGGTTTTGATTTCGAACAAGGAAGGCGCCGCCGCAATCTCTACCTTCCGAAGATGATCCTCAATCTGCTCATCGGCACCGTCGTCATAAGTTTGACGGTCTTGATCCATACCTTCGGTCTGATCGCCATCACGCACGCGATGGGACACCTGGTCGCCCGGTTTCGCATGCACGGACGCCGCAGCCGTATCGTCGCAATGATCAGCGTGGTGATGGGACTCTTTGCCGTCATGACCACGGAGGTCTGGCTCTGGGCGGGCCTGTACCGGTTGCTTGATATCTTCGCTGACTTCGAAACCGCGCTCTATTTTTCGACCATTACCTTTTCGACCGTCGGCTATGGCGACATCGTGCCCGCTCACGCGTGGCGTGTCCTGGCGGCGCTCGAAGGCGTCAACGGGTTTCTGCTCATCGGCTGGTCGACCGCCTACCTGATTGCGGCAGGCACCCGCATCGGCCCGTTCAAGGCCGGCGAGCATTTCTGAACGGGCGATCGTTCAGACCGCTACGGAATGCCTGGCTGTACCGGTTTCGAAATATTTGTCGAACTTCGCTGCGGTGCTTCTGACAAAGGGCCGGCTTTCCGCCGGCACGACGAAGCGGTCACCATCAAGTTCAAGCAGCCGCGCAGGACCATGAAGAGCCGTGGAACTCGCCTTGAGGAGAAGTCTTTGGCCGGCTTCGCCAAAGCGCTCCACCAGCTCAATCGCCGAGAAGGCGAAGTCACACATCAATCGCTCGATGATCCAGCCGCGAACGCGGTCGTCTTCGGAAAGCGCAATGCCTCGGACCGCTGCCAGCCCTCCTTCTGCAACCATGCGTCCATATTCGGCGGTCGAAGGAATGTTCTGTGCATAGCCCTGGCGAAACTGGCTGATGGATGACGGGCCAAGGCCGATCAAGGTCTCGCAGCGATCCTCGGTATAGCCCTGGAAGTTCCGGTGCAGTGTTCCGGCGCGGGCGGCAAGCGCGAGGGCATCGCCCGGTTTGGCGAAATGGTCGAGCCCGATTGCTTCGTATCCCTGGTCCACGATCGCCCGCGCCGCAAGTCGCGATTGAGCAAACCGCTCTGCCGGACCCGGCAGCCATGCCTCGTCGATCATCGTCTGATGTTTCTTAAACCACGGCACATGGGCGTAGCCAAAAAGCGCTATCCGATCCGGTTCCAGGGTCAGTGCCTGCGCGACGGTGGAGGAGACGCTCTCCCTGGTCTGGTGTGGCAAGCCGTAGAGCAGGTCCAGATTGACCGATTCGACGCCGCGCGAACGAACGCCGTCGACTACCGCTTTGGTCTGCAAAAAGCTCTGCTCGCGGTTAATTGCCTTTTGCACCTTCGGGTCAAAATCCTGGACGCCGAGGCTCGCACGGGCCATGCCGATTTCGGCGAGTGCGTCGAGGCGGGCATCGTCCATATCATTGGGTTCGATTTCGACGCTGATCTTGGCGCCGGGAAGAAAGGTGAAGCTGTTGCGCAGGACGGTTCCCACCGCCACCAGATCCTCCGGTTTGAGCATCGTTGGCGAACCGCCGCCGAAATGGACGGCACGCACGCGGCCCTTGCCTGCGACAAGACTGGCGACGGTGGCGATCTCGGCATGCAGCGAGCGAAGATACGTGCTCACCGGTTCGTAGTGGCGTGTCTGCTTGGTATGGCAGGCACAGAACCAGCAAAGCTTGTCGCAGTACGGGATGTGCAGATAGAGCGATATCTCGTGGCCCTCGTCGAGCGCCTGCAGCCAGCCTCGACAAACGGCAGCATCGACGCTTGCATTGAAATGCGGCGCTGTCGGGTAGCTCGTATAGCGCGGCACGTTCTCACCAAGTCTGGCAACTAATTCTGGCCGCACGCCTCTATCCGCTCCACTTTGCATGGCCCGACTTTCACCACATTACTGGCCGGCAGCCTTGATTTCGGTCAAAGTCCGCTGTGGACAAACTGCCGCAAGGATTTTCCTGCCGCCGATGCTATCTTGCCGGCAGTTTGGGTCCTCGGACGATCATGATGACAGTGCGTCAGGATATTCACAGCACCGGCATTCCAGTGCTTTGCCGATCATGCGAAGCGCGCCACCATGGCGTCTGCGGCGCGCTCGATCCCGATCAACTGGTGGGCCTCGCAAAGACCTCATCGAAGCATACCGTTGAACCGGGCGCAGAACTGATTGGTGACACCGAGACCGTCGACCGTTATTCGAACGTGCTTTCCGGCGTGGTGAAGCTCACAAAGAGCCTGTCGGACGGACGCCAGCAGATTGTCGGCCTCCAGTTTGCCCCCGATTTTCTAGGCAGTCCCTTCAAGGTGGAAAGCGCGATCAACGCCGAAGCCGCAACCGCCGTTTCGGTGTGTTCATTTCCAAAGGCCGCCATCGAGCGCATGATGAAGGAATCGCCGGAACTCGAGCATCGTCTGCTCAAGCAGACGCTGAACGAACTCGACGAAGCCCGCGACTGGATGGTGACGCTGGGGCGCAAGAGTGCTGCGGAAAAGGTGGCGAGCTTTCTCCTGATGATCGCCAGGAATATCGATCCTACGCTTGACCCGGCGGCCCAGTCGACAAGCTTTGACCTGCCGCTGAGGCGCGCCGACATCGCCGATTTTCTCGGCTTGACGATCGAGACGGTCAGCCGCCAGTTGACCAGACTGAGAACAGACAGCGTAATCCGGATCGACAACAACCGGCACGTGACTGTGGAGAACATGAGCCGGCTGCAGCGACGCTCCGGCGCCTAACTGGCATCGACGACCCCGATCATCGGCAAGACGTGCTCGCGTTCGAAGGCGATATGCCGGCGCAAGCTTTCGAATAAGCCGCGCAGCATGAAGCCGACAGCCTCGGCATTGTCGACTGTCTCGCCATGGCCGATCGCCAGCAGGATTTCAGTCACCTCGCCGGCAAAGCATTGGTCCTCGACGTGTTCTGCGCGCAATCGACGAGTTGAAGCAAGGTTGGCATCGCTGCCAGTCAAAGCAGCCTCGTACGCCGGAAAGATAACCGTCTCCTCGTATTGGTGAATGTTGCGCAACAGCGGAACGATCGCGTTGGCCACGCCAATACACTTCAGGCGATCTGCGGCCGGCAACGTGTCGGCGATCTTTTCCAAGGCGTCACAGAGCCGCAGCTTTTCCCCATGGGCACGTTTCATCACAGCGCTAGGGAGGAACTCTCGATCGAACCGTCCGACCGGCATCGAAATCTCGCGGCGGGCTTCAAACAGCGACGATTTCCGCTCGTTCTCCCCGTCCAATGAAAGCCTCCTGATCGTTTGCGAGTTGGAAGCTGCCCAACCCAAAAGCAAATGGCTTTGACATGGATCAAGGCAGCGACGACGCGACTGCTGAATTGGTGTCAAGCGGATTGGTATCCGCGCATCCCAATCCGAGGTCGGGGACAGGTCATGAAGTTCGGCACGCAAATCTTCGCCTTGGGCCTGTTCACATTTGCGGCCCTTGTGGCAGCCGGGTTCGGTGTGGACGAGCCATTCCGGCAGCATATGTGGGTACTGTTTTTTGTGCTGCTCGGCTTTGTCGCCATCCTCATCCGCAACACGAATTTCGAAGTGGCTGCTCCGATCGACCCGTCCGCCTACATGGATGGGCCAATCCGCTATGGCGCCATCGCCACCATGTTCTGGGGTGTCGTCGGCATGCTGGTCGGCGTCGTCATTGCGCTGCAACTTGCCTACCCCGATCTCAACATTCAGCCCTGGTTTAACTTCGGCCGTTTACGGCCATTGCATACGTCGGGCGTCGTCTTCGCCTTCGGCGGCAATGCGCTGCTCTGCACGTCCCTGTATGTCGTCCAGCGCACCTGCCGCGCTCGGCTGTTCGGCGGCGATCTCGGCTGGTTCGTGTTCTGGGGCTACCAGCTCTTCATCGTCATGGCCGCGACCGGCTACCTGCTCGGCATCACCGAGAGCCGCGAATACGCCGAGCCCGAATGGTATGTGGACATCTGGCTAACCATCGTCTGGGTCGCCTATCTCATCCTGTTCCTCGGCACGATCCTGAAGCGCAAGGAGCCGCACATCTACGTCGCCAACTGGTTTTACCTCTCCTTCATCGTGACCATCGCGATGTTGCATGTGGTCAACAACCTCTCGATGCCGGCCTCATTCCTGGGTTCCAAGAGTTACTCCGCCTTTTCCGGCGTCCAGGACGCCCTGACGCAATGGTGGTACGGCCACAACGCCGTCGGCTTTTTCCTCACCGCCGGCTTCCTCGGCATGATGTATTACTTCGTGCCCAAGCAGGCGAACCGGCCGGTCTATTCCTACCGCCTGTCGATCATCCACTTCTGGGCGATCATCTTCCTCTACATCTGGGCCGGTCCGCATCACCTGCACTACACCGCCCTGCCTGATTGGGCGCAGACGCTCGGCATGGTGTTTTCGATCATGCTGTGGATGCCGTCATGGGGCGGCATGATCAACGGGCTGATGACGCTGTCGGGCGCCTGGGACAAGCTACGCACCGATCCGATCATCCGCATGATGGTGATGGCCATCGCCTTCTACGGCATGTCGACCTTCGAGGGCCCGATGATGTCGATCAAGGCGGTCAATTCGCTGTCGCACTATACCGACTGGACCATAGGTCACGTGCACTCCGGTGCGCTCGGCTGGGTCGGCATGATCTCGTTCGGCGCGATCTATTACATGGTGCCGAAGCTTTGGAACCGCCAACGGCTCTACTCGCTGCGGCTGGTCACCTGGCACTTCTGGCTGGCGACGCTCGGCATCGTCGTCTACGCGGCCGTCATGTGGGTGTCCGGCATCATGCAGGGCCTGATGTGGCGCGAATACGACGAGCAGGGCTTCCTGGTCTACTCCTTCGCCGAAACCGTGGCCGCCATGCACCCCTACTATGTCATGCGTGCCATCGGCGGGGCCATGTACCTCTCCGGCGCCCTGGTCATGGCCTGGAACATCGCCATGACCATCCTCGGCTACCAGCGCGAGGAGGAGCCGATGCCCGGCGCTGTTCCCGCCCTTCAGCCTGCCGAATAAGGAGCCAGACAATGGGCTTGATGGACAAACACGCGATCATCGAGAAGAACGCTACGCTCCTTCTCGTTGGCTCCCTTCTTGTGGTGACGGTCGGCGGCATCGTCGAGATCGCACCGCTCTTCTATCTCGACAACACGATCGAGAAGGTGGAGGGCATGCGCCCTTACTCGCCACTCGAACTGGTGGGGCGCAACATCTATGTGCGCGAGGGCTGCTACCTCTGCCACAGCCAGATGATCAGGCCATTCCGCGACGAAGTCGAGCGCTATGGGCATTACAGCCTGGCGGCCGAGTCGATGTACGATCATCCCTTCCAGTGGGGATCGAAGCGCACCGGACCGGACCTCGCCCGGGTTGGCGACCGCTACTCTAATCTATGGCACGTCGAGCACCTTACGGATCCGCGTTCGGTGGTGCCGGAATCGATCATGCCGAGCTACGCATTTCTGAAGGACGCGCCGATCGACGTGAAGGACTTCTCGACGCATCTGGTCGCCAACCGCCGTGTCGGTGTCCCTTACAACGATGACATGATCGCGCACGCCAATGCCGATCTGATGGCGCAGGCCGATCCCAACGCCGACACATCCGGCCTCGAGGCCCGCTACCCCAAAGCCAAGATCGGCGACTTCGACGGCAACCCGCAACAGGTCACCGAAATGGATGCCCTCGTCGCCTATCTCCAGATGCTCGGCACGCTGGTCGATTTCAAGAACTACGACGAAGCCGCCGGCTACCGCTGAGAGGAGTTTTACCCATGGATTACAATTTGATGCGGGAGTTCGCCGACAGCTGGGGCCTGGTCGCCATGGCTCTGTTCTTTGTCGGCGCGATCGCCTTTGCCCTGCGCCCCGGCAGCCGCAAGCTGGCCGACGAAGCCGCCCGGATTCCCCTTGAGGACGAGTGATCATGAGCGACGAGCATATCGATGAGATCTCTGGCGTTTCGACCACTGGTCATGAATGGGATGGTATTCGCGAGCTGAACAACCCGCTCCCGCGCTGGTGGGTCATTACCTTCTACATCACCATTGTCTGGGCGATCGGATATACCATCGCCTATCCGGCATGGCCTCTGCTGCATTCGGCAACCAAGGGCGTGCTGGGTTACTCCAGCCGCAACGAGGTCGGTCACGAGTTGATGGCGGCCGAGGTGGCCAAGGGCAAATACGTCACGGCAATAGAATCGAAAAACGTCTCTGAGATCGCCGCCGACGATACACTGCGCGAATTCGCGGTCGCTGCCGGCGGCGCCGCGTTCAAGCTCAATTGCGTGCAGTGCCATGGTTCCGGCGCCCAGGGCTCCAAGGGCTTCCCCAACCTCAATGACGACGACTGGCTGTGGGGCGGCAAGGCGGACCAGATCCAGCAGACGATTACGCATGGCATCCGCTTCGCCTCCGATCCGGATACGCGCCTGTCGGAAATGCCAGCGTTCGGCGACATCATCACCGCAGACCAGATCAAACAGGTCAGCGCCTATGTTGCCAGCCTGTCCGAAACCGTCGGCGATCAATCGTTGGTGGCGCCCGGTGCCAGGGTTTTTGCCGAAAATTGCGTGGCCTGTCACGGCGACAATGCGACAGGCAACAAGGAGTTCGGCGCTCCGGATCTGACCGATGCTATCTGGCTCTACGGATCGGGCGAAGCGGCCATCGCCGCCCAGGTCGCCGCGCCGCAACAGGGCGTGATGCCGGCCTGGGGCGCGCGGCTGGGCGAAACCAGGATCAAGGAGCTGGCGGTCTACATACATTCGCTAGGCGGTGGAGAATAGGAACGGGGGTCTATTCTCCGGCCCTCACCGTCCAAGCGACGAGGCCCGGCTCTGCCGGGCCTCGATTTGTTTGCGTGTACCTGGCGTTTGACCTGCATCAACGCGGCGCAATCCATTCGGCGGCAAAATCCGCTCGACGCTGTATTTCGCGCACCTGTCTGCACCCAGCCAGGTCACGTGCCCGGCGAAATCACAAGTTCCGTGACGGGAGAGACCAGTGCTGGACAATACGCAGGTAGAACGGCTCGAAGCCGAGGCGGTCAACTCCGCCAAAGTGCGACAGCCGATGTATGCCGCGCGCAAGAAGATCTTCCCGAAGCGAGCCTCCGGAAATTTTCGTCAGTTCAAATGGCTGGTGATGGCGGTCACCCTTGGTATCTACTATCTGACGCCTTGGCTGCGGTGGGACCGTGGCCCGTTTGCCCCTGACCAGGCCGTGCTGCTCGATGTCGCCAACCGGCGTTTCTACTTCTTCTTCATCGAGATATGGCCGCAGGAATTCTACTATGTGGCTGGTCTTCTGGTCATGGCTGGCGTCGGTCTTTTCCTGATCACGTCGACTGTCGGCCGTGCTTGGTGCGGCTATACATGCCCGCAGACCGTGTGGGTCGATCTGTTTCTGGTCGTCGAGCGGGCCATCGAGGGCGACCGCAACGCGCGCATGAAGCTTGACGCCGGGCCGTGGACTGCCCGCAAGCTGGTGCAGCGCGTATCGAAACACGCCATCTGGCTGATCATAGGTGCAGCGACCGGCGGCGCCTGGATCTTCTACTTCGCCGATGTGCCGACCCTGCTCGGCGAACTCTTCACCGGCACGGCAGCGCCTGTCGCCTACATCACCGTCGCCGTGCTGACAGCGACTACCTATACGTTCGGCGGGCTGATGCGCGAGCAGGTCTGCACCTATATGTGCCCATGGCCGCGCATCCAGGCAGCCATGCTCGACGAAAACTCGCTCACCGTGACGTACAATGACTGGCGCGGCGAACCGCGCTCACGTCACGCCAAGAAGGCGCAAGCCGCGGGGAAGGCAATCGGCGATTGCGTCGACTGCAATGCCTGCGTCGCCGTCTGCCCGATGGGGATCGATATTCGCGACGGCCAACAGCTTGAATGCATCACCTGCGCGCTTTGCATCGACGCCTGCGACGGCGTTATGGACAAGCTTGGCAAGGAGCGCGGGTTGATCTCCTACGCGACCCTCTCCGACTACAACGCCAACATGATGCTAGCGACCGCGCGCGGTTCCAGTGCAGTCAATCCGTCGCTGGTCAGAACCGCTGACGGCCTGTTTTCACACAGTGTGGCTCATTTCCACATTCGCAAGATCTTTCGCGCCCGCACCTACGTGTACATGGCTATGTGGGGGCTGATCGGCCTGGGCCTGCTCTATTCGCTGATGACGCGCGACCGGCTCGAGATCAACGTCTTGCACGACCGCAATCCGCAATTCGTGACGCTGTCCGACGGCTCCATCCGCAATGGCTACACCGTCAAGCTGCTGAACATGATCCCCGAACCAAGAACGATCATCGTCACCATAGGGGGCTTGCCAGGCGCAGAGATGAGCATCGTCGGCGTCGATCTTCCCGCCGATCGTTCTTTCGCGATCCAGGTCGAACCCGACCGGCTTAAGATGTTGAAGGTTTTCGTGCGCCTGCCTGCTGATGAGATCCATGGCGAAGCGCAGACCTTCACACTCCGGGTCGAGGACAAAGCGAGTTTCGAGTCGAACGAATACATCGCCACCTTCAACGCCCCGGAGATCCCCAGATGAACGCCACCACGCGAAAGTCCCGCGAATTCACCGGCAGGCACGTGTTGGCCATCATCCTCGCCTTTTTCGGCGTGGTCATCGCGGTCAATCTGACGATGGCGACGCTTGCCAACACAAGCTGGACCGGTCTTGTCGTCGAAAACACCTATGTGGCGAGCCAGCAATTCAACAAGAAGGCTGAGGAAGGGCGCGCGCAGGCAGCGCTTGGCTGGACCGGCAAGCTGACCATCTCATGGGGCGAAGTCCGCTATAGCCTCACCGACGCTGCCGGCAAGTCGGTTCCCTTGCATGGCGTGAAGGTGCTGTTTCGCCATCCCGCTTACGAGAAACAGGATGAGGCCGTCACGCTCGCCCTCGCCTCGGGTCAGGAGTTTGCAGTGCAGCACATGCCAAGGGATGGTGTCTGGATCGTCGAAATCGACGCCGATGCCGGTCTGGCAAGACCTTATCGCGACGTCCGCAGAATCGTGATTTCCCATGGAGCGCTGCAATGAGCTGTTGTGCACCAGGTGCTGAAATGGCGCTGGATCTGGGCAACGCTACATCCGTCCTGCCGTCAAGCGAAGAGGTCAAGCTGGCGAGCCGGTCGCTTAGCGATGGCCTTAGCCAGACCGATCTTTCAGTTCCGACGGTTCATTGCGCAGCCTGCATCCAGACAATCGAGACAGCGTTGGCAAAACTCGATCACGTCGAGGCCGCTCGCGTCAACCTGTCAACGAAGCGTGTCTCGGTCCGGTGGCGCGGGGACGAGGCCCCACCATTCGTCGCCATGCTGGGGCGGCTAGGTTACCAGGCGCATTTGTTCGAACCCGAGATTGGTGAAAAGGACAAAACGCTCTCGGAGCTTATCCGCGCCGTCGCTGTTGCCGGATTTGCGGCGGGCAACATCATGCTGCTGTCGGTTTCGGTCTGGTCCGGTGCCGAGGGCGCGACCCGCGATTTGTTCCACTGGGTCTCGGCACTGATCGCCATCCCCGCACTCGCCTTCGCCGGCGGCATCTTCTTCAAGTCGGCCTGGAATGCCTTGTGTCACGGCCGCATGAACATGGACGTGCCGATCGCGGTCGGCGTGTCGCTGGCCTATGCGATGAGCCTCTATGAGACGATCACCCATGGCGACCACGCCTATTTCGACGCGTCGGTGTCTCTGCTGTTCTTCCTGTTGATCGGCCGCACGCTGGATCACGTGATGCGCGAACGCGCCCGCACCGCCGTGAAAGGCCTGTCACAACTGGCCGCGCGTGGCGCCATGGTGCTGCGCGACGATGGCGCACGCGACTATCTGCCGGTTGGCGAGATCGAACCGGGCATGCTGTTGCTGATAGCGGCCGGCGAAAGGATCCCCGTCGACGGCAAGATCATTCAGGGGACCTCGGATCTGGACTGCTCGTTGGTTTCAGGGGAGAGCACGTCCCGAAACGTGGCGCCAGGCGGACCCGTGCAGGCCGGTGTCCTCAATCTTACCGGCTCTCTGACGGTCGAGGCGACAGCCGCCGCGAGGGATTCGTTCCTGGCGGAAATGGTTCGGCTGATGGAGGCCGCAGAGGGCGGTCGCGCCCATTATCGCCGCATCGCCGACCGCGTTTCGGCGCTCTATGCTCCGGTGGTTCATCTGACCGCCTTCGTGGCATTCGTTGGCTGGATGGCGGCGACTGGCGACTGGCACCGGGCGATAACCATCGCCATTGCGGTTCTCATCATCACGTGCCCATGTGCCCTCGGCCTCGCCGTGCCGATCGTTCAGGTGGTCGCTGCGCGGCGCCTGTTCGAGAACGGCATCATGGTCAAGGATGGTTCTGCCATGGAGCGCCTGGCGATGATTGATACCGCAGTGTTCGACAAGACTGGAACACTCACGCTCGGCCAGCCCCGCCTGGTCAATGCGGGCTCAATCGATCCGGGCATGCTGGCCATCGCGGCAGACATGGCCGCGCATTCGCGTCATCCGTTTTCAAAGGCCATAGCCGGCTTTGCCGCTCCTGGCGGGCAGCACAAATTCGATGCCGTCACCGAGCATCCGGGGTTCGGCATCGAAGCCACTGTCGCCGGAAATATCTGGCGGCTGGGCCGGCGCGGATGGGCTGGATGGAAGGCCCGAACCGGCGGCGAAGGCAAGCATGGCTTTGGCGGGACGGTCCTGACGAAAGACGGGATCATTGGCGCCACATTCGATTTCGAGGATGCGCTACGTGCCGACGCTGGAGCGGCCATCCGACAGTTGAACGATGCGGGGATATCGGTGGAAATGCTGTCGGGCGACACTGCGGCAGCCTGCGCCGGTGTCGCGAAAATGCTGGGTGTCGACGACTTCGTTCCGTGCCTGATGCCGTCCGGCAAGGTCGAACGCATCGAGACCCTGGCGAAAGACGGACACAAGGTTCTGATGGTTGGCGACGGTCTCAACGACACGCCTGCACTGAGTGCGGCGCACGTCTCGATCGCTCCAGCCACCGCCGCCGACATTGGCCGCAACGCAGCGGACTTCGTATTCCTGCGCGAAAGCCTTCTGGCAGTGCCTCTCGCACTGGACGTCTCGCGCAAGGCGGGAAGCCTGATCCGCCAGAACATCGCGATCGCAATCGTCTACAATGCTGTTGCCGTGCCGATCGCCATACTGGGACATGTCACGCCTCTTATCGCAGCGATCGCCATGTCCGCTTCGTCGCTGCTTGTGATAGGAAATGCGCTGCGCCTGCAAAGTTCCACGCCAAATTCGCCGGCGAAAAATGTTCGGCGCGACAGACGTTTCGACATCAACACATTGGCCCGATCCTCATGACAACCCTTGCCTACCTCATACCTGTGGCCCTCTTCCTTGGTGCGCTTGGACTGGGGAGCTTCCTGTGGGCTTTGAGGAGTGGCCAGTACGAAGATCTCGACGGCGCCGCCGAGCGGATCCTTATCGAGCGGGAAGACAAGCCCGGCCGCTAGCCAAATGCTGATGCAATAACCGAGCCACGACCTTCTCCACCTCGATCATGCCGCGCAAGATCGCTGTGTCCGAGGTTCTTGCCTGCCAAGACTGAACTCCAGCAATTTGCGCCAGCGCAAAGAAACGCCGCGTCACGTCAGATAGCTTCTACTCATCTGCAATGGTTGAGAGATAGGAGACTGACATGATCACGCGACGCGAAGCCCTCTTCGGAGCAGCGATTGGCGCTGCCGCCGCGGCGGCGCTGCCCGCATTTTCAGCAACGGTGACAAAGGCAGACCTTCGCGGGCTCCCTCGCGAAAAGATCAAGCTCGTCGCACCGCCGTTCGTGCATCCGCACGATCAGGTCGCCAAGGGCGGACCAAAAATCGTCGAGTTCACCATGACGATCGAGGAAAAGCCTGTCGTAATCGATGCCGACGGCACGACGCTCAACGCGATGACCTACAATGGTTCGATCCCTGGCCCGCTGATGGTCGTACATCAGGACGACTATCTCGAGCTGACGCTCATCAATCCCGACACCAACTCACTCGCCCACAACATCGACTTCCACGCTGCGACCGGCGCTCTGGGCGGCGGCGGTCTCACGCTGATCAATCCGGGCGAACAGGTGACCTTGCGCTTCAAGGTGACGCGAACGGGAACGTTCGTCTATCACTGCGCGCCTGGGGGCGCGATGATCCCTTGGCATGTCGTCTCCGGCATGAGCGGCGCAATCATGGTCCTGCCGCGCGATGGGCTCAGGAACGACAAGGGCGAGCCGGTCAAATACGACAAGATCTTCTACATCGGCGAGAACGACTTCTATATTCCGCGCGACGAGAAGGGCAATTTCAAGAGCTACGAATCGGCCGGTGACGGTTACGACGACATCGTCAAGGTCATGCGCGGGCTGATCCCGACGCATGTCGTGTTCAACGGCAAGGTCGGATCCCTGACGGGCGACAACGCCATGAAGGCGAAAGTCGGCGAGACCGTGTTGATCGTCCATTCGCAGGCCAACCGCGATACGAGGCCGCATCTGATCGGCGGGCACGGAGACTATGTCTGGGAACAGGGCAAGTTCGCCAACCCGCCGGCCAAGGACCTGGAAACCTGGTTCATCCGCGGCGGTTCGGCGGGCTCGGCGCTCTACACGTTCCTGCAACCGGGCATCTACGCCTACGTCAATCACAATCTGATTGAGGCTGTGGAACTCGGAGCGACCGCTCACTTCATGGTCGAGGGCGAGTGGGATGACGACCTGATGACGCAGGTAGAGGCGCCTAAACCCATCGTCACCAACTGACGGCACTCCAATTTGCCCGGGCAGCGACGCTGTCCGGGCATGGACGAAAGCCATGCCTCCTTTCATCTTGAAGGTTCTCCCGGTCGCCCTGGCCGCCGCTGCTGTTCCGGTGGGGCTCTCGATACGGGCGGTCTTCGGGGATAGACAACACCATCCCATCGCCATGACGGTCACCTTGCCCCCTGGTTCGATCACCTATCCGACTCCGGGCGAGTTCCTGAAAGAGGGACGCCCGCAAGGCAATCCCCGCCTCGAGCGGCAACTCAACAGACCTCTCGAGATGATGGCCTATCAGGTCAGCGCGGCCGACTACGCGAACTGTGTGTCGGCTGGAAGCTGTCAGCCGGCACAGGAGACGCACGCGATCCCGAGCAATGCTCCGGTGACAGGGGTGAGTTATCTCGATGCCAATGCCTACGCCCGGTGGTATTCGGAAGTGACCGGCGGCCAATGGCGGCTGCCATCCGATGAAGAATGGGCCTTTGCCGCCGCGGAGCGGTTCGCCGGCGAATTTGAGGGGGTCGAAAACGACGCCAGCAACCCCGCCAGACGTTGGCTCACCAGCTACAAGGCCGAGGTGGACCTTAATCGCAAACCGGACCCGTTGCCCAAGAGCCGTGGCTCTTTTGGGTTCAATTCCCTGGGCCTCGCCGACTTTTCCGGCAATGTCTGGGAGTGGACTTCGACCTGCTATGTCCGCACCACGTTGGCTGCGGATGGAAGCGGTGTTGCGAGTTCGGTCGACAATTGCGGCGTCCACGTCCTTGAAGGGCTTCACAGAGCCTACATGTCGAACTTCGTCAGTGACGGGAAAAGCGGAGGCTGTGCCGTTGGCACGCCTCCCGACAATCTGGGATTCAGATTGGTCCGGGACCATTCGGGATGGGCAAGCCGGATCCTTGGCTGGCTTGGCATCGTCTGAAAAACAGGAATAGCGGGCCACGTCTTCTCGACCGTCGCGAGCCCGCCCGTCGCCCTTCCCTCGCCTCACCGTGCCTTGGGTGTCGTCAACGCGGTTCCGTGGATCAGGAGGAAGCCGGCGAATGCCGCCATCCATGCGGCGCCGGCCATATCGATCACCGCGTCTGAGGGGACGAAGGCGGCCAGGATTCTCAATGATCCCGCGAGAAGGAGGACTACGAAGATGAACGAGGTGCCTTTCCCGGCCTTGAGCTCCCGCCCTGTGTGCCCGAGCGTTGCGCGGGTCATCACGGCAAGCGTCATTGAGCCGACCGCACCAGTGCCGAGCGCGTGAAGTCCTGCCGCCGCCGGGACGGCATCCGGGAAGAAGATCGACGCCGAGACAAGGGCGAGACCGATGGGCACGAAAGCATAGGCAAGATGGAGGATGAGCACGAGCGGATCCCGCAACGTGCGTTCACCAGCCCAGCGCGACAGACGCCACGCCTGACAGATTGCGGCGACGGCCATGAGCATTCCTGAGACACTGTTGCCGGGGGCGAACGTCCACGCTCCCAGCGCGATGGCTGAGATGGCTAGCGATGCGATGTCGAAACGATCGAACGGCACAGGCAGCCTGCCAGGATTTTTGCGTACGAGCCAGTTGCGCGTGAAGCTCGGAATGATGCGCCCGCCGATCAGCGAGATGAGCATGATCGCCGCGGCCATCCCGAGCCTGCGGCTGACGTCGGATGTGCCTTGAAGGTGCGCCTCGATGTGGAACGCGCTGTTGGCGCAAGCCAGGACGGCAAGCGGCAGCAGTACTTTCAGATTGCGCCAGTTCCGTCCCGAGACGATTTCGCGTGCCGCCGCCGTGGCGACCGCAAGCAGAAAAGAACCGTCGATCACAGCGGCTGCTTCCCAACCGATATCCGCCGAGAAGAAGACAGCGATACGGCCCGCTAGCCACAAGACAACCAGCGCCAGCAGCGGCAGGCCTTGCACAGGCAGCCGGCCGGTCCAATTCGGGATCGCGGTCAACAGGAACCCGGTAACGATCGCAGGCAGATAACCAAACAGCATCTCGTGGACATGCCAGTCGACGGGAACGAATGCACTGTGGGCATTGAATTCGCCCGCATAAATCGGCAGCCAAAGCAGAATCGAGAGTCCGGCATAAAGCGATCCGAGGAAGAAGAAGGGCCTGAACCCGTAGGAAAGAAACGCGGGCCCGGCGTATGCCCGAAGGCGTGGAATCCCCATGACTATATCCTCAAATGAAAAGGGCCGGATGACCGCCGCCCTCGGTTCGTCCGGCCCGCGCCCGCCCCCTTTGTGGCAGGCAGGCATGCTGGTCAGTTGGCCGGGACCTGGGTAAACAGGTCGGCAAACACCGTCTTTGCCTTCCCCGCATGTTTGACCGTCTTGGCTGTGTCGAGGTTGACCGGCTTGCCGACAACGATCAGCGCGACCATGCCCATGCCGTAGTGAGGCGCGCATTTGACGCCGTACACACCTTCCTGGGTCAGTGTGACGGTGATCTCCTCGTTGGGCTTCCCCTTGAAAGGTTCGGCGCCATCCGGGATCATACCCTTGATCGACTCCGCATCGTGGCCCTTGTCGATCGGCACGAACTTGACGGTGTCGCCGGGTGCCGCCTTGACGAAGGCCGGCTGGAAAACCATGGCGCCTTTTTCGCCCTTGTTGAGCATTTGCACCACATGCTCTTCCGCGCTTGCGCCGCCGGCGAGCGCGAGGAGGGAGATTGCGGCAGCGAGGATGGAGAGTTTCATCGATTTGTCCTTTGTTTGGTCTTCGCGGCATTGCGCCGTTCCATGCCATTTAGCTTGATGCGGCCGGGGACAATTTGCGCTGGCGCAAACTCGGGATAAGAAAGGTCTCCCGCACGACTGATGCGGAACCGTAGGGCTGTGAGGGATCCGCTTGGCTGCGTTGGATCGATCGGTGATTTCTGGACTGCCCCTCTTCCAGGGGCTTACGCCCGACGAGCAGAGCGAGATCGTACAAAATGCGCGGTCGTCTCGTTATGCCAAGGACACGGCGATCTTCGAGCAGGAAGCCGAGGCCCATTCGTTTTTCGTGCTGATCGCCGGGCACATACGCGTTGTCCGCACCACGCCTGACGGGCAGCAGGTCATCGCCAGATACATCAGTGAAGGCGAAATTTTTGGCGTCGCCGCAGCACTAGGGCGAACGACCTACCCCGCCAGTGCGGTCGCCGCGGTGGACTGCGTGGTGCTGGCCTGGCCCAACGCTCTCTGGCCGGACCTGGCGCGACGGTTCCCCGTGTTTGGGGCAACCACCTACAGGACGGTTGGAACCAGGCTGCAGGAGACCCAGACGCGGGTGGTGGAGATGTCCACGGCACAGGTGGAGCAGCGGGTTGCCCATGCGCTGCTGCGACTGGCGAACCAGACCGGCCGAAAGACCGACAGCGGTATCGAAATCGACTTCCCGATTTCGAGGCAGGACATTGCCGAGATGACAGGAACGACGCTGCACACCGTAAGCCGTCTGCTCAGCAAGTGGGAAGACCACGGAATAATTGTCAGCGGGCGCCAGAAAGTCACCGTGAAGGATGCTCATCGCCTTGTGGTTCTCGCCGAGAACCGGGACAAGGGCTGACCTTCAGCTTTCGCGCCGAACAGCCGATTCCAGGTCCAAAATGAAGCAGGTCTGGTTGATCCGATGCTCGCGGCATGCTTCGGCCACGGTATGGAAACTGCCGATCGGGCAGCCCACGCAAAGCATCCTGTAGTTCACCACCACGGCCACCGTTGCCGGCCATTTTCTCATGATCTCGTCAACGACCATATCAGAGTTGATCGAACTGCGCTGCTTCACGATGAAGTCTCCGCGATATGCGAGGTCTCGTCATAAATCGCGCGCGGGCTGCCTTCGTTGCGCTTTCGCAACTTTGATGAGCGTCTGCCAGGAAAACTAGACGAACGTCATGACCACGATTGCACCGACGACGATCAGAACAAGCCCGCCGATCAGCATAGGGAGCAGTGTGTTGTTCAGGTCGACGCCGGACGAATTGCTTGGCCATCGGTGTGTCGTTTTTGTTTGAGTCAGTCATGCTTGTCTCCACGGACAGGCAGACGCGCATCGCGCGGCGTTGCGGCTGATTGTGGGTTTACCCACGCTAATTGGGATGCGCAGCGCGCGATCCATGAACAGCGCCGCAACCTCGGGTGGGCAAATGCCGTGCACGGTTGCGCGAAACAGCTTTAGCCAACGCCGGAAATGCGCCACTCCAAGGCCGGAGATCGCCAGGTGTGGCGGTAATGGACGGCCTTCATAACGGGACGACCGGAGCAGCGTAGCGGACCAGAAGTCGCACATCTTAGCCAGATGACGCGGCCACACCTCAGGCTGGATAGCGTCATGAAAGATGGGGCCGAGAAGGTCGTCGCGGCGAATCTTGTCATAGAAGCCGTGAACCACAAGACGGATCATGGCCTCGTCAAGCACGTATGGCAACGGAGTACCAACGATCGTTCTCTTGCTCCGAGCCTTCGCAGTCATGTGCACGTCCTTGCTTTTCGAGGGCCCAAAGACCTCAAGGTGATACCCGCCCTCAAACAGGCCCGCGACGCGCCGAGTGAAGTCGCGTCTACGATGGGATCGATGCATTTGCTTTCAAAGGAGGCCTTTGTCGGCATAGATCGGATCGCATCTGAAAGCCGGCGCCTCGCAGTGTCATTAGCGGCGCGCCTCTGCGGGGCATCGCTGCAGGTTCCTGTCATGGCAGCCTTGATAACAAGCGGGCAGCCCGTGGGGCCAGTCGGCTGTTTACATGAAAGTGGAGTTGCAGGCATTCGCGGCGGCCTTGGTGACGCGAACTGCGGTATGCCTGCGTAACGCTCTATCGGTGGCCGGCTGCGTGCTGCAGCCGTGCGATCAGGTCGCGGTTGCGGCAATAGTCTGGCGGATCATCAGCTTGCTGGTGTTCATCAAGCCAAGTCGAGCATTCATCCTGGTGCCCGCAGGAGCGACACCGGTCCACCGCCCGATTGGTTACGCCAACATGGTCCGGAACGACCTTCAATTGTTTGTCGACGCCGAGCTTCTGCATCATGCGGCCCATCAAGGCGGTCCTGGCGTCAACTGAAATCAGGTACTCGAGAAAACTCATGTCGTTTTACTCCCGTTTCCCGGCAGATCATCGCCATGTCGGCGACAGCTGCATTGATCTCGGTCAACAGGCCACTCCCTCTCGTGGCGACTGGGGCTGGCGTGAATGCCGCAAGGTGACAACTTTGAAGTTCCTATGTGACCGGCGGTTATACGACATAAGGGTGCAGCCGGCAGGCCGATGGGGTGAGCTCCGAAAGGTCCAGCAGGCTCGACCGCGACTATTTGGCTTCATGGGTTTTCCGTGTGCAGAACGAGCAATGGATGGTAACAAGACTGCGTTGCGGGTTCCCCGATCATAGGACTTGATTTGGACGACAAACAACCACGTAACTTGTCGACTGGTGTTCGCGCCGAAGGGCGGGGCACGGCCGAACACGACCGGCTCTCCCAGATGTTTGAGCAGGCCCCTGGTTTCATCACGTTGATGCGTGAGCCGGGCCACGTCTTCGAGCTGACCAACGCCGCCTATCAACGCCTGATTGGCCAGAGGCAGTTGATAGGAAAGTCGGTACGCGAAGCCCTTCCCGAGCTCCCAGGCCAGGGTTTCTACGAACTGCTGGACCAGGTGTACGAAACGGGCGAGCCCTACAGAGGTCAGGGCGTAAAGGTCGCTCTTCGCAACAAGGATGACGAGCCGGTCGAAGAGCGCATCCTCGATTTCGTCTATCAGCCCATCAAAGCCGACGATGGTCGCATCACGGCCATTTTTGTCCAAGGCACCGACGTCAGCGAGCTCTCCTTTGCGAACGCGGCACTTCGTTTGCGTGAAGATCATTTGCGCTCGATCCTGGCGACGGTGCCCGACGCAATGGTCGTCATCGACGAACAGGGCAGTATTCAATCCTTCAGCACGGCTGCCGAAACGCTGTTCGGTTACCAGTCGAGCGAAGTCATCGGTCAGAACGTCAATCTGCTGATGCCGTCACCCTACCGCGAAGAGCATGATGCTTATCTGCACCGGTATCTATCAACCGGTGAGCGCCGGATCATCGGGCTCGGCCGCACCGTCACTGGAATGCGCAAGGATGGCTCAACTTTTCCGATGGAACTTTCTGTCGGTGAAATGCATCCTGGAACCGGCCGCTTCTTTACCGGCTTCTGCCGCGACTTGACGGAGCGCCACAGAGCAGAGGCAAGGATACAGGAGCAGCAGCAGGAGCTTCTCCATATGGCGCGGTTTACCGCGCTAGGCGAAATGGCTTCGACACTTGCCCACGAAATCAACCAGCCCCTCACGGCAATCACGAACTACCTGAAAGGCAGTCGCCGACTTCTCGAAAAAAGCACGGAAGAGAATGCGCCGATGCTGAGGGAAGCCGTCGAAAAGGCAGCGGAACAGGCATTGAGGGCCGGAGACGTCATTCGCCACCTGCGGGATTTCGTCGCAAGAGGCGAGAGTGAGCGTCAAGTCGAACGCCTGCCGGCGATTATCGAGGAAGCCTCGTCACTGGCACTGGTCGGCTCAAGAGAAATAGACGTGCGTGTCAGCTATAAGCTCGATCCGGCCGCCGAACTGGTCTTGACGGACCGCATCCAGATTCAGCAGGTCCTGCTGAACCTGATGCGCAATGCGATAGAAGCCATGCAAGGCGCACCACGCCGTGAGTTGCAAATCATAACCGTGGCCCGTGATGACGGCATGGCTGAGGTAAGCGTGATCGACACAGGCACTGGTCTCGCGCCGGAAGTCTCCGCCCAGCTTTTCCAGCCATTTGTCACCACTAAAAAGCAGGGCATGGGCGTCGGCCTCTCTATTTGCCGTACGATCGTTGAGTCGCACGGCGGTCACATCTGGGCCGAGGCAATGCCGTCCGGAGGAACCGCCTTCCGGTTCACCTTGCGCATCGTGGAAAAGGAAGAGGTCGCCAGTGGCCGATAGCCATCTTGTGCATGTGGTCGATGACGACGTCGACGTTCGCAAATCGCTTGGTTTTCTGTTGGCGACGGCTGACTTCGCTGTGCGCCTGTACGAATCGGCGACAGCTTTTCTGGCTACGGCCACGAGCAGTCTTGACGGCTGCATCGTGACCGATGTGCGCATGCCCGGCATTGACGGCATCGAGTTCCTGCGGCAGCTCCGGACCCGCGGGCATACTATTCCGGTCATTGTCATGACAGGCCATGCCGACGTGGCGCTCGCTGTTCAGGCGATGAAGGAAGGTGCCGCCGATTTCATCGAAAAGCCGTTTGACGACGAGGTGCTGATCGAGGCGATCCGCTCCGCTTTGGACAATCGCAACCAGGCGGATGCTACACACCCACAAAGCGTGGAAATCCGCGGTCGTCTGGCGGCCCTGTCCGAGCGGGAGCGACAGGTGCTGGACGGTCTTGTGTCCGGCCTGCCAAACAAGACGATTGCTTACGATCTTGGCATCAGCCCGCGCACGGTCGAGATCCATCGCGCCAATGTCATGAGCAAAATGGCCGCGAGCAGCCTGTCGCATCTCGTGCGCATGGCATTGGTCGTGGAATCCAAACGTTAAGGCGAGTCACCATGAGACTTGTGGTTGTTTACCGGGATCCTATCCGGCATCCAGTCGCGCCAGTGGGTCGGGTGGATGTCAACGCGTGAGCGGGTGGCGGCGTTCTTCCAGCCTTCCCGCTCCTTTATGCAAGGGAAAACAAGGGTATGTTCGCCGTCCTCGTCGAGGACGGCCAGTTCGAGCTCACGACCGAACGGAGCGCTTGAGATTGGCTTCCACATCATCCCCTATGATGCGTGGAAGCGGCAGGGCCCCGCCTTGATCTGGATCATTTTTCAGAAATCGCCCACTCCCGCATCGACACTGACAGCGTGGCGTGGCCGCCATGCGAATGACGAGACCGGCCAGACATGGTCGTTGGGTCGCCGTGGGATGACCGACTCCTTGATCGTGATCAATCACCTCCCTGGCAGCAGGCGCTATGATCGAGATTCAAACGAGATCCGCGACGCCGGATAGCAGAGTCGATGAAGCACGGCGACACCCTTGCAGTCACGAAACACAGGAGATCGCGTTGATGTTGATCCGTACGCTTTCCGCCTTGGAATGTACGAAATTGCTAACGGCCAATCGAGTCGGCCGCTTGGCATGCGCGAAGGACGGGCAGCCTTATGTCGTCCCGCTGCACTATGCCCACCCGGACAATCACCTTTATGCATTTTCCATGTTGGGCAAGAAGATCGACTGGATGCGGGCCAACCCGCTGGTGTCCGTCCAGGTCGACGAACGCGGCCAAGGGCGGGGATGGAGAAGCGTGGTTGTCGACGGCCGCTATGAAGAACTGCCTGACCATATCGGCTGCAAGGTTCAGCGCGACTATGCATGGTCAGTGTTGAGCAGGCACGCCAACTGGTGGGAGCCAGGTGCCCTCAAGCCAGTGACGCCTGCCGTTTCGGACAGCACTCCGCACGTCTTTTTCAGGATCCTCATCGAGCAGGTGTCGGGCCGGGAAGCAAGCGAGTGAACCGTTCCGCCCGCTGGGTTTTGCAAAGCAGGGGCCGCCAGCAGACTGAGCTGTCCCAGCCGTTTTCACCTTAAGGTCCCCGTCGTGGCCAAAAGCATTGGACATGCGAGGCACTTGGCGACGGCGATCTCCCACGCACATAAAGATGATACCAATGGTGAATGGTTATGGCTCAGCAGAATCTGGTGGTTTGCAGCAAATGCGGTGGGGTCAACCGCCTGCCGCCGGCCCGCAGTGCCAAGAATGCGAAATGCGGAAAGTGCGGGAACAGGCTGTTCTCAGGTCACCCTGAAGACGTCAACGGTCGGATTTTCGATGACCACATCACGCGCAGCAGTATCCCCGTTGTCGTCGATATCTGGGCCCCATGGTGTGGCCCGTGCAAGATGACGGCGCCGGCATATGAGACGGCAGCGAACGAATTGGAGCCGGATGTTTGCCTGATCAAGCTAAATTCCGACAATGAGCAGGCCGTTTCAGCCAGGCTCGGCATTCGCAGCATCCCGACCATGATCCTGTTCCATGGCGGGCGGGAGGTCGCGCGCACATCCGGCGCAATGACGGCCGGGCAGATCGTCAGGTGGGTTCGCGACCACCTGCCGATGGCCACGGCCTGAAAGCAGCCACACCATGGATTCGCTCATCGCCCGGCTCGGTCTCGCTTTGGCAATAGGCCTGCTCGTGGGATTGGAGCGCGGCTGGCGGGAACGGGACGCGCCTGATCGCAGCCGGACGGCCGGAATTCGAACTTTCGGCATATCCGGTCTGCTCGGCGGTATTCTCGCAGCTCTGGCCGATGCGCTCGACGCAGTTTCCGTGCTAGTCGGCGGCTTCGTCGCCTTTGCGGCAATCTTCGCCTGGTATAAGGCGCGTGAGGCCGCCCATGACGAGGACTTCAGCGTTACTGCGGTGATCGTGTTCGCGCTCGGTGCGCTTTCGGTCGCCGTTGACTACCGCGTCGCCGCAGCCGGGGGGCGGCATTGGCGGCGGTCCTTGCCAGTCGCGAGATCCTGCACGGCCCCTTGATCGGCTGACCTGGGTCGAGCTTCGTTCTGCGCTGATCCTGGCCGTGATGACCGCGATCGTTTTGCCATTGCTGCCAAACCGGACGATGGACCCGTGGGTTGGCTTCAACCCGTAGGAAGTCTGGTTCCTCACGGTGCTGATGGCGTCGATATCGTTCGCTGGCTATGTCGCCGTTCGCGTTCTGGGAACCACGCGCGGGCTGCTCGTCAGCTCGCTCGCCGGCGCCATCGTCTCTTCCACCGCCGTGACCATGGCACTCGCTGGCGGCAATGGTTTCGGTGCTGCGCGTTTGCGCCGTGGTGCTGATCGTCGAGCCAAGCGTTTTGGTCGTGATGGGCATTCCGGCGATTGCCGCGGCGCTCTCCTTCGCGGCTCTCGGAGCATTGCTGCTGACTCGAGACAGCGGGGATCACGAAGGCGGCGCGATCGCGCGCAATCCGGTCGAACTAGGGCCGTTGCTGCTCTTCGCCCTGCTCTTTGCGATTGTCGCGACCGCGAGCGCTGCATTGGCTGCTCAATTCGGCGGACGCGGCTTGCTGGCGAGTTCGGCGCTTGCGGGCACATTCGATGTCGATGTCTCGGTGCTCAATGCTTTGCGCCTGGTCAAGCATTCGGTCCCTGTCGAGACCGGTGGGCAGGCGGTGCTCGCGGCACTGGCAGCAAACGCGATCGGCCGCCTGTCGCTGGCAGTATTTGCCGGTCCGATGAGGTTTCTGGTTGCCGCTGGCAGGTGCAACCCTGATCGCCGCAATAGCCGGTTACGGTGCGGTGTTGCTGCCACTGACCTTCCGATAGCGCCGAGAACCGGCCTCTTTTGATGCCGATCAAGGGCCAAGCCGTACAGCCGCTCTATGAAACTCCGCGAAGGAGTGCGCCATGATCAGCTTGAAGGATCTTACCCCGAAATTCCGACACGTCCGGTTGCTGCAAGACGCCTCAGAGGTAACTCATGCCGCGACGACGCATCTTGATTGTTGTCGGCCATCCTGACCCGTCCCCGGACCGGCTCTGCCGTGGTCTCGCCAAGGCCTATGCCGAAGGCGCGGAACAGGCGGGGCATGTCGTCCGCCGGATCGATCTCGCGGCGCTCGATTTTCCCATGCTTCGGACGATGCAGGAGTTCGAGCACGGCGCGATCCCCCGACAGCCTGAAGGACGCCGCCGAAGCGATCGTCTGGGCGGAGCACATCGTGTTTGTGTTTCCGCTGTGGCTCGGAACCATGCCGGCCATGCTTAAGGCGTTTCTGGAACAGGTTATTCGGCCGGGAACGGCGTTTGCCTATCCGGACAAAGGCGGAGGCTTCACCAAGACGCTGCTTCGCGGCCGCTCCTCTCGCGTCGTGGTGACCATGGGCATGCCTTCCGTTCTTTACCGGCTCTGGTTCCTCAGTCACGGCATTGCCGGCATGCGGCGCAGCATCCTTCATTTTGTCGGCATCAGTCCGGTACGCGAGACGTTGTTCGGCATGGTCGCGGGTGCCAGGGATTCGACACGGGCGAAGTGGATCGAACAAATGCGCAAGCTCGGTGGCTTGGCGCTTTAGCCACGATCAATCAGGTAAGATAAGGTCGGCCGTGGTTGTCCAGCCACCGAATATTTGATCGCTCAAGCCGCGCGACTCCACCGGGCTTTGTCCGGCGCGACAGCTCTAAGTAGTTTTTCATGGGGAAAGCCGAGTTTCGCGACCCGCGGATTTTCGTGCGGTTGTTGTGCCACGGATCAAATCGGGAAACAGCCATGCGCGCCTGCGCCGACTGGTGAGAGCCGGTGCCGCCAGGCGACTGAGCTATCCTAGCTGTTTTTACCCAATGTCACCCAAGGTGCCAAAAGCATTCCAAACCAGCGCTTCGGCCTGATCTGGCCAGGGAGACGGGCCGAGGCTCAGGCCGTGGCCTGCGCACCGGTCTTTCCGAAATGACCGGCTGCGTCTTTCGCCATCCGGCGAGTACACCAGCGCGCGTAGACATCCAGCGTGATCCCGAAAGACAATTCAAAAGACAAATCGGAGCCGCGCGTAGGCTACGAAACGGTTAGTCCTGGGATCATTATCAATCTTTTAGTTCGCAAGCGGCTACGAAGGCGAGCGCCGGCACCATGCGCTGCCCTCTCCCCCTGCGATTGTTCTTTCGATCGGCGACAGCAACGAACGATCTGTGATGCGGTACCGCCCCAAGCGGATGTGGTATCACTGTCTTGGTACGTCGGATGAGGGGATGAGGCCGGCGCCAGCTAGGAACGTGCGAACTGCCATGCGAACATCCTGCTGCTGTCCAACCAGAAGATGTCCGCCAGTGTCGTAGACGACCAGTTTGGCACCCGGGATCTTGGCTGCGGCGAACTCAGCTGCCGGTAGCGTGTCAAACAGGTCGTCGCGCCCAGAAATAATGAGCGTCGGCGCAGTAATTACTTCCAAGGGCAGTTCATGCAACGCAGGGGTGCTGTCGATGTTGATTCCAGGGAAGCGCAGCGACAACGGCTCAACGCTCTTGACGATGCTCATGACGCGGTCCCGTTCGGCCCGAGGCGCAGCCGCAACCAGCGCTGGCGGAACGCCGAGGAAGCGAACGAGCACTGACGGTGCGATCTTCTCCGTGGCCCACCATGCGAAATCGCCGCCCGCATTGACGACCCAGAAAGCGAACTTGTTGCCGCGGCTCGCTTCAATCGAGACCGGATTGGTGGGCGAATAAAGACCTGGGACGATCAGAATGAGAGCGGTGACCTTGTCCGGGTGCCGGAGTGCGAGCTCGACCGCAGAACGCGCGCCTGCCGAAACACCGACGACCATCGCTTTGGGTACGTCCAGTTTGGATAGCAACGCCGCATGCGCATCGGCCTGCGCGGCTGGAGAGGTATCCTGCGGAACGGGGGTGCGCAGATAGCCAAAGCGCGACGGCGCGATGATCCGAAAGCCCTCACCCACAAGATCTGCTGCATTGGCAAGCCCTTGGTCAAAGCCGCCGCCGGCGCCGTGGATCGATAGGAGCGCAGTACCCACACCAATGTCGGCGTATTCGATCGGGCCTATGTCGAGGTTGGCGACCACGCCGCCTCGGCTGGCGGCGTCGCGCATGCGGCCAAGCTCGTTCTTGTAAAGCAAGAAAACGACTCCGGCCGGTGGTATGGCGATGACCATGGCCAGCAGCAAACCGCCAATTCGACTCATTGCAAAAGCTCCACAAAAGGACGGACGAATATTGGCCTGTCTCGCTTGGAAGCAGGTTGATTTACCTCAATATCCCTGAGTGACAGCATCGGTCGCTGTATTTGGATGCTGTCAATTGTGGGATACGCAGCCGGTCCGGCGCCCCCTCCTCTCCCGGGTTGTGCATCGTACATCCCGAAAACCGTTCGGCTCTGCTCCCAACGGCCTGACGATCCAAGCCCTGTGCAGCACTGGGCCAGACCGCTAGCGCCTCTGCGCTAGGTAGTTTCCCGTAGGGACATAACCGAATTTCGCGACCCGCGGATTCGCGCGATTGCTGCGTCGCGGATCAACCGGGAAAACAGCCATGCACGCCCAATCGACCTCCAGAATTTCACTGCCGTCACACTCCGTGCAGTCGAGCCTGCCTGCGGCATTCGATCTGACACCGCTACAGCCGGTCAGCTTCTTTCCCTCCGGTTCGGAAATCTATGCCCAAGGTGAAAAGGCCGGAGCCTTCTACAGGGTCGAGTTTGGCGCCGTCCGTGTTTACCGCCTGCTTGCGGACGGTCGCAGGCAGATAAGCGCCTTCCATCTGGCTGGAGAGACATTCGGCTTCGAAGCCGACACCACCCATCATTTCTTCGCCGAAGCCATCAATGCTACGAGTGTCCGCGTCTTCCGCTTTACCAATGGTGCGGATATCTCCCGTCAGCTGCTGCCGTTGGCTCTCAAGGGCCTGACGAGAGCGCAGGAACATCTTTTGGTCCTCGGTCGCCAGAATGCCATCGAACGCGTCGCCGCGTTCCTGGTCGACATGGCGGAGCGGCAGGGCGGGTTGCGGCAGGTCGAACTGCCGATGTCGCGCATGGATATCGGCGATTATCTCGGCCTCACCATCGAGACCGTATCACGGGTTTTCACCCGGCTGAAGGACAAGGGCGTCATCCGCCTGCTCAATCTGCGCAGCATCGTGATCGTCAGGCACGACGCGCTTCATGCGATGAGCGAATGAGCTGCGTCGACGTCGAATAACCGTTTGTTAGGCATGTCTGAGACCGTGACGGGACTGTTTCCAAACGTTCGTCGGCGGTTGTCGGAGCGGTCGGTACGAAGCCGGTATGCATCATCTTCCGGTAGTAGTGTCAGGACGATCTTGTACGTCTCTGGCGCGCTGGTCACGTTTGCCCTTATTTTTGTGACGCTTGAAGATGTGGCCATGGTGGCGCGCGATCTCGGGTTCGAACAATTCCTTGCGACCGGCCTTGACTCGCTCGAACGTGCCCTGTTCGTCGTGCTCCATCAGTGCGGAGTAGCCGACGACGTCCAAAGCAAGAATTGCAGCAAGCTTTCGGTCCATGACCGCGCTCCCACACTTGGCAGCATCACACTGCGCGCCTCACTCGGTCTTACGCGGCAGCGTCGGTGACGCTTCCCAAAGCGGCGCGGAGACTTCCGGCGTCTCGCTCCTAACATTAGACATATCTAAAGCGATGTCGAGGGGCCGTCTGAGTCTCGCGGCAATTTCTGCTCTTACCCATCTCTCGCCCCTTGCCCCCCAATCCTCCAGGCGTGTTTTTCGGATGGCCCGCGGCGTCGAAGCCCATCGGTCCGTGCTAGAGCGGCGAGAGTGGTCAGCCCCCGCTGTTGGTCACCATGGATGAACCTCTGGCGCTCCGGCGCTCCAAGTCCATCCCGATTTCAAGGCCGGCATATGGCGCGGCCGCGACCTCGGTCGCCGAGCTGTATGGGATGGCAGGTCTGACTTCAACGGCCGACATGCGGCGCAACTTCGACCTACAGCGTCGTTGCCTGCAAGGTCTGCTGTTGGGAAGCAGCAAAGCTGATCTTACGGCTGACATTGGGGGCATTGCCGCCGCTATCTAACAACCGCGACGGGGATGAAGAAGGGCAAGCAGTGTGGTGGAATGCGTCGGGCCTCTGTAACACTTGCTATGCGTCGAAATGTGCATATATTGTGCATATGAGAGGTCGGAGATTTGTCATGGCCCACGCACAGCTCGCACATTCCACGGTGATTTCAGACTTTGTCGATAGCCTGCAGGAGCCGCGCACGCCTTATATCTCGCCGAAGCGCCTGTCGCAGGCGCTTGGCGTGAAGGTGGCCAACTTGGCCCAGTTGACCGGTGTCCACCGCAACACGCTCCGCAACCCGTCATCGGAGCGCCTGCAGGGCCGGATGCGCGAGATGGTGAAGGTGATCTCGGCGGCGACGGAACTCACCGGCGATGTCAACAAGGCGATCTTTTGGTACCGCAATGAACCGATCGCCGACTATGGCCATCGTACCGCAGCCGAGCTCGTCGCCGACGGCCAGGTCGAGGCGGTTCTGGCCTTTATCCGGGATCTCGAGAATGGGGCGCGCGGGTGAGGATCACCCGCATGGGTCCAGACGAAATCTTCCATCGCTATCTGACTCCCAAATGGGCTTTCCTGCCCACCAGCGGTGCAGGCGCGGCGATGGACGGCGGTCGTTTCAACCGGCCGGGCATCGAAGCACTTTATCTGTCGCGTGCGACCCAGACGGCGCTTGATGAATACAAGCAGGGTGCCAGCATCACCCCGCCCGCCACCCTTGCCGCTTACAAGATCACGCTCGCCGAGGTGGCCGACCTTTCGCAGGGGTTCGATCCGGACATCTGGGATGGCCCGTGGAAGGAGTGGGATTGTGCCTGGCGCCAGGTCGCTCGCATCGACAAGAAGATCCCGCCGTCGTGGAAGCTCGCGGATCTGGTCATCACCGCCGGGCTTCGGGGCATCCTTTTTCCGTCGCTGCGTCACGCCGGCGGTACCAATCTGGTGATCTTTCCGGCCAATCTTGTCGACGGCGACCATCTCGCGGTTCACGATCCCGATCAACGGCTGCCGCACTACCAGTCGTCCTGGTCCTGAGTTATCGACTATCTCTGGGATCGCAACGCGACGACGCCCCCGTCACGGCGCTTGGTCCCCAACGACACCGTCCTAGCCGTCGCCCTCCCCGCGCGCCAGCCCGGCTGGAATATCGCCGGCCAGCAGCTTCTCCTTCGACAGCAGCCCTGCGTCCTCGAGCGCCTCGAAATCCGGTAGCTGGCGCAGCGTGTCGAGCCCGAACTGCGACAGAAAAGTTTTCGTCGTCACATAAGTATAGGGCGCGCCAGGTTGCGGCGAGCGCGGACCCGAAGCGATAAGATCCTGCGCGCGCAGCATGCCGATCAGGTCGCGCGACACCTCCTTGCCGAAAAAGCTGGAGAGCTCGCCACGGGTGATCGGCTGGAAGTAGGCAATGCACATCAAGACAAGCGCCTGCGCCTGCGGCAGTTCTTTTGCCCCCTCGCCCGCTGACGTGCCGAAGGCTGCGTGAATGGCATCGCCAAAAACCTTTCTGGTCCGGTGCTGCCAGCCGCCGGCGACCGAGACCAGCTCATAGGGGCGGCCGGCGAGCTCGGCGCGGATGTCGTCGATGATCAGTTCAAGATTGCAGTTCTTGCCGACGACCCGCGCCAGCACCGCGCGCGGCACTGGTTCGCTTGCCGCAAAGACCACTGCTTCCACGCGGCCCATCCATTCGCGCCAGCGCAGCTCCGCCGGCAGATGTTCCAGCTCGGTATCGAGCAACGCCGGCTGTTCGTTCGGCTTGCGGCGGGCGGAGGCTTCGGCCATCGCTAGAGTCCAAACAGTCGGAACGAGGCGCGGCCGGTGAGCTCGCGCACCGCCTCGAGCTTTTGCAGCCGCTCGAACAGGCGCCGCGCCGCAAACCGCGACAGTCTTTTGGTCGTCAGCGATCCGGAGAGGGCGTCGTCATCGAGCAGTCTTTGGATCACATCGCCCGCCCCCTTTGCCCTGAGCTTCGGTGCGACGGCGATGAGCCGCTCCGCCCGCCGCGACAGCTCGGCGGCCAACCGGCAGGCGTCCGCCGCCGCCTGTGCCAGCGCCAGGCACACTGCCCGCTCGAACCCTTTTTCGCCTGGCCGGATCCGCTTTCCGCCGCCAGGCTTGGACCGAAACGCCGGGCCAAAAGCGTGTGCCATCAGCAGCGGGAGCGGGCGCGGCCAGCGCAGGTTTTGCGCTAGCACCAGGTCGGCGAGCCACCAGGCAAAAAGCTCGGAGTCGGACTGCATGGCGACGACGCGAGCGGCGATTGCCGCCGCAGCGAACGGCGCCGGCCGCCCCGAGCGCGCCAGGTCGTCGATGTGTTCACAAACCGCGGCCAGCGCCTCGACGTCCCAATGGAGACCCAGCTGGTCGACGATCTTTTCGAGCTGATCGGCGCTGGCGGCGGGCGGCTGCCCGGGCCAACTGCCGCCAGGCGCCAAATGTGGCGCCGGCGGGGCCCGGATCGGCTCCGGCCTGGCGCAGATGGCATGCGTCGCGCAAGGCGGCCTCGTCCTCCGAGCGCCCGGCCAGCCGCATGCTGGCGGCGCATTTCAGCGCCAGCCGCTGGCGCCAGGCGCCGGCCCAGCCGGCTTGCGTGCGCGCGAGCGTCTCGAGCGTGCTCAAGGCGGGCGCCGGCACAGAAGGCGGCGTCGGCGTCTCCGGTGCGCAATACCACCTGCCAAAGGACTTCTGGGCGGCCGTCAAGCGGCTCAGCATGCGCCAAATAACCGGCCTCTTGGGCTACCCCAACATCTAAGGGAAGCAGCGCGCGCGGGTTGTCCGCGGACAACTGCCAGTGTCAGAGGGTCAACTCCCGGGTCAACTCCACTCATGGTTAAACGTTTGTAAAATGTTTACGAATCGGACCATACTGTAACTGCGCAGTTTGAATGAAATCTGCATCAACTGCGTAGTTCGAGGCGAGCAATGCTATAAACATATATGCAAACTAGCGGGCAGGAACACCTGCCGTCGATGTTGTCCGCGGATTCTCTCGAATTGTCACGGCAGCTTCAGTTGCACCAACAAAAGATCTTTCCCCCAGCCTCCCAAAAAACAATCCGGCATTTCACACCTGCAGAAGCTGCATACTATATCGGCATCGGTGAGGGATACCTGAGACAGGTGGCCTCGGATGGGCATGGCCGGAACCATTGGCCAACGGTCGCCGGGTCTATTCTCCTGCCGACATGGAAAACATCCGTCGGTGCCTCGACGAAAAAAACGGAACACCAAAATACGTTCCGACCCGTCGGCCTGGCGAGAAACTACAGGTCGTGGCCGTCATGAATTTCAAGGGCGGTTCGGCGAAAACGACGACTTCCGCACACCTGGCCCAGTACCTTGCTTTGCGCCGCCACCGGGTTCTAGCAATCGATCTTGACCCACAGGCTTCTTTGTCCGCGCTCTTCGGACATCAACCCGAGCTCGATGTGGGCGAAGGCGAAACTCTTTACGGAGCGATCCGCTATGAAGCGCCACGATCGATCGCTGAAATTGTCCGGGCCACCTACACCCAGAACCTACATATCGTGCCGGGAAATCTCGAACTCATGGAGTTTGAACATGAGACACCGAGAGCGATCACGTCGGGTTCGGCGGAATCCATGTTCTTCGCCCGCATCGGCGAGGTTTTGACAGACATCGAGAGCCTATACGATGTCGTAATTATCGATTGCCCGCCACAACTCGGCTTCCTAACGATGTCGGCGTTGTGTGCGGCGACGTCGGTATTGATAACGGTACATCCGCAGATGCTGGATGTAATGTCGATGAGCCAGTTTCTTGCGATGACTAGTGAGATGATGGCGGTCGTCGAAAGGGCGGGTGGTCGTACCAGCTACGATTGGATGCGCTATCTGGTTACTCGCTACGAGCCGAACGATGGTCCGCAAAGCCAGATGACCGGCTTTATGCGGGCGATTTTTGGCAATCGAATGCTCCACAATCACATGCTGAAGTCGACGGCAATCTCCGATGCCAGGGTCACCAAGCAGACACTGTATGAGGTCGAGCGACAACAGTTCACGCGCGGTACCTATGACAGGGCGATGGAATCCCTAAACGCCGTGAATTCCGAAATCGAAGGTCTGCTAAGGACAACTTGGGGGAGAAAGTAGTGGCCCGCAAGAATCTCATTGAGGTCTCAACTGCAGAAGAAGCGCCGACTCCTACGGCGGATGTCAGGCCGATCGCAGGCTTTGTAGCGCCAGCGGTTCGCAGTGCTCCCATCGGGGGCATCACAAGAACCCTGGGTAACATCACGCAGAAGTTCGAACGGGCGCAAGACCTCGAGAAGCAGCTCGCGGAAGGCAAGATAATTGTCGAACTGGATCCAGCCCTGGTTGACGGGTCGTTCATCAGTGATCGTCTTGGCATCGATTCCGTAGGTCTGGCCGAACTTGTTGGCCAGATTAGAGTGCATGGGCAACAGGTGCCGATCCTTGTCCGCCCTCATCCGAAGACCAATGGCCGGTATCAAGTCGCTTATGGGCACCGCAGGCTCGCAGCGGTAAGAGAACTTGGCATCAAGGTTCGTGCCGTTATCCGTGAGTTGTCAGATGACCAGCTGGTTGCCAGTCAAGGTCAGGAAAACAATGCGCGGACTAACCTGTCATATATCGAGAGAGCGTTGTTCGCTGCCCGCCTTGAAGATCGGTCTTTCTGCCGCGAAGTCATCATGGCCGCACTGAACGTTGACAAGGCTGCTTTATCCAAAATGATATCGGTTGTCCGCGCGATCCCTATCGAATTGATAGAAGCAATCGGAGCAGCTCCGGAGGTCGGACGTCGACGATGGATGGAATTCGCAGAGAAGCTAGCTAAGGCGGAAATTGATCTGCATGCGCTGCTGACAACGTTGTCCGCGGACAACTCAAGTGATCAACGTTTTCAACGAGCCGCCGATGCCCTCAACACGCTTCCTAAGTTGAAGGAGCAGCCAAAGGCCAATCTTTGGGCTGCCAAAGACAGATCAGTTAGCGCGAATGTAAAATCGACCGCGACGAAGGCCGTTGTGACATACGAGGCAAAGGACGGTCCAAGCTTCGCGATATATGTCACGGAGCGACTGGATGATCTCTACGAGGCCTTCCGGCAGTCACAAAAAACATCAACAGGAGACTGAAACCGCAAAAGAAAAAGGCCCCCAAGCGACTTTCGTCGTGGAAGCCCTTCTCCGTAGTAGCTGACTGAGAATCGCATCTCCACGAATCACTGTCAAGAGTCATTGGCGTCGTTTTGGCGAGCAGATTTCTTTTGCCTAATCGAGGGTGAAAGAAAATGGAGACGAATATTGCGACGACGCCCTTTGGGCGGCGGCCGATGACACTTGGCATGATTTCAAGCCAGGTGGCCGCAAAGGCAATGCCGGCGGACCTGACCGTCCACAAATGGCATGTCTTCCAGAACATCAAGGAAGCCCGAGGCGCCTTGGGCGCGACCGATCGCGCGCTGGCCATCCTTGACGCTCTGCTGTCATTCCATCCGGAGACGGCGCTATATGGCGACAGCGAGCTGATCGTCTGGCCGTCCAATGAGCAGCTGATCGGCCGCGCCAATGGCATGCCACCGTCGACCCTCCGGCGCCACCTGACCGTCCTGGTCGAATGTGGGCTGATCATCCGCAGGGACAGCCCGAACGGCAAGCGCTACGCTCGAAAAGGGCAAGGGGGGCGAGATCGAGCAAGCCTATGGCTTCGACATCTCGCCGATCGTGGCGCGCGCAGCGGAGTTCAAGGAACTGGCGGAAGTCGTCCGAGCCGAGAAGAAGGCCTACCGGGTCGTTAAGGAACGGCTAACTATATGCCGCCGAGACATCGTCAAAATGATAGACGCCCGCATTGAGGAAGGCGTTCCGGCAAATTGGGGCAGGGTCCAGCAAACCTATCAGGCTCACGATCACCGAAGCCCGGAGCGGCAAACGTCGTTTCTTCACGGCGAGCTTGCGCGACCTGTCGCAGCGCCACGCTGCCGACGCCGCTCTGCGTGCCAGCGAAGCCCGATTGGCGGCGTTCATGAAGCATGCTCCCGTAGGCATGTACCTGAAGGATACCGACGGGCGCTATCTGATCGCCAATCCCGAAATGGGAAAGGTCTTCGGCCGGCCGGCCGAGAGCGCAATCGGATTAAGCGCGGCCGACATTTTCGGGCCCCAGGAGGCCGCGATGATCGCGGAAAACGATCGCCGCGTCCTGGAATCGGGACAGGCGATTGCAATCGAGGAATTCCTAAGCAACGCGGCCCACTATGCCTGGAGCCTTGTCGTCCGCTTTCCCGTTCTGGGGGCCGATCAGCAGCAGGCGCGCATCGGCGGCTTCGATATCGACATAACCGAGCAGAAGCGCGCGGCCGAGCGCCTGCTGCGAAGCGAGCGGCGCTTCCGAGACCTCACTCACCATCATCCGGTTCCGGTCGTGTTCATAGACTCGCGAACGAGGCAGCTGATTAGCGCCAATCCCTCCTTCCGCGAGATCATGGGCATAGGCCCGGATGACGAGGACCGCTTCCGGCGGCACCGCTGGTTCGCCACACGGGAAGACTATCGGCGCCTCAAAACCCTGTCACGTCAGCAGCCGCGCGCCGACGGCGTGGAGGCTCAACTTCGGCGTCTGGACGGCTCCGCGTTTACCGTGTCGCTGAGTTGGCGCCACATCGAGATGGACGATCGACCGGTGATCGTCGGCAGCATTCTTGATCTCACCGCAACCAAGGCGGCTGAAGCCGAACTGGCGCGGTCGCGTGAGGCATTGGCTCAGAGCGAGCGGCTCAACGCACTTGGTTCGCTGCTTGCCGGCGTTTCGCAGGAACTCAACAACCCCGTGGCGGTCGTCGTCGCGCAGGCCCAGTTGCTGGAAGAATTTCTAGGCGGAACCGCCCACGCACAGCGGGCCGGCAAGATCAGACTCGCCGCCGAGCGCTGCGCACGCATCGTGAAGACCTTCCTGGCAATGGCGCGACAACGCCAGCCGGAGCGCCGCAGTACCAACATCAACGATCTGATCCGCGCAGTTCTCGGCATCGCCGGCTACGGTTTGCGCACGGCGGGCATCGAGGTGCAATGCCGGCTCGCCGAGGGCCTGCCGCCTCTGGAAGTCGACCCTGACCAGATGCATCAGGTGTTCTACAACCTGATTGTCAACGCGCAACACGCCCTGCAGGAGATACCCGCACCGCGGCGGATCGAGATCGAAACGTCGCTTGAAGGCAATGACCTCCAGATCGTGATCGCCGACAATGGCCCCGGTGTGCCCGCCGAGATCCGGAATCGCATTTTCGATCCGTTTTTTACCACCAAGGCTCAGGGGGCGGGAACCGGGATCGGGCTCGCTTTCTCGCTCAGTGTGGTGCAGTCGCACAATGGACGACTGGCCCTGCTTGACCGTGCGGACGGCGCGCATTTCCGGTTGCTGTTGCCGGTGGAGGCCTGCACTTCATCAGATTCAGTCGAAGGTGTTGCGGCGCACTCGGTCGCGGGCTTCGGTTGCACCGCCCTTGTGGTCGATGACGAGCGGGAGGTTGGAGAAACGATGGCAGAACTACTAGAGGCTGAAGGTTTTGCCGTCAGCATCGTCGAGGACGGCGCCGGCGCCAAGGCAGCGCTGATGAGTGCTGTTTTCGATGTGATCTTTTGCGATCTGCGGATGCCGAACATCGACGGCCCCGCCTTGTTCGACTGGGCCTGTCAGGCAACCCCGGGCATAGCGGAGCGATTCGTTTTCGTTACCGGCGACACGCTCGGCGGCGCTGCGGCGCGCTTCGTTGAACGGGCCGGTCGACCAGTTGTCGAGAAGCCGTTTTCGCGCGATTCTATCCGCCGGGCACTAAACTCGTTGGCAGACGTTCCGCGCTAGCCAACGACCCTCTTTGCGCGCTGGCGCCTTCGGACAACACCGCAGCGTCAGCGAACACGCATCGCAGTCCAGCTTGCTCGCGCAATACCGCATAAAGCCTTTTTCTTCGACACTGGCGTTGGCGCATGGGCTCGGATTATATCGCGATGGAGCGTCCTGCGTATCAATCGGGTCGACTCAAGCCGTAGCGCGAAGGTCAGGTTTGGAGAAGCGCCGGGAATGGCAGCTCCTGGCGCTACCCGGGCGGCGGGCGATTCAGCTGCTCTGAAGGCCGAGGTGAGCGTCAAAGGGCCGACTCGGGTCAGTGCCTGCCTTAGAACTTCTCCGAACGAAGGGCAGAGAAGGGTCGGAACGTTGCCAATCGTGTCATCGATGGGAACGAGCAAGTGGCGCCAAAAGCCGAAATTAACTTCGCAGCTTTGGATTGCCCGTTGCGACAGCGAAACAGCTGTTCGCAGCGCCAAAGATCGCTCCGCGGGATTGCAGTCGACTGAGCTTGCCGGCGCTTCAAGAAAATGCATCACGATTCCGACACCTGGATGCCGAACCAATGCCGACCGACACAGGGCACCCTTGACCTGCAAGACGCAACTCGGCACACGAGGGGCGACCTTGCCTCTGCGGAAAACAACTTGAAGAAAGGCTTCGCGGCCCATAGCATGCCGCGCCATGGTGAAATCTGATCGGGAGGTCAGTGAGATCGGTCGGGT
>NZ_JAMYPO010000054.1:0-36690 GCF_040320365.1 Mesorhizobium sp. M0701
TCGCCTACAGAATCACACACCAACCCGACGCCGCAACTCACAGATGAGTCATCGACGCAACGAAAAGATGTGTGCATCCCCTAGCGTCACTTACGGGGAGAAATGCCCGGCAGGGCAATGAGGGGCGGCGCCGACTTTAACAATTGATGGACTCCAACACCAGTTGGAATCTATCAGGCATAAAAGCTCTCTCACCCGAGCCTGGCGTCGAGCGATACCTTGATGGCGCCGAGCGCCTTCGAGACCGGGCATTCGGCCTTGGCCTTCTCGGCCAATTCCTTGAACTTGGCGGCATCGATGCCCGGTACCTTGCCGACCAGGGTGATCGCGCTGCCGGTGATGCCAGTGCCGGGAACCAGCGTTACCACGGCCTTGGCGTCGAGTTCGGCGGCCGGGGTGCCGTTCTCGGCGAGGAAATGCGAAAGCTGCATGGCGTAGCAGCCGGCATGGGCGGCGGCGATCAGCTCTTCCGGATTTGTGCCGGATTTGCCGCTCTCGTCCTCGAAACGCATCTTGGCGGAATAGGGCGTGCCCTTCAGCGTCCCGCTCTGTGTATCGAGCGTGCCTTTGCCTTCCTTGAAACTGCCTTTCCAAACGGCGTTGGCGGTGCGGTCCATCAATTCCTCCTTGATTGTCGTGATTGAGCCCGTGATCGGCATCCAGTCGACTATAGCGCGCGCCGGAGCGAAGGCCACCCACGCTTTCGTATCGGCGGCAGCGTGACACATCATGTCGAGCGAAAAAAATTAAAAAAAATACGCGTGCAAAAATGTCGACTTCCATCTGTCCCGGCCGTCCTGCGGGCGGCCATGGACTTGGTGGCCGGATGGAGGACCACATGAACAACCTGTTTTCTGCTCACTGGACAAGCACCGGCCACAGGGCCGGTGAACAACAAGCCGACTGGTCGCGCCTGCAGCCTTCCGGCTTCGGCCGATTGCTTGCGGCGATTGCCATTATCGGGATTGCGGTATCTCTTCTCGACTATGCTGCGGCCGGTCTCGATTCTGCGGCAGGCAAGGGCTCCGCGGAGATTTCCGTAGCCTCGTCTTCGGCTTCAAGCCAGGAATGGAGATAAAAATGAAGTATGTTTGCCTGGTCTATGGTGAAGAAAAAGATCTCTACGCAATGACGCCCGAGAGGCTGGCCAAGCTCGACGCCGATTCGATGGCCCATGACCGGTCATTGGACCAACGCGGGATGCTGATCATCGCGCAGGCGCTGCAATCGGTGAAAACGTCGAAAACCGTTCGCAGGCGCAAGGGCAAGCGGCTGGTCACCGACGGCCCCTTCGCCGAAACCAAGGAGCAGTTGCTCGGTTTCGTCATGATCGAGGCCGAGAGCCTAGACGAGGCGCTGGAGATCGCGGGCGAGATTCCGCTGGCCGAAATCGGCACGATCGAGGTGCGGGCGATCTACAAGGTGCCCGGGTCATAGAGATGTCTCGATAGGTTCCTCCGCGGAGCGGCGGAGACCAACGACTGGCGCGGGCTTTCGTTTTCCTCATCGGACGCAACTTTCGCGTGTTGAAGCGAAGCAATACTTCTCCTATGGTCGCCGAGATCGGGGGATTTCGGGGCATGCATATATTGATTGCAGCAATCGGCCTGCTGGGGGCAGCGGCGTTCTGGTGGTACCGGCTGAAGACCATGAACGACGCGGCGCGTGAGGTTGCCGACGTCGTTGGCCGCGTGCAGGGCAACGTCCGCCGCAAGAAACTGCGCAAGCAGGCGGCGCTCTCGCCGCTGACGGCGATCGACGATCCGGTCGTCGCCGCCGCGACGCTGATCACCGCCATCGTTTCCGAACATGGTCCTGTGCTGCCGCAACGCGAAGCTGCCATTCGATCGGTGATCTCGGAGATTGCCGACAAAAAACAGACCGATGAAGCGGTGATCTACGCCAAATGGGCGGCATCGCAAATCGACGACGCCACGGTCGTCATCGACAAGCTGGCACCGTTCCTGCGCGAACGGCTCGACGCGGCCGAAAGGAGCGATCTGCTGCGGATGGTCAGCCGTACGGCGGAAGCCGGCGGACAAAACCTGCAGATTCCCGACCAGCGCATGCTGCGGCTGCGCCAGAAGCTGGGCTTCGAGGTGAACTAAGTTCCCTGACACGGAAATTTGGCAGACCGCATGGCGATTAAGCCGAGACGCCTGATCGCTTCAGGGCCTGTTTAGATCGCCTCGCCCTTCAACAGTTTCGGCGTGTCGCCGGACAGACCCGACGCCTGGCGGATGAAAAACCCCTTCAGCCGGGGCATGCGCTCGACGAGGCCGAGGCCGATGTCGCGCAAAGTGCGCAGCGGGCCGAAATCGTTGGAAAACATCCGGTTCAGCACATCGGTGGTGATGCCCATCTGCACCGTGTCGAAACGCCGCCATTGCTGGTAGCGCTCAAGCACGTCGAGCGCCCCGATGTCCTGGCCGAGCCGGTCGGCCTCGACCACCACTTCGGCCAGCGCCGCCACGTCCTTGAAGCCGAGATTGAGACCCTGGCCGGCGATCGGGTGGATGCCGTGGGCGGCGTCGCCGGCCAAGGCGATGCGCGGCGCGACGAAGGCGCGCGCAATGATCAGCCCTAGCGGCCAGGCACGCGGCTTGTCGGCGATATGAATTTCGCCGAGTTTCAGGCCAAAGCGCTGCTCGAGCTCATATTCCAGGACCAGCGCGTCGCCACTGACCAGTTTCTCGGCATCCTGCGACCGTTCGACCCAGACGATCGACGAGCGGTTGGTGCCGTCCTTGCCCGGCTTGAGCGGCAGCATGGCAAACGGGCCTGCGGGCAGGAAATGCTCTTCGGCGCGGCCGTTGTGCGGCCGCTCGTGCGCCACCGTGCAGACGATGCCGGACTGGCCATACTCCCATTTTACCGTCTTGATGCCGGCCATGTCGCGCAGCTTCGAGTTGACGCCGTCGGCGGCAACCAGCAGCCGCGCCTTCAGCGTCGCGCCGTCGGCAAGATGCACCGTTATGCCGGCGCCGTTGATGTCGAAGGCGCTGACGGCGACGCCTTCGATGATGCCGATGCCGAGTTGTTCGGCGCGCCGGCGCAAGGCGCCGTTCAAATCCTTGTTGGCGACCATATGCGCAAAGGGTTCGCCGGGCGCGACCTCGCCGTCGAAGGTGAGGAACACCGGGCGGACCGGATCGGATGTGCGCGAATCGGTGACAATCATTTCGGTGATTGCCTGCGCCTCCGGCGCGATCTCGTTCCAGACGCCGAGCTGGTCGAGCATGCGGCACGCGGCGGCGGCAATCGCCGAGGCGCGGCCGTCCTTCTGCCAGACGCCGGCCGGCGCGGCATCGACGACGGCGACGGCGAGGCTCGGCCGCGCCTGCTTCAGCGACACGGCGGCGGCCAAGCCGATATAACCGGCGCCGGCGACCAGAACGTCGAGCGAATTCTTGCTGTCGACCATGGGCAATTCCTTTCGCAGCCTGACTGTCGCCGGGCATTCCGCCCTTGACTGCCCGCTGTTCCTGTCGGAAACCGCCATGGTAATTTTGCGGCGAGGTCAAGATGACGGCAGCCATGGACGAGCTTCTCGGTATTCTCGACCTCGAGCAGCTGGAACACAACCTGTATCGTGGTCGCAGCCCCAAGCTCGATTGGCAGCGCATCTTCGGCGGCCAGACCATCGCCCAGGCGCTGGTCGCCGCGCAGCGAACGGTCGAGCCCGAGCGCCACGTGCATTCGCTGCATGGCTATTTCATGCGGCCGGGCGACACCAAGGTGCCTATCATCTACGAGGTCGACCGCATCCGTGACGGCGGCTCCTTCACCACGCGCCGCGTCGTGGCGATCCAGCACGGCCAGGCGATCTTTTCGCTGGAAGCCTCGTTCCAGCAGGATGAGGTCGGCCTGGAACATCAGGTGCCGATGCCGCAGGACGTGCCGGCGCCTGACACGTTGCTGTCGCAGCGCGAATTGCTGGGCAAGTTCGGCGAAGCCGTGCCCGACGGCATCAAGCGCTATTGGGAGCGCGACCGGCCGATCGAGATGAAGCCGGTGATGCTGAAGCATTATACCAGCCGGGAAAAGCTCGAGCCGAAGCAGTTCCACCGCAGCCATCCGCTCGACGACTGGATGCTGTACACGCAAGACAGCCCGTCGACGCAAGGATCGCGTGGCTTTACCCGCGGCTCGCTGTTTGCCCGCGACGGCACCCTGATCGCCTCGGTTGCCCAAGAAGGACTCATCCGGCTGAAGCGGCCGCCCGCGGAGTAGGCATTTTTCGAAATTTGCCTACTTTTTAAGCATATGCACTGCCGCGCCTGTGAACAGGCAGCTGCCAGACCTTCTCGATTTCGTTGTTTAACAACAGCTTAACACCCTGCTTCGGCAATTGGCACGGAGCTTGAATCCTAGCGGGCACTCTCCGGCTCTCATGGGGATCGGCGAAGTCGTGCAAACGCGGGGACCCGCAACAGCAAAGGGTGAAACCTTATGAAGATCGTGATGGCAATCATAAAGCCGTTCAAGCTCGACGAGGTGCGCGAGGCGCTCACCGCAGTCGGCATCCAGGGCCTGACCGTCACCGAAGTAAAAGGCTACGGACGTCAGAAGGGGCACACGGAAATCTATCGCGGGGCGGAATACGCGGTCAGCTTCCTGCCGAAGATCAAGATCGAAGTCGCGGTCGCTGTCGACATGGTCGACAAGGCCGTCGAAGCCATCACCGCGGCGGCCAAGACCGGCCAGATCGGCGACGGCAAGATCTTCGTTTTCGGCATCGACCAGGCGGTGCGCATTCGCACCGGCGAAACAGACACCGACGCGCTTTGAGCTGCGGATACGTATTCCAATGGAGAGTTCAATGAATATTCCTTCCACCTTGAAGATAACGGGACGCGCGGCCGTTTTAGGTTCGCTCGCTCTCGCTGCGCTGGGCACGGTTGCTGCGTTCGCGCAGGAAGCGGCACCGGCTGCCCCTGCGCCCGCGCTCGACACCGGCAACACAGCCTGGATGCTGACCTCGACGGCGCTGGTGCTGATGATGACCGTACCGGGCCTGGCGCTGTTTTATGGCGGCATGGTGCGCAAAAAGAACGTGCTCGCCACCATCATGCAGAGCTTTGCCATCACCTGCCTGGTGACGGTGCTGTGGTTCATGTTCGGCTACTCGCTGGCCTTCTCGGATGGCGGCGGCATGAATGCCTATCTCGGCGGCTTCTCGAAGTTCTTCCACAACGGCATCACCACCTCCTCGCTGTGGCTGCCGGGCGTGGCGAACATTCCTGAGTTCGTCTTCTCGATGTTCCAGATGACCTTCGCCATCATCACGCCGGCGCTGATTGCCGGCGCCTTCGCCGAACGCATGAAGTTCTCGGCGCTGCTCATCTTCATGGGCGCGTGGCTGCTGGTGGTCTACGCCCCGATCGCGCACTGGGTGTGGGGCGGCGGCTTCCTCGGCACAGCCGGCGTTCTCGATTTCGCCGGCGGCACGGTCGTTCACATCAATGCCGGTGTTGCCGGCCTGGTCTGCGCGCTGGTTCTCGGCAAACGTGAAGGCTACGGCACCACCAACATGGCGCCGCACAACCTCGTCTACTCCGTCATCGGCGCTTCGCTGCTGTGGGTCGGCTGGTTCGGCTTCAACGCCGGCTCGGAACTGGCCGCCGACGGCCTTGCCGGTGCCGCAATGCTGAACACCCAGGTTGCCGCTGCTGCTGCGGCGCTCGCCTGGATGTTCGCCGAATGGATCGTCGCCAAGAAGCCGAGCGTGCTCGGCATTATCTCGGGCGCCGTCGCTGGCCTGGTCGCGGTGACGCCGGCTTCCGGCTTCGTCAATCCGACCGGCGCCTTCATCGTCGGCATCGTCGCCGGCGTGTTGTGCTACGTCTCGGCCGTCAAGCTCAAGCACGCGTTCGGCTATGACGACTCGCTCGATGCGTTCGGCGTGCACGGCATCGGCGGCATCATCGGCGCGTTGCTGACCGGCGTGCTCGCCGATCCGGCGATCAACAGCCTCGGGGCGGGTGCCTCTGTCGGCAAGCAGCTCTACGGTATCGTCTTCACCATCCTGTGGACGGCGATCGCGAGCTTCGTGATCCTCTATATCGTCAAGGCGCTGGTCGGCCTGCGTCCTTCCACCCCGGAAGAGGTCGAAGGCCTCGACATCAGCCAGCACGGCGAAGTGGTGCCGTAAGGGTATTTGGCCGGCACCGGCGTTTTGCCGGTGCCGGGAAGATCCCGTCGTGATGCTCCCGAAAGGGCTCACGCCTTGTGGCCCGGAAGATTTCCGGGCCTCTTTTTTGCGCGCGGATGGCCGTGATGGCTCGATCACGGTCGCTTGATCAAGGTGCTCGATCCGCCGCCGGCGTGAAACATCGGCCGCAGCGGCTTCGAACTGTGGTGGCGGTCGCCCGTTCCGGTGACGCAGAATGCCCATGGTTAATGCGCCCTTAACCTTCCCGCCGCTAGTCTGACAGCCGAATCTGCCGTGTTGCGCGTCCGCGCCCGGCCGGGCAACGACAGACGAGGAAGAGCATGCGTTCAGGGGCTTCAGCACCGCTTGCGCTGGCCGATACGGAGCACGGCATCCGGTCGTTCGCGAGGCGCCAGGTCGGGCGGCTGGTCGGTGCCGGGCTGTTTGCTCTGGTTGGTTTCGGCGTCGCCGCCCTTGCCACCTGGAACGTCGCCGATCCGAGCTTTTCGCATGCCACCGACAATATTGTCACCAATGCAATGGGTTATGCCGGCGCCGTCTTTTCCGACATTGCCATGCAGTTCTTCGGACTTGCCGCCGTTGCGGCGCTGGTGCCGGCGGTGATCTGGGGATTTCTGCTGTTTACCGCGCGCGGCGTCGACCGGCTGCCGAAACGGGCGCTGGCCTGGTTCGGGTTTTCGCTGCTTGGCGCGGCAATTGCCGGCTGCGTGGTGCCGCCCAAGACCTGGCCGCTGCCGACCGGCCTCGGCGGCGTCTTCGGCGACATGGTGCTCAATATCCCGGGCCTGGTCATCGGCGGCTATCCGACCGGCCTCGTCGCCAGCGTGCTCGCCGTGCTCCTGGCAGCGCCGGGGCTGTGGGTATTCTTGTATGGCTCGGCGCTGATTTCGCGCAAGAACGGCTTTGCCGTCCTCGAACAGCCTGCAGTGCCCGATCCGCAGGACGACCTGCTTTTCGACAATGAAGAGGACGAGGGCGACGAAGGTATATTGGCGCTTGGCGCCATCACCCACTGGTGGCTGTCGCTGCGGGCCTATCTGCGCCGCCGCGCCGCGCGCCGGCGCGAGCGCGACGATTTCGAGCCGGAGATGGAACCGCGCCCCAGCGCCTGGCGGCGGGCGGCCGAACGGGTCGAATCGGCCGAGTTCGCCGAGACGCGGATGAGCCCGGGCGGGCGCGCCCGCGTCGAGCCGGAATTCTTCGCCGCCATGGTCAACGACCGCAGTGCCTCGATCGACCCTGACGATGCCGACGTCTTCGATAACGACGACAATGACGACGACATGGATTTCGCGCCCGAGCCGGCCGGCCAGCGCCGCGCCGCGCCAACGGCCAAGGTGCAGAACTTCCGTTCCGACGCGGCGACACGCGTCGAGGCGCCGGCGCCGCGGCCGGCCCCCGGCGCGCGCGTCCAGCGCGAGGCGCAGACTTCGCTGATCGGCTCGGAAAAATTCGAGATGCCGTCGCTGCACTTCCTGTCGGAACCAAAGAACGTGGTGCGCGACGCCAGCCTGTCCAAGGACGCGCTGGAGCAGAACGCCCGCCTGCTCGAGGGCGTGCTGGAGGATTTCGGCGTCAAGGGCGAAATCATCCATGTGCGTCCGGGTCCGGTCGTCACGCTCTACGAGCTGGAACCGGCGCCCGGCATCAAATCGTCGCGGGTCATCGGCCTGTCCGACGACATCGCCCGCTCGATGAGCGCCATCGCCTGCCGTGTCGCCGTGGTGCCCGGCCGCAACGCGATCGGCATCGAATTGCCGAACGCCAGGCGCGAGACGGTCTATTTGCGCGAGATCATGGCCAGCCGCGATTTCGAAACCACCAAGGCCAAGCTGGCGCTGGCGCTGGGCAAGACCATCAATGGCGAGGCGGTGATCGTCGACATCGCCAAAATGCCGCACGTGCTGGTCGCCGGCACCACCGGCTCGGGCAAGTCCGTCGCCATCAACACCATGATCCTGTCGCTGCTCTACCGGCTGACGCCGCAGGACTGCCGGCTGATCATGATCGATCCAAAGATGCTGGAGCTCTCGGTCTATGACGGCATTCCGCATCTTCTGACGCCGGTCGTCACCGATCCGAAGAAGGCGGTGGTGGCGCTGAAATGGACCGTGCGGGAGATGGAGGACCGCTACCGCAAGATGTCCAAGGTCGGCGTCCGCAACATCGACGGCTTCAACGCGCGCGTGCAGCAGGCCGAGAAAAAGGGCGAAAGGATCTCGCGCACCGTGCAGACCGGCTTCGACCGCCAAACCGGCGAGGCGATCTACGAGACGGAGAACCTCGACCTCGAGCCGATGCCCTACATCGTCGTCATCATCGACGAGATGGCCGATTTGATGATGGTCGCCGGCAAGGACATCGAAGGCGCGGTGCAGCGCCTGGCGCAGATGGCGCGCGCCGCCGGCATCCATGTCATCATGGCGACGCAGCGGCCGTCGGTCGACGTCATCACCGGTACCATCAAGGCGAATTTCCCGACCCGCATCTCGTTCCAGGTGACATCGAAGATCGACAGCCGCACCATCCTGGGCGAGCAGGGCGCCGAACAGCTGCTCGGCATGGGCGACATGCTCTACATGGCCGGCGGCGGCCGCATCCAGCGCGTGCACGGTCCCTTCGTCTCCGACGACGAGGTGGAGAAAATTGTCGCGCATCTGAAGCTGCAGGGCGTGCCGGAATATCTCGACGCCATCACCGAGGACGACGACAAGGATGACGATGAGCCGTCGGGCAAAGGCAGTGGCGGCGGCGACGGCGGCAATTTCGAGGATTCCGACGATCCCTACGACCAGGCGGTTGCGGTGGTGCTGCGGGACGGCAAGGCCTCGACCAGCTACATCCAGCGCCGGCTCGGCATCGGCTACAACCGCGCCGCCTCGATCATCGAGAAGATGGAGAAGGAAGGCATTGTCGGCCCGGCCAATCATGCCGGAAAACGCGAAATCCTGGTGCCGACGGAGGACGACAAGTTCTAGAGCGCATCCGCGCCGGCAACTTTGAACCTTTTGGCGCGTTGCAACGGACGGGCGCCGTGCGGTCCGCCAAACTTAAGCCCAACTGGGGGGCCAGACCAATATAATGAGCAAGCAATCAGATGATGGTGACCGGCATGAAAAACGCAACTCTCGCCCCAAGCAGGGATTTCGCCCCAACCCGCCGGCAGGTGCTCGGCCTCGGCCTGGTCCTGGCCGGTGCGGCGGCCGCCAACCTCGTGCCCGGCGTCCAGTTGCTGGCGTCGGCGCAAGCAGCGGTTCCGGCGACGGCGCAGAAGATCGCCGATCATTTCTCCTCGGTCAAATCGATGAGCGGCGAGTTCGTGCAGTTCGGACCCAAGGGCGAGCAGACCGGCGGCAAGTTCTTTCTGGAACGGCCGGGCAAGATCCGCTTCAATTATGACGGCGCCTCGAATTTCAGGGTGATTTCCGACGGCAAGTCGGTGGTCATCCTCAACAAGAAGCTGCGGACCTCCGACCTCTACCCGCTGTCGAAGACGCCGCTGAAGCTGCTGCTCGACGACAAGATCGATCTGTCGGGCGGGCGCGTCAGAAGCGTCAAGGAAGAGGACGATCTCACCACCATCCAGCTTGCCGACAAATCGGTGTTCGGCAATTCGAAGATCACCATGATGTTCGATCCGAAATCTTATGAATTGCGGCAGTGGACCATCACCGATGCGCAAGGCAAGGACACGACGGTGATGATCTTCAACACCAAGGAGGGCGTCAGCTTCGCCCCCGACACCTTCGCCATCGACTATACGGCGAACCGCGAGCTGAACACCAAGACGCGGTAACTTCCTACTGCTGCGGGATGGTTTTTCCGCGTTGGTGCGGGCGGCTTGTTTTTGCGGTGCGCGGCTGGCAGTAGTTTCCGCGATTGACTTCCGTCGGAGCCATCCGGCGGATATTGCGTTGTCCGGAACCCCACATGCCGTTTTCCGTCGCTACCTGGAACATCAACTCCGTCCGGCTGCGCATGCCGATCGTCGAGCGCCTGCTGGTCGAGCAGGCGCCGGACGTGCTCTGCCTGCAGGAAACCAAGGTTCCGGACGAATTGTTTCCGGAGAAGGCGTTCCGCAAGCTCGGCTACGAGCACATCGCCTTCCATGGCCAGAAGGGCTATCACGGCGTTGCCACCATAGCGCGGCGGCCGATCGAGGTGGTCGAAAAGCGCCGCTTCTGCGAGATCGACGACAGCCGGCATCTGTCGGTCACCGTCAACGCCGGCGGCAAAACGATCCTGCTGCACAATTTCTACGTTCCGGCCGGCGGCGACGAGCCCGACCCGGCCGTCAACCGCAAGTTCAAGCACAAGCTCGATTTCGTTGCCGAGATGAACGCCGTGCGGGCCGAGCATGACGAGCACTCCGGCTCGATCCTGGTCGGCGACCTCAACATCGCGCCGCTCGAGCACGATGTCTGGTCGCACAAGCAGCTCCTCAATGTCGTCAGCCATACGCCGGTCGAGACGGAAAACTTCGAGGCAATGCGGCTCGCCGGCGACTGGATCGACCTGATGCGGCTCAATGTACCTTACGAGGAGAAACTCTACACCTGGTGGAGCTATCGCGCCCAGGATTGGCAGGCCTCAAATCGCGGCCGCCGCCTCGACCATGTCTGGTCGTCGCCAAACCTGGTGCCGCATTTTGCCGGCTATGAAATCCTGCGGCCGGCGCGCGGCTGGGAGCGGCCCTCGGACCATGTGCCGGTGATCGGGCGTTTCAACCTGGATTAGCTTTGTCTCGCCCTAACAACTCAGCGAAACCTGAAGCTATCCGCGATGTAGTCGGGACGGGCGTTCAGCGTGGCGAAAACGTCCTCCAGGTCAGGCGCCCCCGCCAATATGCCCGACAGGACCAGCGTCGTCGCGACGCCGACGCCGTTGCCGCCGGCGATGTCGTGCTCGACGCTGTCGCCGACGCAGACCACGCTGTCGCGCTCCGGGTGGCCCGCCAGTGCCAGCGCTGCCTCGAATATCTGCGGATTGGGCTTGCCAATGCGCACCACGCTGCCGCCGAGGCTCTCATAGAGATCGGCGAGCCGGCCGGCGCCGAAGCGAGGGCCGACGGCAGTCAGCATGATCTTGTCGGGATTGGTGCAGAAGCATGGCACCCGCCGCGCCGCCGCCGGACCAAGAAGCCGGCGATAATGGTCGAGGTCGTAGCGATCGCCCTCGCTGGCGGAAATCAGCACCAGTTCGGCATCGTCGCCGTCCTTGGCCAGGACGAAGGGCAGGCCGTCGACAGCCGAACGGTCATTGTCGCGGCGGATCAGCAGGCATTTTGTCTGCGGGCGCAGGGCTCCGGATGCTGCCATTTGGTGGAAGGAGCGCCACGCCACCTCGCCGGAGGAGACAAAGTGATCCCAGCTTCCCGGTTCGAAGCCGAGCTTCAGCAGGCGGCGCTCATTGGGTTGCGCCCGCTTGCCGGAATTCGAGATCAGTACGATGGTCTTGCCGGCGCGCTTGAGTGCCGACAACGCTTCGACAGCACCTGGATAGGCGCTGGTGCCGTCGTGCAGCACACCAAATTGGTCGAGCAGGAACACCTGATAGCGGTCGGTCAGCGCGGCGATGCCGTCGAGGTGTTGAATTGCCTTGGCCGTCATAAAAGCCCCGCTGCGCTTGCGCCCATCAGCGCCAGCCGCGCCGTGCCGGCAGCGGCCTCCTCCGAAAGAGCCGGCACGAGAGCGACGCCAAGCTTGCGCTGCCGGATCGCTGTCCAGGCCGGATTGGCCGCACCGCCGCCGACGCTCCTGACCGATGTCAGCCGGGGGGCGCCGAGTTCGGCAAGCCGGCGATAGCCGAGCGCTTCGATCGCCGCAATACCCTCGAACATCGCTTTCAGATAGTCGGCGTCGTCGGCGGGCCGCGGCTCGAGGCGCGGCGGCAGCGCCGGATCGGCTATGGGGAAGCGTTCGCCCGGCGCCGGCAGCGGGTAATAATCGAGGCCGGTCTTCGTCGCCGGGTCGATTTTTTTGCTGAGTTCGACAATGCGGGCGACGGGGAAATGCTGGGCCAGCACCTTGCCGCCGGAGTTCGAGGCGCCGCCCGCCAGGTAGGTGTCACCCAGCCGATGGCTGTAGATGCCGAATTGCGGCGCCGAGATCGGCCGGTCGGAGAGGATCTTGATGGTCAGCGACGAGCCGAGCGCGGTAACGCCGTCGCCCGCGGCACTCGCACCGGTCGCCAGGAATGAGGCGCAGCCATCCGTCGTGCCGGCAACGATAACCACGTCGCGCGGCAGGCCGAACATTTTCGCAGCGCTGGCGGTGAGCGTGTCCGTGACATCGCCCGGCCGCACGACGCGGGGCAGGAATTCCATGCGCACGCCGGTCGCCGCGATCCAGTCCGGCCAGCGCCGGGCCTCGACGTCGTAGCCGGTCTTCAGGGCGTTGTTCTCGTCGCTGACATCGAAGCGGCCGGAAAACTGTCCGGCGATCCAGTCTGCCTGGTGCAGCACAGTGGCGACGCCGGGCAGGTGCTGGAAAGACAGCGCCTTGGCGAGACCGGAGGTCGCCCCAAGTGCAGCGCTCGTTGCCGGTGCCGCGCCGGCTATTGCTGTCAGAATAGTGTCGTCAGCGACCTTGTCGTTGTACATCAGCGGTTCGGCCAGCGGCCGCCCGGCGCCGTCGACCGGCAGCAGCGTGCCCGACGTACCGTCGACGGCGATCGAGCGCACTGCCGCGCGATCGATACATTTGAGCAGTTCCGCCAACGTCGCGCCGACCGCCTCCCACCATATGGCGGGGTCGCGGCCGTTCGGCCCAAATCGCTCGAGGGCAATAGCGGAATGCGCGGCAATGGAAAAGTCCGGACGCATGGCGACGGCGCGCGCGCCGGATGTGCCGATGTCGATGCCGATGGCAAGCGGACCAGACGAACGCGGCATGTTAGCTGCCTCCGGCATTGAGTTTCTGGCGATATTTTTCGGCGTCCCAGTTGATCAGCTCGTCATTCTCCGCCGCTGTCAGATAATTCAGCTTCGCCGCGACATCGATCCGCGCTGTCACGTCGGAAAGGCAGCGCTGCATGGCGTCGGCACCGGCGCCGGCGTCGCCGCGCATCAACACGCCGAGTCCAGGAAACAGGATCGCCACGGGTGCGGCGCCGCAGCGCTCGATGACGCGCTTCACACCCTCGTCCGGTCTCGCCACGACCGAGCCTTCGCCGAGAAAGATGACGTGGTCGGGGTAGAGGCTGCCACCCGAAGCCATGCGGCAGCTTTCGGGGTCGATCGCCACCGCATGCGCCTCAACGTCCGCCGGCAATCTGTAGTCGCTGTCGCCGGCGCGCGCCGTCAATGCCGCGATGTCCGGTTCCGCCACCCGGCGCGGCGGCCGCGCCAACAGTCGTGTCACGCGCCGCAGCAGCATGTCGGCCGCGGCGACGGTCTCGGCTGCAACGACCAGGCCGTGATTGCCGAGGATCAGGATATCCACGCCTGGCCGAAGGCGCTCGGCGATACCCTGCGCGAGCGGCAGTCCCGGCCGGCGATAGGGAACATACGCCCATTGATGGCCGTCGAGCCGCCTGGCGGCCTCGGCCTCGCAGTCGGCCTGCACGGCCAGCGAAATGGTCTCGACGCAGTGAACATGCAGAACGATGCGCTGCGGCATCAGCGCATGCACGGTGGTCTCGATCGACGGGCGCAAGCCGCGCGCGTTGAGGGCGCCGACAGTGAAGGCCTGCGGCTGTTCGGCGGCCGGGTCGCGCCGTTCGATGGCGTCGAGCAATGGCGGGATGCCGACCGGCACCATGATGTCCGCGATGAGCGCGTCCTTCAGCCAGGTGCCGGAGGCCTTGATCCAGAGCGTGTCGCCGGCTTTCAGCGAGGTGTTGCCGCCGGCGGCCTGGGTCAGATGCGGGTCGCTGCCGATGGCGGCCGAAAGCGACCGCAGCGCTGCCAGTTCCTGCGCATCCGCACTGATCGTCATCGAAATTCCTCCACAAACCGGCCGCGTGGCCACGGCTTTGGACGTCCCGGTGCCGGGACGAAGACCGACGCTGGTATCGCAGATGCGAGTAAGTTACGTCAACAGTGATGTTATCGCGTCAGATCAGGCTTGCAATCCGAGGCGTGTTGAGTAAGTTGCACCAATTGCCGTGCAAAATGGCAATGCCGTGCAAAATGCTTGGGAGGCAAGCGCATTGGGAGGTAAGGGTTGAGCGACTCCGGCCGCCAGCGCCAGATTGTCGAGCTTTTGCGGGACCGGCCTTTCGCATCGGTGCGCGAGCTGCAGGAGCGGCTTGGCGTGTCGGCGGCGACAGTGCGGCGCGACATCGACAAGATCGACGAGGCCGGCGAAGCGCGCAAGGTCTATGGCGGCATCTCGGCGCTCGATGGCGCTTCGCAAGCCGGCGTCGCCTATGCCAGGCCCTATGACGAGAACCGCGACCTCGCCGTCGAGGCCAAGCGGCAGATCGCCGCTCTCGCCGCCACCATGGTGCGCGACGGCGACGCGGTCATCGTGCATGGCGGTTCGACCTGCTTCCATCTCGGCGTCAAGCTCGCCGATCGCAACATCCGGCTCTACACCAACTCGATGCCGCTCGCGGCCTATCTCAGCGACCACGGCCATTGCAGCCTCACCGTCGCCGGCGGCGAACTGCACCGCGAGCCGGGCATCATCCATTCGCTGACGCAGACGGTGCCGTTCTACGCCTCGAAGTTCTTTCTCGGCGCGCAAGGCATCGGCCAGGAAGGCCTTCTGGAATCGCACCCGCTGCTGGTCCGCTCGATCGTCGAGCTCAGCCTCTGCGCCGACCAGATCGTCGTGCTGGCCGACAGCCGAAAACTGTCGATCCACGCGCGCAATGTGGCACTGCCGCTGTCGCGGATCGGCACGCTGGTCACCGATGACGGCCTGTCCGAGACAGATGCCCGCATGCTCGAAGATGCCGGCGTCATGGTGCGGATCGCGGCTTCCTCGGGAGGCGCCCAGTGAACATCGCCGTCCTCGATTTCGGCAAGACCAATTCGAAGCTGTTCGTCTTCGGCCAGGACGGACAGATCCTCGACGAGCGCCGCACCCAGCCGAGCTGGATCCGCAAAGGCGGCTTCAGCGTGCTCGACGAGCCAGCGCTGCACGACTGGGCGGCTCGCGCCATCGATGATGCAGTCGACACGCATGGCGTGGAAGGGCTGATGGTATCCGGCCATGGCTGCACCTTCGCGTTGGTCGACGAAGCCGCGCTGACGCATCCGATCCTCGATTACGAGCAGGAACCGCCAGCTGAAATCGCCGCGCAGATCGACCGCCGCATTCCGGATTTTGCCGAGACCTTTTCGCCGCGCCTGCCGCTTGGCTTCAACTACGGCCGCCACATGTTGTGGCTGAAGCAGGTGGAGCCCGGTGCCTTCGCCACAGCGAAATCGATCCTCGGCTACCCCCAATATTGGAGCTGGCGGTTTGGCGGCCGGCCGGTATCGGAAGTGTCGTATCTTGGCTGCCACTCGCATTTATGGGCGCCGCGCAAACGCGATTTCAGCTCGCTGGTCGATGCCGAGGGCTGGCGCGGCCAGATGCCCGCCTTCGAGCGTGCCGGCGCGGTGATCCGCGAGCAGCGCTTCGGCCAGGCCGCGAAGCCAGTCGCCATCCATAATGGCGTCCACGACAGCAATGCCGCGCTCCATGCCTACCGCCGGCAGCAGCTCGGGCCGGTGACCGTGGTCTCGACCGGCACCTGGGTGGTCGTGCTCAATCCGGACTGCCCGCTCGACGCACTCGACGGCGAGCGCGACATGCTGGTCAATGTCGATGTCGATGGCGGCCCGGTGCCAACCGTCCGCTTCATGGGCGGGCGCGAATTCGCCACGATCAGCGCCGGCTGGCAGGGCGCAATCGCGCCGTCATCGATACAACGGGTGATCGACGCCGGCATTATGGCGCTGCCGAGCTTCGCGCCCGGCGGCCCGATGCCGCACCGCCGCGGCGAACTGGTCGGGCGTACGCCCAATGCCGAGGAACGCGCGGCCATGGCGCTGCTCTATGTCGCGCTGATGGTCGATCTGTGCCTCGAGCTGATCCATTCGGACAACACAGTGATCGTCGACGGCGGCCTGAACAATGGCGGGCTGCTTGCCGCGTTGCTGGCGCAGTTGCGGCCCGGGCAGGCTTTCCTGCAGGGCGCAACGCTGGAGGGCAGCGCCACCGGTGCTGCCGCACTTGCCTTCGAAAGCGTCGGACGCGAGTTTGCCACCGAAGCGCCGGAGGCGGTGCATGCGGCAAGTTTCAGCGGCCTTGCCGGCTATCGCAACGACTGGCGCGGCCTTGCCGCCGACCGGGCTGTGGCCAGCGCAGCTGCAGGAGGTGCGCGATGAGCGCCGCCGCCCGGATCGAGACGGTGCGCCAGCCGGTGCTGGAGATGCGCCACATCTCCAAGACGTTCGGTGCGATCCGCGCCTTGCACGATGTGTCGCTGACCGTTCACGCCTGCGAGCTGCACGCGCTGATGGGCGAAAACGGTGCCGGCAAGTCGACGCTGATGAAGGTGCTGTCCGGCGCCTACCGGCCGGACCCCGGCGGCGAAATCCTGATCGACGGCGTGCCGGCCGCGACTGGCGACCCGATCAAGGCGCGCGCCGCCGGCATTGCGGTCATCTATCAGGAGCTGTCGCTGGCGCCTAATCTGTCGGTAGCGCAGAACATTTTTCTCGGCAACGAGCCGCGACGGTTCGGCGTTGTCGACCGCGAGCAGTGCAATCGGCGCGCCAGCGAGATCATCGCGCGGCTCGGCGTGACCTTCTCGGCGCGCACTCCGGTCGCAAGCCTGTCGCTCGGCGAGCGACAGCTGGTGGAAATCGCCCGCGCACTGTCGACCAATGCGCGCATCATCGTCATGGACGAGCCGACCACGTCGCTGACCTCGCGTGAGACCGACCGGCTGTTCGAGGTGATCGCGACGCTGAAGTCGCAAGGCATCGCCATCATCTACATCAGCCACCGCATGGAAGAGGTCTACCAGCTCGCCGACCGCATCAGCGTGCTACGCGACAGCGGCTATGTCGGCACGCTCGACCGCGCCGACCTGAACGCCTCGCGCCTGGTATCGATGATGGTCGGGCGCGATCTGTCGACGTTCTACAAGAAGGATCACCGTCCGCCGGACAGCAAGCGCGCCATCGCGCTGTCGGTGCGCGGCATGTCGGACGGCAATCTCATAAAGAATTGTTCCTTCGACCTCCACAAGGGCGAGGTGCTGGCACTGGCCGGCCTGGTCGGCTCGGGCCGCACCGAACTGGCACGGCTGATCTTCGGCGCCGACAGGCACACATCAGGCACGCTGGAGCTCGGCGGCAAACCGATATCCATCGGTTCGCCGAGCGAGGCGCTCGATGCCGGCATCGCCTACCTGACCGAGGACCGCAAGCAACTTGGCCTGTTTCTCGACATGTCGATCTCCGACAATATCAGCATGGGCGTGCTGGCAAAGGACGCGAAGGCCGGCGGTTTGCGCGACTTCACGGCTGCCGAAAAGCGCGCTGCCAAGGCGGTGTCAGACCTCTCCATCCGCACCAGCTCGGTGCAGGCCAATGCCGGCTCGCTGTCGGGCGGCAACCAGCAGAAGGTGCTGCTCGCCCGCCTGCTGGAAACCGAGCCGCAGGTCGTCATCCTCGATGAGCCGACCCGCGGCGTCGATGTCGGGGCGAAGTCGGAAATCTATCGGCTGATCGACAATCTGGCCAAGAAAGGCATCGCCATCCTGATGATCTCCAGCGAACTGCCGGAGGTGATCGGCATCGCCGACCGCGTGCTGGTGATGCGCGACGGCACCATTGCCGGCGAGGTGACGGCGTCGGAGGGCGAGCCGCTGCGGCAGGAAGCGATCATGGAACTTGCAACGGGAGCGGCTCAGCGATGACCGACAAGGTGGCCGACACGATGAAAGCGGACGACCGGGCGGTCGGCAGGAGCACGAGATGGCGTACCGCCATCGCCGCACTCGGCATGCTGCCGATCCTGATCCTGCTGGCGGTCGGCTTCCAGTTCATCAATCCGCGCTTTTTCACCCAGACCAATCTGCTGATCGTCATGCAGCAATCGTCGATCAACATCGTGCTGGCCGCCGGCATGACCTTCGTCATCCTGACCGGCGGCATCGACCTGTCCGTCGGCTCGATCCTTGCCGCCTCGGCGATGGTGGCGGTGATGGTGTCGCTGGTGCCCGATTGGGGACTGCTGGGCGTGCCTGCGGCCATTCTCGTCGGGCTCGGTTTCGGCGTCATCAACGGGCTGCTGATCGCCTATATCAAGCTGCCGCCCTTCATCGTCACGCTGGGATCGCTGACCGCCGTGCGCGGCGTCGCCCGCCTGCTCGGCCAGGACACGACGGTGTTCAACGCGGACCTGCCGTTCGACTTCATCGGCAACGGTTCGCTGTTCGGCATTCCGTGGCTGGTAATCATCGCGCTGGCGGTCGTCGTCCTGTCCTGGCTGGTGCTCAAGCGCACCGTGCTCGGCACCTGGATCTACGCCGTCGGCGGCAACGCCGAGGCCGCCAGGCTGACCGGCATCAAGGTGCCGCTGGTGCTGCTCTTCGTCTACGGCGTTTCCGGCCTTCTGGCCGGCCTTGGCGGCGCCATGTCGGCGGCCCGGCTCTATGCCGCCAACGGGCTTCAGCTCGGCCAGTCCTACGAACTCGACGCCATTGCCGCAGTCATCCTCGGCGGCACCAGTTTCGTCGGCGGTGTCGGCTCGATCTGGGGCACGCTGATCGGCGGCCTGATCATCGCCGTGCTGTCCAACGGGCTCATCCTCGCCGGTGTTTCGGACATCTGGCAGTACATCATCAAGGGATTGGTCATCATCGTGGCGGTCGCCCTCGACCGTTACCGGCTCCAGGCAGGAGCAAGAACGTGATGGCCCTTAGTCGCCGGCATCCAACGAGCCGGTTTCATGTGTAACGCACCGTGAGAGGCGCGGGGCATCAGGAGGAAAACAAAACAATGAAGACCATCGCTAAACTGCTCTGCGGCGTCGCCCTTGCGGCCGCCGTCATCGCGCCGGCATCGGCAAAGGATCTGAACAAGGTCGGCATCTCGGTCGGACTGCTCGGCAACCCGTTCTTCGTCGCCACCATCAAGGGCATCGAGGACGCGGCCAAGAAGATCAACCCGAATGTGCAGGTGACCTCGGTATCGGCCGACTACGATCTCAACAAGCAGGTATCGCAGGTCGATTCCTTCATCGCTGCCGGTGTCGACGTCATCATGCTCAACGCAGTCGATGCCAAGGCGATCGCGCCGGCGGTGAAGAAGGCGCAGGCGGCCGGCATCGTCGTTGCCGCTTTCGACGTTTCGGCGCCGGGCGCCGACGTCACCGTGATGACCAACAACGTCAAGGCCGGCGAAGAGGCGTGCCAGTATCTGGTCGACAATACCGGCGGCAAGGGCGACTATGTCATCCTCAATGGCCCGGCCTCGTCGTCGATCCTGGAGCGGGTCAAGGGCTGCAAGGACGTGCTGGCAAAGCACCCCGACATCAAGATCCTTTCCGACGACCAGAACGCCGAAGGCTCGCGTGACGGCGGCCTGAAAGTGTTCCAGTCGCTGCTGACGCGTTTCGACAAGATCGACGCGGTCTTCGCCATCAACGATCCGACGGCGATCGGCGCCCAGCTTGCGGCCAAGCAGCTCAACCGCTCGGAGTTCATCTTCACCGCGGTCGACGGTGCACCCGATATCGAGAAGGAACTCGCCTCCGGCACGTCGATGATCAAGGCCTCGGCCTCGCAGGATCCTTATGTGATGGCCGGCCAGTCGCTGACGATGGCGGCTGACCTGCTTGCCGGCAAGAAGCCGGCCGAGCCGACGGTGCTGCTCGACCCGAAGCTGATCACGGCCGACAATTTGAAGGATTACAAGGGCTGGACCGCGGCTCGCTAAGCCTCCCAAGCCTGGTGTGGCCGGGATGACCGGCCGCACCTTTTTGTCCGAGCATCGGCTTGCCAAAACCGCTTTGGACTTGGGTCAGCTGGAAATAACCGGAGACGATCATGTCGCGCATCGGAATCCACTCATTCGTCTGGTCGGCGAGCTCGGCGCAGGGCGACCTCGAGCGGACGCTGGCCAACACCAGGGAAGCCGGCTTCGACCTGATCGAATTCTCCTATCTCGACCCCGCCAACGTCGACATTGACGGCTTGGCCAAGCGGATCGCCGATCTCGGCCTCGGCGTTGCGATCAGCATTGGACTGCCGGCCGACGGCGATATTTCGAGCGCCGACAAAACGATTGCGGCGCACGGCGTCGAAATCCTGGAACGTACGATCGCGCTGACCCGCGATCTCGGCGGCCAGAAGGTTGCCGGCATCCTCAGCACCAGCCACGGCTTGCAGAGCGAGGCGCCGACGCGTGACCAGTGGAACCGCAGCGCCGGCACGCTGGCCGAGGTGGCGGACACGGCAAAATCAGCCGGCGTCACCCTCAACCTCGAAATCGTCAACCGCTTCGAAAGCAACCTGCTCAACACCGCCGCGCAAGGCATGGCATTCATCGCGGACAGCGGCTCCGACAATATCTTCCTGCATCTCGACAGCTTCCACATGAACATCGAGGAGGCCGATGTCGGCTTGGCCATTCGCAATGCGGTCGGGAAGATCGGCTATGTCCATATCGGCGAGAGCCATCGCGGTTTCCTCGGCACCGGCAATATCGATTTTGCCGCGATATTCGATGCGCTGACCGCCATCGGCTACAGCGACGACCTCAGCTTCGAATCCTTCTCCTCGGAAATCGTCGACGAGAACCTGTCGCGGAAAACCGCGATCTGGCGCAATCTGTGGACCGACAATATGGAACTGGCCAAGCATGCGCGCCGTTTCATCGCGCTGGGACTGGAGACGGCACGACGCAAGGTCGAGCTTGTTTCCGCAACGCACCGGCCCTGAGCCCTCGCAGTTCCGAAGTCGATCTGGTTAGGCCAGAGGCGCTATATTAGCCGGCAAAACGCGGCCCAAGTTCCTCGATGCGGCGAATCATCGCCTGGAAATCCTCCAAAATGCGCTGGTGCAGGTGAACCGCCAGTTCCGGGTATTCCTCGAGGATGCGGCGGAACATCTTGCGGCTGAGCCGCAGCACTTCCGAATCGATTTCGGCGGAGGCGCTGGTCAGCCGGTTGGTGTCGGCGATCAGCGCCAGTTCGCTGAGCATGGTGCCGGGGCCGACGGTGCCGATCGGGATGCGCTCGCCGTCGTGCTCGCGGTAGAGGACGATGCGGCCGCTGACGACGATGTAGGCTGAATCGGCCTCGTCGTCCTCGCGGTAAAGCTTGTGGTCGGCTTTCAACATGGTGGTTTCGGCGCCGAAGGCGAGCAGACGCAGCTGTTCCTGCGTAAAGCCCTCGAAGAGCCTCACGGTGGACAGGATGCGGATGTCGTCATCCAGCGCCATCTAGCTATGTCCCCGAACCGTCAGTCCGACTCCTCCCCTACGAGGCCGATCCAAAACCACCTCCAGCCTCAGGACCGTACCCGAAAAGCGCCCCGCCCGGATCGCTTATTTGAATAATGAAATGTTTAAGGAACCAGCTTGTAGCCGCCGCTTTCTGTCACGAGAATTTCCGCGTTGGAAGGATCGCGCTCGATCTTCTGGCGCAGCCGGTAGACGTGAGTTTCGAGCGTATGCGTGGTGACGCCGGAATTGTAGCCCCAGACTTCCTCCAGCAGCACGTCGCGGGTCACCACCTTCTGGTCGGCACGGTAGAGATATTTGATGATCGAGGCTTCCTTTTCGGTCAGCCGCACCTTGGCGCCGCGCGGGTCGATCAGAAGCTTCTGGCTGGGCTTGAACGTGTAGGGGCCGACCGAGAAAGTGGCGTCCTCGCTCTGTTCGTGCTGGCGCAACTGCGCGCGGATGCGGGCCAGCAGCACGGCAAAACGGAACGGCTTCGTCACATAGTCGTTGGCGCCGGCCTCGAGGCCAAGGATGGTGTCGGAATCGGTATCATGGCCGGTCAGCATGATGATCGGCGCCTTGTAGCCGCCCTTGCGCAATATCTTTACCGCCTCGCGGCCATCCATGTCGGGCAGGCCGACATCCATGATGAGCAGGTCGATGAGCCCGCCACGCGCCGTGGCGACGCCTTTGGCGGCGGTCGCTTCCTGCAGGACATCGAATTCCTCATAAAGCGACAATTGCTCGACAAGGGTGCCGCGCAGGTCGTCATCGTCGTCGACGATCAGAATGGTGCGTGAAGTCATGGATCAATCCGTTGTTTTGAAAAGAGATTTCAGTTGACCGCTGCCTGTTTATGCGGAAGCTGACCGGCACAACAGCCGTTCACAGTGATTTGTTCCGTGGCACGATCATACAAGAAAAAACACGATCGCAATGCAGTCGGCGCAATTTTGCCGAAAGGGCTCACCGTGCTCACCGTGCGCGCGCGCCCCGGCCAACCCAGCCAGGGCTTTCTGCAGGCCGGCAAACTGGTGTTTCCATGTGCGCTGGGGCATGGCGGCATCTCGGCCGGCAAGCGCGAGGGCGACGGCGCCACGCCGCTTGCCTCGATGCGGATATTGTCGGGATATTTTCGCGGCGACCGTTTTGCCGGCGGCCGCCGGACGCGGCTGGCGATGACGCCGATCGGCCGCGACCTCGGCTGGTGCGAAGTGCCTGGGGACCGCAACTACAACCGCCCGGTCAAAATCCCCTATGGCGCCAGCCATGAGCGGATGCTGCGCACCGACGATCTCTATGACGCCTGCCTGGTGCTGGACTGGAACATTGTGCCGCGCCGGCGCGGGCGCGGCAGCGCCATCTTCTTCCACCTGGCGCGCCCCGGCTTCACGCCGACGCAAGGCTGCGTCGCGGTAACCGCCCGCACCATGGCGCGGCTGCTGCCGCTGCTGTCAGAGCGGACGGTGGTAAGGGTGGTAAGGTAAGGGAGTAGGGGAATAGGGGGTAGGGAATAGGGCAGTAAGGGTAAGGCAGGCGCGGGCGCGCCGCTTAGCTTCCTACTCCCCTACTCCCCTACTCCCCTACTCCCCTACTCCCCTACTCCTTTGCCACCCTATGTCGAGAAGGCCGAGCCGGCCGCGTTCGCGGTCCATGGCGCGTGCGATGTCCTTGCGTTCGCCGCCGATGTCGCGAAGCTGGCGATCGGAGAGATCCTCGACATTTTGGTAGGGAAGATTGACCGCGATTTTTGCGTGCCGAAGCCAGTCAAGCATGGCGCGCAGCCAGGCCGGGCGGAGGGTTACCGAGCGCAAGGCGATGTCAGACATGGTGCAATCCGCTTCTCCGGACATCAAATCCGGTTTGATGTTTCTTCGATGCTCAGATCATGGCGGATTGAAATTCAAACGGGAAACGAGTAGTTTTTTCTGCATCTTCAAGTTCTGTTTGATGATTGGAATGCTCGACCGAACCCTCGACCGAACCCTCCTCGTCTGGCACTGATGGCGCGCCTGCTGCCTGGAACCCGTGCGCTGCGGACGCTGGAGGCAGCGGCGCGGCACCTCAATTTCACCCGCGCCGCCGACGAGCTCGGCCTGACGCCGGCAGCGGTCAGCCATCAGATCAAGGAAATCGAGGATCAGCTCGGCATCGTGCTGTTCACACGCACCAGCCGCACGATCCGGCTGACCGAGGCGGGCGCGGTGCTGTTCGAAGCTTCGACCGATGCGCTCGACCTGCTTGGCCGGGCCGTCTCACGGGCGCAGAAGACGGCGCGCGGATCGGCGCTGCTGAAGGTCACCCTCGATGCGCAATTCGCGACGAAGTGGCTGATGCGGCGCGTCGACGATTTTCGCAAGCAGCATCCGGCAATCGAGCTGCGTTTCGACATCAGTTACGAGGTGCGCGACTTCGATCGCGACGACGTCGATCTCGGCATCCGTTTCGGCACCGGCAAATATCCGGGGCTTCGCTCGCACCGGCTGTTCGAAAACGTCATCATCCCCGTCTGCAGCCCGGCCCTGCTGCGGTCAGGGCCGCCGCTCAAGGAGCCGCGCGACCTGTTCCACCATACGCTGGCCCATATCGAGTGGTCGCGCCAGGGCGTCACCTGGCCGAACTGGAGCATGTGGATGGCGGCGGCGGGCGTCGACGATTTCGACGACAGCCGGACCATCGTGTTCGGCAATTCGACCGATGCCGTCCAGGCCGCGCTCGACGGCAACGCGGTCGCGCTCGCCGATTTCGCCATGGTGGCGAACGACCTTTCGGAAGGTAGGCTGATCCGGCCGTTCGAACTCGGCATCAAGGTCGCGCCCGAATTCGCCTATTTCCTGGTCTATCCGGAGACTGCGGCGAACGATGCGCGCATCGTCGCCTTTCGCGATTGGCTTCTTGAGGAAATCGCCAGGACGCCGAGCTGACGGTCAGCCCGCCGCCGCGCCGAACCAGCCGATCACCGCGCCGATGAGAAGCAGCACGCCGAGCCAGTGACCAACATCGATGAGCGTCAGATCCCAGCCGAAACCTTCGTAGCGATGGTTGACCGAAAGCGTGGTGGCGACGAACCCCAGCCAGAAAACGAAGCCGAAGATCACCCCGGCAAGCAGGCTCGGCTCGCCGCCGGTCACGGCGCCGATGATCAGCGACATGACCAGCGCCATGACGATCTCCGCGACGAAGGAGACGACGAAGGGCAGCATCGATTTGCTCATCGTCGCCGGATCAAGCTTGGCGGCCTTCAGCCACGGCTTGCTCAAGCCCATGTACCAGGCCCCGCCGAACAGCCACGCCACGACGGCGGCGACGATTACCGCCAGCCAATTGATTGCTGAAAAATCCATGGTTCCCTCCGGTCGATTGCGCGATGGAACGCCTGTTCGGCGATGCCGTCAAGCAAGGCGCCAGACGGTGGTGCGCTTGACCTCGGCGTCCTCCAGCGCCCGGGTCACCGCCACTTGATAGACGGCAAGCGGCTCCAGTCCCGCCCTCGGCAGATAGGAGCGGCCGGGATCGCCGACGAGAATGTCGGCGCCGCGCGCCTTCAGCGCGACGAACCATGGCATCAGCCTGTCGGCGAAAGTTTTGTCGTAGAAGACGTCGCCGGCCAGCACCAAGTCCCAGCCGGCATCGCTGCCGATGCAGTCGCCGATGAGGAATTTTATCTCGGTCCCATTTGCCTCGGCATTGAGGCGGATGGCGGTCGCGCAGAACGGGTCGATATCGGCGGCGATCACCTCGGCAGCTCCGGCCTTCACCGCGGCAATGGCGACAAGGCCGGAGCCGGAGGCGAAGTCCAGCACGCGCTTGCCGCGCACCGCCGCCGGATTGTCTAGGATGTAGCGGGCAAGGCCTTGGCCGCCGGCCCAGGCAAAAGCCCAGAAGGGCGGCGGCAGGCCGATTTCGGTCAGCTCGTCCTCGGTCCGCCGCCACAGTTCGTGCGCCTCGTCGGCCAGCTGCAGGCGGATCTCCGGCACATGTGGCGGCGCCATCAGCGCCGTGTTGTCGAGGATGAATTTCCTGGCGCTGTCCGGCGTCAGCGCCGTCATGGCGCCGGCGTCAGGCCGCCCATGCGGCAAACCTCTTGCCATTCGGCCGGCGTCACCGGCTGCACGGACAGCCGCCCGAGCCGCACCAGCGCCATGTCGGCCAGCGTTGGATTGGCCTTGGCCTGCTCCAGCGTCACCGGCTTCGGCATGTCCTTGAAGGCGCGGATGTCGACGCACTCCCAGCGGGGATCGTCGGTGGTGCTGTCCTGATGGGCCAGAGCGCAGACTTCGGCGATGCCGACGATGTCCAGCCCGTCATTGGAATGGTAGAAGAAGCCGAGATCGCCGATCTGCATCGCCTTCATGTTGTTGCGCGCCGCATAATTGCGCACGCCGTCCCATTGCGTGCCGGCCTTGCCCTTGGCCTTGAGGTCCTCGAAGGAGAAGACCGAGGGTTCGGATTTGAACAGCCAGTAGTTCATCTCAGTTATCCCGTTGCCGTTGTCGGTTTGTCGCTATCCAGCGTTGGCGCTGCCCCTCACCCTTACCCGCTCCCGGTAAGGACGGGGAGAGGGGTCGCCAGCGCTGGAGCTTCTCCCTTCTCCCCGTTCTTCACGGGGAGAAGGTGCCGGCAGGCGGATGAGGGGCAGCGCGAACGAACGATCATTCACTCACAGGTTTGTTGAAGCTCCAGTTCCACTGCCGGATTTCGACGCTTTCGAACAGCCCTGCCTTGGTATAGGGATCGGCCGCCGACAGGGCTTTTGCCGCCGCCAGATCGGGCGCCTCGACAACGGCGAGAGTGCCGTTCGGCTTGCCGTCGGCGTCGAGGAACGGGCCGGCGAAGGCCAATTTCTTGTCGCCGTTCAGCCCTTCCAGGAAGGCAAGGTGCTTGGGCCGCGTATCGAGCCGCACCTGCAGCCTTCCTGGCTTGTCCTTGCAAATCAACGCAAACAGCATCTTTCCATCTCCGCAATCGTTCGCGATTACATCTCGGTTTCGGTCTTGAGTGGCCTTGTCATCAACGCCGACACAGCCTGGTCTATGGTTATGGTGCCGTCCAGTATGGCGGCGACGGCGGCGATGATCGGCGCGTCGATCCGGCGCTCGCCGGCGATGCGGGCGGCGATTGCCGCCGTCGGCACGCCTTCGGCCAAAGGCAAGCCGGCAAGCGGCTTGCCTTGCCCCAGCGCCAGCCCATAGGCGAAATTGCGCGACTGCGCGGACGAGCAGGTGAGCAGCAGGTCGCCGAGGCCGGAAAGCCCCATCAGCGTCTCCGGCCTGGCGCCAAAGGCGGCGCCGATGCGGCGCAACTCGACGAAGCCGCGCGTCACCATCGCCGCCTGGGCGCTGGCACCGAGCCCGGCGCCGGTGACGGCACCCGCGGCAATGGCAAAGACGTTCTTCAGCGCGCCGCCGATCTCGACGCCGATTAGATCGTCGCTCGAATAACAGCGCAGATTTTCCGCCGAAAAGCGGGCGGCAAGGTCGGTGGCCAGAGCCTCGTCGCGGGCGGCGACCACGACGGCCGTCGGCAAGCCCCTGGCGACGTCGGTGGCAAAGCTTGGGCCGGACAAAGCGGCGACCGGATTTGCCGGCAGTATTTCCTCGGTGATGGACGATAGCAGCGCGCCGGTGTCGCGCTCGATGCCCTTGGCGCAGAGGACCAGCGGGACGCCTTTCGGCATATGGCTGGACGCGGCCGTTAGCATAATCCGCAACGATTGCGCCGGCGCTACCGCCAGAACGCAGTCGGCACCGTCGAGCGCCGCCTCGATGTCGCTCGTCGCCACGATGCCGGGATCGAGCGCGATGCCCGGCAGATAGCGCGGATTTTCGCCACGGTCGACCGCCGCGACGGTCTCCGGGTCGCGCGCATAGAGGCGGACGAAATGACCGGAGCGCAGCGTGGCCAGCGCCAGCGCCGTGCCCCAGGCGCCGCCGCCGAGCACGGCGACGCGCCAGCCGCTTGGCGCCTTGTGCTCGCTGCCGGTCATGCCTTGGCCCCACGCCGGCCCGAGCCGACCATCGGGGCCGAGACGCTGTCCAGCGGCCAGCGCGAGCGCGGCACGAAATCGGCGGCGTTTTCACCTGATATGCCGGCGCGCAAGCGCTCGATGCCGGCCCAGGCGATCATCGCCGCATTGTCGGTGCAGAGGTTGAGCGGCGGCGCGACGAAGCTGAACCCGGCCTGCTCGCACAGGCCCTGCAATGTCGCCTTGATGGTCCGATTGGCGGCCACGCCGCCGGCGACAACCAATGCAGGCTCGGCCTTGTCCGGGAATTGCTGACGGAACCGGGTCAGCGCCCGCGCAACACGGTCGCCCAGCGCATCCGCCACCGCCGCCTGGAACGAGGCGCAGATATCGGCGACATCCTGGTCGCTCAGCGGGGCGATCGCGGTTGCCGCCTGGCGCACCGCGGTCTTGAGGCCGGAGAAGGAAAAATCGGGCTGCACCGAGCCCTTCATCGGGCGCGGAAAGGCAAAACGCGTCGCGTCACCGGTTGCCGCCGCCTTCTCGACATTCGGTCCGCCCGGATAGGGCAGGCCGAGCATCTTGGCCGTCTTGTCGAAGGCCTCGCCAAGCGCGTCATCGATGGTCGTCGCCCAGCGCTGGTAGTCGCCGACGCCGCGTACGGCGACGATCTGGGTATGGCCGCCGGAGACCAGCAGCAAGAGGTAGGGAAAGTCGAGCCCGTCGGTCAATCTGGCCGTCAGCGCGTGGCCTTCGAGATGGTTGATGGCGATCAGCGGTTTTTTGGCTGCCGCGGCGATTGCTTTGGCCATCATCAGGCCGACGATCAGCCCGCCGACAAGACCGGGACCGGCGGTGGCGGCAATCGCATCGATGTCGGCGAGGTCGACGCCGGAATCGGCCAGCGCTGCCTCGATGATGCCGTCGAGCGCCTCGACATGGGCGCGCGCGGCGATCTCCGGCACGACGCCGCCGAAAGCGGCATGCTCCTCGATCTGGCTGAGCACTATGTTCGACAGGATTTGCGGCGTGCTGCGACCGTCCAGCGCCACCACGCTGGCGGCGGTCTCGTCGCAACTCGTCTCGATGCCCAGAACGCGGATCAATTCGTCGCTGTCCAAAAATCATACAGATTGTACTGTCGGCCTTTCCCCGATAGGAGAAAACCCGAAAACCTGCCGGGGGTTATCACGGACGGCGCGTCATGCAAACAACCTTGAAAATCGGAACACGCGGCAGCCCGCTGGCGCTGGCGCAGGCGCATGAAACGCAGGCGCGGCTGATGGCGGCGCATGGCATGCCGGCGGAAGCTTTCGAGGTGGTCGTCATCTCGACCAGCGGCGACCGCATCCAGGACCGGCCGCTGTCGGAAGCCGGCGGCAAGGGCCTGTTCACCAAGGAGATCGAGGAGGCGCTGCTGGCGCGCCGCATCGACATCGCCGTGCATTCGTCGAAGGACATGCCGACGCTGTTGCCCGAGGGGCTGGAACTGTCCGCGTTCCTGCCGCGCGAAGACGCGCGCGATGCCTTCATCGGCAAGGCGGCGCGAACGATTGCCGGCCTGCCGCAAGGCGCCAGGGTCGGTTCGTCGTCGCTGCGGCGCCAGGCGCTGATCCGGCGGATGCGGCCGGACCTCGAAGTGGTGATGTTTCGCGGCAATGTGCAGACGCGGCTGCGCAAGCTCGACGACGGCATCGCCGACGGCACCATCCTCGCTTATGCCGGGCTGAAGCGGCTCGGCCTCGAAGACGTCGTCACCGACCTGATGCCGCTCGAGGTCTTTCCGCCGGCGCCGGGGCAAGGCGCGATCTGCATCGAAAGCCGCATCGGAGACCGCGACGTGGAACAGATGCTGGCAGCGATCCACGACCGGCCGACCGGCGAGGCGCTGGCCTGCGAGCGCGCCTTCCTGGCGGCGCTCGACGGGTCCTGCCGCACGCCGATCGCCGGACATGCGACGATATCGGGCGGAACGGTTTCCTTTGCCGGGCTGATCATCTCGCCCGATGGCACGCAGTCGCATGAAGTCAGGCTGCAAGGGCCGGCGCAAGAGGCGGCGCGCATTGGCGCGGAAGCCGCGGCGACCGTTCGGGCCAAGGCCGGCGAAACATTCTTCGATGGCTGGACCTGACATGCTCCGCGTCCTTGTGACGAGGCCCGAACCGGGCGCGTCGCGCACGGGGCGCCGGCTTGCGGATGCCGGCTTTCAGCCGATCCTGCTGCCATTGACCGGAACCGTGGCGCTGCCGGTCGATGCCGGCGCGCTCGCTGACGCCGCGGCGGTCGCGGTCACCAGCGCCAATGCCGTTCGCCATGCGCCGAAAGAGGTCATCGCGGCGCTCGCCGGCTTGCCGTGCCACGCCGTCGGCAGGAAGACGGCGGAAGCCGCCCGCGCTGCCGGGTTTCTGTCGGTCAGCGAAGGCGCGGGCAATGCCGAGGCGCTGGCCGATGCGCTCGCTGGCGGTTTTGCAGGGCAGACGATCGTCTATCTCTGCGGGCGGGTGCGATTTCCCGGCTTCGAGGAAGGGCTGTTGGCGTCGGGCGTTCAGGTCCGCGCCGTCGAGACCTACGACACCGTTGTCCTGGACTACTCCGACGAGGCCGTTCTTGCGCGCCTGTCCGCCCGGCCGGTCGAGGCGGTGCTGCTCTATTCGGCCAAGGCGGCAAAAGCGATGCAGGCCCTGGCTAGCCGGCCGGCGCTGCGTAGCCTTTTCCAGGAAACGCGCTTTTTTGCCTTGTCGGGACGTATTGCCGCCGCCATCGGCGATGTCGCCGGCGAAAGGATCCGGATTGCGCCTGAGCCCTACGAAGATGCCTTGCTAGGACTTTTGCAGGCGCCGCGCTGATGGCATTCGCTGCGGCTCTGTGCCGTCCTTAGGGGCGGCGCCAAACTCAGGTGATTGCTCTCGGGCACATTTTGTTCTTGCTTTGTGCCGGCAGCTATGCTACTAATTTGGTTACGGTGCCAATTGGCTCCAACGACCCGCCCGCCGAGGCGGGTTTTTTGTGTGCCGAGCATGGGCCTTGGCTTGAAACGCGGATTCGGCCCTGCGGCGTTTTGCCAAAACTGAATTCCAAGCCGTGGCGTCATCACGCCGCCCCTTTTCACCGCTTGGTGATGTGCTAGACCCTTCAAACCATCCCGAAGCGAATTTTGCGGAGCCCGAGCATGGTCAAGACGCCGAAGATGCGGCATTCCAAGAGCCGCCGTGAGCCGGTGACCATCGAGCTCGAACCTGGCGCCGTCTCGCGAGTCGCCGACGAACAGGATGCCGTGACCTCGCAGACCGACGAGGCGCGGGCCGAGGAAGCGGCGAACGCCTCGCAGCCGGAGCCACCTGAAGAGCCGGTGCATGCGGACCAGACCGATCTCGAGCCATGGGAACATGCCGACGCAGCCGCGCCGGCCGGCACGCAAGAGCCGGCGGACGCCGGCGCCGATTCTGCCAGGGAAGCGGAAACCCCTTATCCCGCCGGTTCGGATGCGCCGGCCGGGCGCCCCACGGTTTCCGACTACAGTTTCGAAGATGCATCCAGCGGAACCGGGGCCAACGAACCGGGGATCCCAGGTTCCGGCGAGAAGACAGCTGAGACGAGGGACGATCATATGGCAGCGCAGCCGAAGCGAAGCGGCATCAACGGCATCGCCGCCGGTATTGTCGGCGGCGTCATCGCCCTCGCCGCGGCCGGCGGGCTGCAATTTGCCGGCCTGCTCGGTGCGCCGGGGTCGGGCGGCGTGTCGCTCGACGCAGTCAATGGTGAGATCGTTTCGCTGAAACGCGAGGTCGCGGACCTCAGACAGGCCGGCGCCAACAATGACGCATCGGCCAAGGTGGACGGGCTGTCGTCGGCGCTGGATCAGGTCAGGGCGGACGTTGCGACGTTGAAGTCGGCGGTCGAGCAAGGCGGTGCCGGCGACAATGCCGGCCTGGCGGCACTTGGCGACAAGGTAAGGCAGATCGAGACGGCGGTTGCGGCCCTCGGCAAGGCCGGCGGTACGGCGCCGGTCGATCTCGGCCCGCTCAACGAAAGGCTGGCCGCGCTCGATGCGCTGGTGAAATCGGCCGGCGAGACGACAAAGGCGCAGGACAGCCGGCTTGCGGCCCTGGAACAGTCGGTTTCACAGATCTCGGGCAAGGTCGATGCACAGGCTTCGCAGCCGAAGATCGCACTGGCCATTGCCGCTTCGGCGCTCAAGGCAGCGCTCGACCGTGGTGCACCGTTCGCCGCCGAGCTCGAAACCTTTGCCGCGATCTCACCCGATGCACCCGAGATCGCGACGTTGCGCACCTATGCCGAAAAGGGCGTCCCGATGCGCTCCGAGATCGCCGCCGAAGCGGACGGCGCCGCCAACGCGATGGTCGCTGCCGCGACGCCCATCGACCAGAATGCCGGCATCCTGCAGAAGCTGCTGTCCAGCGCCGAATCGCTGGTCAAGGTCAGGCCGATCGGCGCCGTCGAAGGCACCGGCGTTCCGGAAACCGTCGCGCGCATGGAGGTCGCGGTCAACCAGGGCGACTACGCCAAGGCGCTCAGCGAATACGAAACCCTGCCTGAGGCGGCCAAGGCCGCCGGCGCCGACTTTGCCGGCAAGCTGAAAGCGCGGATGGAGGTCGAGACGCAGATCGATTCGCTCATCGCCGGCGCAATGAAGGCGTGAGGAACCCAATGATCCGCATCCTCGCCTTCCTTGCCGTCGTCTTTGCGCTCGGGCTCGGCTTCGCCTGGCTGGCCGACCGGCCGGGCGAAATGCTCGTCACCTTCAACGGCTATCAATACCAGGTCAGCCTGATGGTCGCGGCGGTGGCGGTCGTTGCCGTGGTTGCCGCGGTGATGATCGTCTGGTGGCTGGTCAAGGCGCTGTGGACCAGCCCCTATACGATCTCGCGCTATTTCCGCGTGCGTCGCCGCGACCGCGGCTACCAGGCGCTGTCGACCGGGATGATCGCCGCCGGCGCCGGTGACGGCGCGCTCGCCCGCAAGAAGACCAAGGAAGCGGCAAAGCTGATCCGCTCCGATCAGGAGCCACTGATCCAGCTGCTCGACGCGCAGGCCTCGCTGCTCGAAGGCGACCATGAAGGCGCCCGCGAAAAGTTCGAGACCATGCTCGATGATCCCGAAATGCGGCTGCTCGGCCTGCGCGGGCTTTATCTCGAGGCCGAGCGGCTCGGCGACCGCAACGCAGCCCGCCACTATGCCGGCCGTGCCGCGGCGGTAGCGCCGCAACTGGCCTGGGCGGCCGAATCGACGCTGGAAGACCTGACCGAACGCGGCGACTGGGATGGCGCGCTGAAACTGGTCGACGCCCAGAAGTCGACCCGGCAGATCGAGCGTGACGCCGCCAACCGGCGCCGCGTCGTGCTGTTGACCGCCAAGGCGCAGGCGCTGATCGACAGCGATGCCAATGCCGCCCGGACGGCGGCTCTGGAAGCCAACCGGCTGCGGCCGGATTTCGCGCCGGCGGCGGTCGTCGCGGCGAAATTGCTGTTTCGGCAGAACGACGTGCGCAAAGGCTCGAAAATCCTCGAGGCGGCGTGGAAGGCCGAGCCGCATCCGGAGATCGCCGAGCTCTACACCCATGCCAGGCCGGGCGATGCCGTGCTCGATCGGCTGAACCGGGCAAAGAAGCTGCAGGAACTGAAGAAGAACCATGCCGAGTCCTCGCTGGCCGTGGCGCGCGCCGCGCTCGATGCCCAGGAGTTTTCAACCGCCCGCCGCGAGGCTGAAGCCGCCATCCGCATCGATCGCCGCGAAGGCGCCTATCTGCTGCTGGCCGATATCGAGGAGGCCGAAACCGCCGACCAGGGCAAGGTGCGGCAGTTGCTGTCGAAGGCGGTGAGAGCGCCGCGCGACCCGGCCTGGGTCGCCGACGGCGTCGTCTCCGAGCGCTGGGCTCCGATATCGCCGATCACCGGCAGGCTCGATGCATTCGAATGGCGGGCGCCGATGGAGCGGCTCGGGCAGTTGATCGACGGTCATGAGGATACGCCGGAGGCGCCGGTGCCGGCCATCGCGGCTCCAGCCAGGCCGGTACAGGAAAGAGCCGGGACGATCGAGCACACGGCGGAGACACCGGGCACAGCGACCGAGGAGAAGATGGACGACCGTGCCGGCGAGGATCATGTGACACCAATCACCGCGGCGGCGTTTGCCCAAGTGCCGGAAGATGCCGAGGCCGTCGAGCCGGCGCAGGAGCTGACGCGGCTGCCCGACGACCCCGGCGTCGATCCAGACGACGCGGCGGATAAATCGACGCGCCGGTTTCGTTTGTTCTGATCAGGGTCGAGTGGACCCGGGCTTATTGGGAATGATTTGATGTTCGAACGCGTTTTGTCGTTTCTAAGGGATCTGCCGTCCGGTGGTGGCGCCAGCCCCAGCGCCGACGATCCGCGCATTGCTGCGTCCGCCCTGCTTTTCCACGTGATGAACGCCGACGGGGTGCGCCAGGATACCGAATGGGAACGGTTCAAGAAGGTGCTGGCGGAAAGCTACTCGATCAGCGGCGACGAACTCGACGCGTTGGCGGCTGCCGGCGAGCGGGCCGACAATGAGGCGATCGACCTCTACGCTTTCACCAGCGTGCTCAAGCGCCATCTCGACGCCGAGGCGCGAAAGGCCTTCATCGGCCTGATGTGGGAGATCGTCTATGCCGATGGCGAGCTGCACGAACTCGAGGACAATACCGTGTGGCGGGTCGCCGAGCTGATCGGCGTCGAACGTCGCGACCGTGTCGAGGCGCGCCTCAAGGCGGCCGCCGCGGCTCCTGGTGCTGCCGGAACCTCAAGCGACGAATAGACAGGATCCCGCCTTCCAATGCCGCCCAAGCCAAGTCCGAGACCAAAGATCCTGATCGTGCTGCATCAGGAGCATTCGAGCCCCGGACGGGTCGGCCATATGCTTATCGAGGAAGGCTTCGACCTCGACATCCGCCGACCGCCGCTCGGCGAGGCCTTGCCGCAGACGCTGGATGGCCATGCCGGCGCCGTGGTGTTCGGCGGGCCGATGAGCGCCAATGACGGCGACGAGTTCGTCCGCCGCGAGACCGACTGGCTCAAAATTCCGCTCAACGAGAACCGGCCGCTGCTTGGCATCTGCCTCGGCGCGCAAATGCTGGTCAAGCATCTTGGCGGCAGGGTCGAGGGCCACGGCGAGTTCCTCGTCGAAATCGGCTGGTATCCGCTGAAGGCGACCGAAGCGGGCAGCAGGCTGATGCATTGGCCGGAGATGGTCTATCAATTCCATCGCGAGGGCTTTTCGCTGCCGAAGGACGCGACGCTTTTGGCGACGGCCGAAACCTATCCCAACCAGGCCTTCCGCTACGGCGACAATGCCTGGGGCATCCAGTTCCATGGCGAATTGACCCGGGCGATGATGCAGCGCTGGGTGGTGCGCGGCGCGCACCGCTTCGAACTGCCCGGCGCGCAGCCCGGCCGCGACCATCTCGGCGGCCGGCTGATCTGGGACATGCACCTCAAGCGCTGGCTCGGCGAGTTCCTGCCGATGATTTTCGGCAAGCCGGCGCTGCCGTAATCAGTTTCGCCCCCTGAGATGACGCACCTTGCGCAGCTGCGGGAACAGCACCGCCCATAGGCCGGCAACAGCGATCGCCCCGACACCCCCGACCACCACGGCCGGAACCGTGCCGATCAACGCCGCCATGGTACCGGCACGGAATTCGCCGAGCTCATTGGAAGCGCCGACAAACACCTGGTTGACAGCGTTGACGCGGCCGCGAACGTCGTCCGGCGTCCACAGCTGGATCAGCGTCTCGCGGATATAGACGCTGAACATGTCGGTGGCGCCGAGCAGCGCAAGGGCCGCAATCGACAGCCAGGTGATGGTCGAGAGGCCGAACAGAACCGTGAACGCGCCGAACAGCGCGACGAAGCCGAGCATCACAAGGCCGGCATGGTTGCGGATCGGGTGTCCGGCCAGCCAGATGGCGACGCAGATGGCGCCGACGCCGGGCGCCGAGCGCAACAGGCCGAGCCCCCATGGGCCGAGTTCGAGGATATCGCGCGCGTAGACCGGCAGCAGCGCCGAGGCGCCGGACAGGAGCACCGCAAACAGATCGAGCGAAATCGCGCCGAGCACGATCTTTTCGCTCCAGATGTAGCCGAAGCCGGCGAACAGGGTCTGTACCGTCGGCCTGTCGGTCCGGCTGCGCTGGGCAGGCTTCGGGATGGTTAAGATCAGCACGGCGGCAACCAGCATCAGCACGGCGGCGGTGGTGTAGGCGGCTTCGGCTGAAAGCCCGTAGAGCAGGCCGCCGGCGACCGGCCCGACGATGGTTGCCGTCTGCCAGGCGGACGAGTTCCAGGCGATGGCGTTGGCGAAATCCTCGGGCGGCACCAGATTGGCGAACAGCGATGAGGAGGCCGGCCCCAAGAAGGCGCGCGCGATGCCGAACATGGCGAGCACGATGAAGACCGGCATCGGCCCAGAGAGGCCGCGTAGCGTCAGCAGCAGCAGGGCCAAGGCGCAGCCCGCCTCGACCAGCACCGCCAGCGCCATGATCAGACGGCGCCCGAAACGATCGGCAACGTCGCCGGTGACCAGCACCAGCAGCAGCGAAGGCAGGAACTGGACGATGCCGACAAGGCCGAGGTCGAACGGGTCGCGGGTCAGGTCGTAGATCTGCCAGCCGACGGCGACCGACACGATCTGGGTAGAGAATGTCGAGAGGAAGCGCGCCGCCCAGTAGCTCAGGAACGGCCGGTGGCGAAAGGCGGCATAGCGCTGGTCGGATGGTACTTGGGATTCTGTGGTCATGGAATAAGGCCCCGTGGCGGCTATGTCGGCCGGCGGGGCACTTCCACGATGGGCGCTGGTCCGGCCAAAAAAGCCTTTAGCGCAGTTCGGCGCAGGGCGCGCGCAAAAATCCGGCCTGGATCAACAATTTCGTCCTGGCAGATAACAAGCGCATGGCAAATTGCAAACCTTCGAGACTAGCCGAAACACCTCTCGCTTCGTCATCCCAGGGCGGAGCAAGGAGCGAAGCGACGTCGCGGAGACCCTGGGATCCATGCCGTCACGTCAGCCGAAGAATACAGCGGCTCAGAACGGCACTTGTATCCGCAACTGTGCCAGCTACCCTTCAGCCATGACCGGCTATACCTACATGACCGCGAGCCAGAAGCGCGGCACGATCTA
>NZ_JAMYPO010000055.1:0-36610 GCF_040320365.1 Mesorhizobium sp. M0701
AGGGCCGAGGCTCGACGCATTGTTGATCAGGACATCGAGCCCGCCGAGGCTGGCAGTGACCTGCAACGCGATCGGGTAGATGTCCTCCTTCTTGCCGACGTCGCCGACAATACCGTGCGCGCCCGTCTCGTCGGCGATGCGTTCGACATTCGCGGCGGTGCGGGCGACGAAGGCGACGCACGCATTCATCGCGGCAAGCTGCCGCACAAGCGCCAGTCCGAGGCCGGACGTGCCGCCCGTGACCGCCACGCGAAGTCCCTGAAGTTCGACATTCGTCTGCATTGCCAGTGCTCCTTTAATCCGTATGCCTCTTGGTACAAGTTCAAGTTAACTTGAAGTCAAGCGGGAATTGTGCTTTCGTTCATGCATGGATTCCATGCTGACCATCACCGACGTGGCGCGGCGCAGCGGCGTCGCATCATCGGCCCTGCGCTTCTACGAGGAGCGCGGGCTGATCGCGTCCGAGCGGGCCGGCTCGGGACACAGACGCTACCCGCGATCCGTGCTGCGCCGGATCGCCTTCATCGTCTTCGCGCAGCGAATTGGGCTGACGCTTGAGGAGATCGGCGCCGAGCTGGCCAAGTTGCCAGCCGATCGCGTGCCGTCGCGTCGGGATTGGTCGCGGTTATCGGGCCAGTGGACCAAGCGCATCGACCAGCGCATCGCCGAGTTGCAGCGCCTGAGGTCGGGGCTTACCGAGTGCATCGGTTGCGGCTGCCTGTCGATCGACCGGTGTAGCCTTGCGAACCCTGCCGATATGGCAGGACGCAAGGGGCCGGGGCCGAGGTATTGGCTGGGGTGAGTCACCTTTATGCATTTTCCATGTTGGGCAAGAAGATCGACTGGATGCGGGCCAATCCGCTGGTGTCCCTCCAGGTCGACGAACGCGGCCAAGGACGGGGATGGAGAAGCGTGGTTGTAGAGCCGCTATGAAGAACTGCCTGACCAGATCGGCTGCAAGGTTCAGCGCGACTATGCATGGTTAGTGTTGAGCAAGCACGCCAACTGGTGGGAGCCGGGCGCCCTCAAGCCGGTCATGCCTCCGGTGTCGGACAGCGCGCCCCACGTGTTCTTCCGGGTCTTGATCGAGCAGGTGTCGGGCCGCGAGGCAAGTGAGTAGCTGTCTCCACTGCCGCGACGGCTGAAAGCGGTGGCTGGACCGGCGCGTAGGGAGCGGTTCTAGTAGTTTCCCGTACGGACATAACCGAATTTCGCCACGGGCCGATTAGCGCGATTGCTGTTCCACGGATTAACCGGGAAAACAGCCATGCACGCCTACACCAACTCCAGAGTTGCACTGCCGTCGCGGTCCTCCCAGCCCAACCTGCCGGAGGCTTTCGAGCCCGCACCGCTGCAACCACTCAGCTTCTATCCCGCCGGCGCGGAAATCTACGCCCAGGGCGAGAAGGCCGGAGCCTTCTACCAGTTGAAGTTCGGCGGCGTCCGCGTCTACCGCCTGCTTGCTGACGGCCGCCGGCAGATAAATGCCTTTCACCTCGCCGGAGAGACATTCGGCTTCGAAGCCGGCACCACGCATCATTTCTTCGCCGAGGCGATCAATGCCACCGGTGTCCGCGTCTTCCGCCTCGCTGCTGGAGCGGACAACTCCCATCAGTTGCTGCCCATGGCGCTCAAGGGGTTGACCAGAGCGCAGGAACACCTGCTGGTCCTCGGTTGCCAGAGCGCCATCGAACGCGTCGCCGCATTCCTGGTCGACATGGTGGAACGGCAGGGCGGATTGCAGCAGGTCGAACTGCCAATGTCGCGTATGGACATCGGCGATTATCTCGGCCTCACAATCGAGACTGTCTCACACTTCAGACCAATTGACAGCGGGGCACCAAGAGCAAGATAGCAGCGCGGAAGACTATCTTGTTTGCCGCTGGAAGACTGAGGAAACAGCGGGCACGTCTATCGGCGTTCAGGCTTCCGGACGAAGGCATGGACCGGCACATGGCCACATTGCATCCGGACCGAATTCAGCATCGATCGCCTCGCATGCCGCAGCAAGATCGGCGCTGGTCGCTTCGTGGCGGCGTTCGGCCTCGCTGCAGGCCCGCTCGGCCATGGCCAAGCCGTTGGCCAGCATGTCGAGGACGGGGATCAGGATCGGTCTCGGATCGATGCCGTCGGTTCGAAGCCGGCTCGGTGCGTCCAGCGCGCTCAGCCATTGGTCAAGTTCGAAGAGAGCGGCACCAGGTTGCAGGCCAAGCGACCAGTTAAGCGGCAAGTTTTGCAAGCCGCGGCTCCGGCCTGCGGCATGACTGAAGAGCCGGCGCAGACGGTCCTGACTGAGGCCATTCAGCAGAACGTCGTCAAGCGCGCCACAAGCCTGGCCTTCGCGCGACGCCAAGGTGGGCATGGTCAGGCTCCTTGTTGAAGAAGCCCGCCATGCTCTGCTCGAGCCGAACGACGCTCAACGCGAGCGCGACGACCGGTTCTTGATCTCTACCTCAACCGCGCGCGCCCCTCCCGCGCAGCGGGTTCGTTCCTCGGCCCTATGCTGCTGAGTACCAATGCGCCGCTAAGGCGACATTTGCAGCAAATGCGGCATGTGCTAGCAGTCAAAAGTCCCGGTATCAGTCGGGGAGCTTTGTCATCTCGACTTGTTATAGCCAACCGCCCGAAAAACCGGCTCGGTGCAGTCCCGCGATGATGGCCGGCACGCGGCGCATCAGGCGCCACAGGAAGCCCGAGCGGTAGTTCTCTATCATCAGAGTGATCGGTCCCTGATTGATGCCGACATGGTCGGGCGATACCCAACCGCATGGCCGGCCGTCGGCGGCTGCTATTGTCGGATTGAAGCTTGCGGTGAAGCCGTAAGGGTTGCCCTCTTGCAGGTCGATCTCGTGGAAATAGCGCAGTGCCGGCAGAACGATCTCTGGTGCAAAGGGCAATGAGGTAATCGCTGCCCACGGCGACAACGTCCCATCATCAGGGCCGAATGGCACGCCGCGCGCCAGATAGCCGAAGAAGCGGCGGCCACCGACCGTCATTTGGGGTTTTGTCGGGCTTGGGCCGTCGCTGGCGGTGATGCCCCAGCAATTCTCGCCATAACCGCTGAAGCCCTTCGGATTGCGAATGGCGTAGTCTCGTTGCAGGTAGGTTGCCTCGCGGCTGTTCTCGAAATAGTCGCAGTCGTGGTTGCGCATGGAAGCATCGCGGATGCCGCGAAAATCGATCCAGATATGCGAGAGCTGGTGGACGAAAAGTGGACCAGCGTAAACCAGTTCCCGGCCATAGATCTTTTTCCACTTGTAGGTGGATAGCCAGGCCGCATAGCTCTCGGGCGGCAACGGATGGGTTGGCGAACCGAGGCCCAACACATATAGGATCACCGCTTCGTCGTAGCCTTGCCAGCGGTAGCGCAGGAAGCCTTTTCCAGGCCGCCAGCCATGGGTGACGGTGGCGCTGCCGTTCTGCGCCCATCGCCAGTCGGCGCGCCGGTAGAGCGCATCGGCAAGCCGCCGGATTTCCAGTTCGGATTCATCGTCCTCGCCAAAATAGGCGCCGGCGGCCAGCACGCCAGCAAGCAGAAGCGCCGTATCGACGGTGGACAGCTCACACTTCCAGACGCGGCGGCCGGTCTCAATGTCGAGGAAATGGTAGTAGAAGCCCTTGTGGCCCGTTGCGTCGGCTTCGGGCCCTTGCGGCGCGTTCCAGAAGAAGCGAAGCGTGGCGAGCGTCCGTTCAGCGGCGGCGGCGCGCGTCATGAAACCGCGCTCGACACCGACGGGATAGGCCGACAGGGCGAGCCCGACGGCGGCGATGCTGGCCGGTGACCCCGGGGTGTTGCGGTCGGCGATCAGGCCATTCGCCGGGTTGGCCTCTTTGAGAAAATAGTCGAAGGACAGGCACTGGATGTCCGAGAGAAGCTCGTCGTTCTGCAGGTGGTCGCTCGATGCATCCATGGCTGTCGATATAGAGGGGTTCGCTGCGCTTCCCACCTTTTGGTCGTCTTATCGCCTATGCGCCAGTCGCGAAACGCGTGCCCTCCCGTGCGAGCGGGTTCGTTCTGCGACCCCTTTCCGGACGTTGATGGCACAAATAGATGACCGAGCATTCGTCAAAATCATGATTAAACTGGCGTCGGACGGCCGAACTGCGTTTGATACTCCTTTGGGCTGATACCCCTGCGTTTGCGGAAGTGATGTCGCAGCGTATCCGCTGAACTCATGCCCACGGGCGGCGGCGATCTCTTCGATGCTGTGGTGGCGACCAATCAGGAGCTGCTTCGCCTCGTCAAGGCGCTCGGATACCAGCCATTCGCCTGGAGGCGATGCCGTCGCTTGGGTGAAGCGTCGTATAAAGGTCCGCAAGCTCATGTGGCATTCCGATGCCATTCGCTCCAGCGTCCAGACGCCGCCGAGTTCAGCCCTCATCTTGTCCAGCAGTGGCGCAACTTCTGACCCACGCCGTGTCGGAACAGGTCGTTCAAGGAATTGCGCCTGCCCACCGGTACGGTGCGCCGGCATTATAAGCCTTCGAGCCACGGAGTTGGCCGCATCAGCTCCAAAGTCCTGGCGAACGATCTCGATCAGAAGGTCAATGCCGGCGGCACTCCCGGCGGACGTGAACACGCGGCCATGCGAGCGGTAGAGCGAGGCATGATCCACGGCCAACTTTGGATACTGGCTGCGCAGTGCATCAGCGTAGCGCCAATGCGTCGTACGGACTGTTGGGATGTTCATGATGCGCTGTCGCGCGAACCCGATTTCGTCCTCCTCGATGTCCGCAGCCCTTCGATGTTCGCCCAAGGTCATGTCCCCGGGGCCATCAACTTGCCCCATGGCAAGATTGTCCGCTCAAAGCTCGAGCGCTGGTCCGACCAAACCGCATCCGCCTTCGAACCGTGGCAGTAATCGCCACCTGGTCACCAATGCCTATTCCCCGAGCCATGCCATGGATTCTGGTGCGGGCAGTGTCCTCTTCAAGAGGCTTCTAATATACGCCCGCCATCCTAAGGCTGACCTATGACCAGAGTTACAAAAGTTGAACTTCATCGGGGAACACTCCTTCTGTCTGCCTGTTGGATTTGCCAGGCGCATCCCGCGCATTCAGACAGGAGAAAGAAGATGAAACGCATCCTTTTGGCTTCGGCCGTGCTGGCGGTGTCGGCCGGGCTTTCCTTTGCCCAGACGACCAGCGGAACTTCGAGCGGAACCTCGACGAGCGGAACCTCGACCACGACAACCATGCCCAGTACGACGGATCAGGGCACCGGCACGACGAGCAGCGGCACCAACATGTCCGGCGATCAGGGCACCGACACGACCACCACCAGCGGCACCACGAATCCGAACTCGGCCAGGGACTGCGCGCCCGGCCAGCAGACTGGCAGCGCTCAGCAGGCGGCGCCTGGTCAGCAGGACACGGCAGCCAACACCGCCGCGCCGGGCCAGGTGAAAAAGACCGACGAAGGTTGCTGATTGGCACATCGGCCCACGTTGGAATCACCAGTGTGTGGCTGGCCAGTCTCCCCCGACCACCGCCTGAACTCACTCGGCTGGCGAGCAAGTTGCCGCCAGCCGAGCATCAGTCCAGGAACCTTTGCGCATGCTTGTGCTTTCAGTGGGGCACGCCTGGCTTCTGTTTGCTTTCGGTCAGATAGATATCCGTCTGCTCGCGCATCTTGCCTGAAGGGAGCTGCGGCCGCGCTCAGAGGAGAGGCTAACAGGTGATTTCGATCGACGCGCTGTATTGCCGATAGCGCCAGAGCGATTCGAACCCCTACATCGGACAACGTTTTCGGGGTTGATCGTTGCGGCCGGCTTTGCAGTGGTTCCGGAGGAACGGAGCTTCCGCCGCGTTGCCCGGCGGGCTCAACCCACTACTGACTGCTGCGAGCCAAAGTCGGCGATCTCACCTCGTAGAAGTGAGCGGACCGTCTCGCCAGCTCGCAAAATTCCGTGGGTGTCAGACCTGTAAAACGGCGGAACTCATGAACGGCCTGCGATTGATCAAAGTAGGCCTCATCGACAAGCTGCGTAAATTTCTCGTTCGGATCTTGCAATATCGCTTTGATAGTTCGTCTCAACCGCGCAAGTTGGCGAAAGCGGACCGGCGAATTTGCCGTCGCTCTCTTGAAACGGTTCTCAAGCTGTCTCTCGCTCAGTCCCACAAGATCGCAGATTTTGGAGATCGATGATGTTCCCGTCTCGAGGAGTCGGAAGGCGGCATCGAGGGTGCCCCGCTCTGCTCGGGGATTGAGACGTTGCTGTAGAAAATGGTTCAGCAGGTGGACCCGCGTGCTGTCAAGCGCCGTGGTTACGATTTGCTCCGTCAGACGCGTTGCCTCTTGTCCCCAGATCACCTCGAGTGGAACAATTCTGTCTGCAAGTTCGGAAACAGGCACTCCCAGCAGATGTTCTGCCATGCCCGCCCGAATACGGACAGCAAGAAAGTGAAATCCCGGCACGGCCTTTGGGTGAATGGGCTGGCTACGGCAGCACAAAACATGGGCCCGCGGCGGCTGTTTCCCGTTAAGCAGAAAGCCTGGTGCAACGTGAAAGAATATCTCAGCTCCGCCTGGGCTTGGCCAGAACGGCATGAATTCGATGTCTTCGCCAGGATTGGTCTCACGTGACCAGTAGCGATCAACCACGTGACCTATCGATTCGATCGGTCGATAGGATATACTCAGCATCCAAGCCTCTCAAAATCCATGACTTATTTGTTACGCCATTTCTGCAGCCGCCCATCGCATACATAGATTATCTTGGCTCAGTGTACAGGCGCACGATGCCGGTTATATTGTCATCGCCCATGCCGCGATCAATCCCATGCTGGAAGACCTCGCGGGCCGCAATAGTCAGAGGCATATACTGTGGGCAGTCCGCGCCCGCCATAGCGATTGCATATGCAAGGTCTTTGTCCACGAGTTCTACTGGAAACAATGGTGCGAACGTGCCCGCGCGCATGGAGGCTGCCATCGTTTTCGCCGCTGGGCTGCTGGCGGGCGTCGTGCCAATAATCTCGACGGCTCGATCGACATCGGCGCCCAGCCGCTGCAGCAGGCCAATGAGTTCGGCCATTGCGCCAACCTGGACAGCGAGAAGAGAGTTGACGGAGAGCTTCACCATGGCGCCTGCCCCGACCGGCCCAGCGTGATGTACTGCCGTGCCCATGGCTTTGAGCAGCGGTTCTGTTCGCGCAAGGACGTCCTTCTCGCCGCCGACGAGATAGATCAGCTGGGCCGCCTCCGCTTGCGGCCGCCCGCCTGCCACCGGTGCCTCAAGGAAGGCGACGCCCCGAGCCGATGCGGCTTTGGCGAGCTCGCCGATCCAAACCGGCGTCAGTGTCGAGCTCTCGATCGCCACCGCGCCTGCCTTGAGCCCAGCAAGTGCTCCCGTGTCCTCGTCGAGCCATATTTTTCGTGATGCAATGTCGTCTCGAACCATGGCGATCACGAAATCTGCTCCTGCCGCGGCCTCTCGCGGTGTGCCGGCGAGACGTGCTCCTGTGGAAATGAGCGAATGCGCCGCCTCCTTTGACCGGTTCCACACCGTCAAGCGGTGCCCTGCCTTGAGCAGATTGGCTGCCATGCGCGACCCCATCGCTCCAAGTCCTAGAACTGCCACTTCAGCCATCGGAAATCCTTTCCATCCGTCGTAGGTTGTATCAAGAGCCAATCCAGTTGTGTGGTCGACAGCTAAACGGCGAAACGCTTAGATCGCGTGGCTGTCCGCTGGCACAGCTATGTATTCGGCAAAAACCACGAACGCGGCTGCCGCAGGCGGCTCTCTAAGTAGATCATTGAACACGGATAGCGCATTGCGCACATAGGGAGAGACCATATGAGACTCCCAAGCCGCATGATCGCGGTATTGTTCCACGACATAAAAATGCGTGGTGTCGGACGTGCTCTGAGCGGCGTGATACGAGACCGCGCCCGACTCAGCGGATGTCTGCCGCGTGAGATCGATGAGGATGTCACGGACTTGATCGACGGTCTCGGCCCGAGCGAGAAGGTTCGCGATGAACATCATTAGCAGACCCTTGTTGATGCTGGAATGCTAGCTCGGCGAAGCTGCGTCGCATTGTAGAAATGCGAAATGGCAGCGAAATCACGCATGGCTCCGGACGCGTCAGCAACATTGTAGGTCCAGGCCGACCGCGTTCGACTGCGGCTACTGTGGCGCCACCATTGCAATTAGTTCTGCCCGACAGAGAGTGACGGAGGCGGCCAAGCGTGGGTTGCCTACCAAGCTGAGCGTCCTAACGACCAATCCGCGCAGAAATTTTATGAGCGAGAAGGATTTCGGTCGAGGCGGAGACCGAAGGAGGACGCCGCATGGTAAAACTGTCGGTCCCATAATGGCGATCGTGCTTGCGCGAACATCGGCTCACCACCCAACCAAACCGTTTGACCCGCGCTGGCAGCTGCTGAGTAGGCGAGGTCCGCATCGCCTCGATCGCGGACGAAGCAGAAACTGGGACATCCCTCCATTGCTGATATTCCGGCCACAGACGGAAGCCTGCGTTTCCGGTAGAGTTCGTCCCGTCGATCTTACCAGGAAGTGAAACGATGATAGCGAGAACACTGGGCGCGGTGGTTGTCGCGGTGTGCGCAACGGGCAGCGCCGTGGGCGCTTCTGCGCCGGCGCTCAAGCCGATCGACCCGGTCGCGCTTCAGGCAATGATGGAACGCACGGCCAAGGAACTCCTGCTGCCGGGCGCAATGGTTCTCCTCAAGACTCCGCAGGGCAATTTCGCCTTCGGGTATGGAACGACCGAACTCGGCGTCACGAACCCGCCGCGCGCCGATACCCATTTCCGGCCCGCCTCAAACACCAAGACGATGACGGCCGCGGTGATCGTGCAATTGGTCCAGGAAGGAAAGCTGAGTTTCGACCATCTGATCTCGAAATACGTTGATGGTGTTCCGAACGGCGACCAGATCACCATTCGCCGGCTCATAAAGATGCGGAGCGGCCTTTACAATTTCACCAATGCACCGGAACTTGCGGAAAGCTTCGATAACAATCCGGACAAGGCGTGGACCTCGGAGGAGGTTCCTCGCCATGGCTTTCAAACGGCCGCCGCACTTCGCGCCGGGTGCTGAATTCGACTACAACAATACCAACTATTATCTGCTCGGCCTCGTTGCCGAGAAGATCGATGGCAAGCCGTTGGCGACGATCTTTCAGGAGCGCTTATTCGGGCCCCTGGGGATGAAAAACACGTTGCTGCCCGTCAGCACGTCCAACACCATCCCCGAGCCTTATGCGCATGGCTACATTTACGGCGGCGCGTCTTACGCCCTGGTCGATGCGCCCTATCCGGACGATCTTCAGGCGGCGGCCAGGGCGGGAACGCTCAAGCCCGATGACGAGACGTGGCAGAACCCGTCCGCTTACTTTGCGGCAGGCGGCGTCATCTCCACGGCGGATGATCTGGCGACCTGGATGCGCGCACTGGTCGGGGGCCAGGTCTTCAACGCCGACTACAAGCGCCAATGGCTGGATAGTCCCGAAGCGGAGGATCCCAGCAAGCCTGAAGGCCAGAAATATGGCTACGGCAGCGCCCTGGTCACCTTCGGGCCGAACAAGATCTATTTCCACGGCGGCGAGATGCCCGGCTACAACTCCTTCATGGGCCATGACCCGGACAACGACGTCACGCTGATCGTCTGGACCAGCCTGACGCTCTCGCTCGACGGCAAGCCGACCGCCAACGCTCTGATGCTGAAAATACTGGACCAGATCTATGCGGTCTCACCGTTAGCGCCAGCGAAGCGATGACACCGGGTCGGGACAGGCGAGGCCGCTACGGCTCTAGGCTTGTCTTCCCGGTGCGCACGGCGTCGACGACTTCGCGGATCGGGTCGAGGACGAGCTGCGGCTGGTCCTTGTGGATCTCGTGGCCGCTGTCGGTGTTGACAATTTGACGCCCACAAGGCCGATCCGAGGCCAACTGGGAGTGCATACCAGCTTGGAATTGTGCGGAACCGTACGAAGTCGATTGCAAGCAACCAACCTGGTTGGCCGGGCATTAATTAGCAAAGCGTCAATTAGGGAAAGCATCGGGAGGAAGACCATGCTGCACGTTAACATGCCTCGCGAATTTGAGGTTGGCGATGAGGTTTCACTAGCAGGTACCGTCATCACGATTCTCCCCAGCGGGCGCGCTAGAGTGAGCATTCCATCGTATGACCATCCTTATACGATTGATCCGCCACCCAAAGCCCGGGCCGGAGACCGAGTGGTTCTTGTTGGGGACGTCACGCGCATCGATCGCGGAGCAAGCAAACTCACCGTGCGGATTGATTGCGGCGGGGTGATCACGGTCGACAAGTCGGCGATCACTCGGCTGAGAAAGCACCGCCGGACTTCAGCGGCTTGATACTACGGCGATACGACGGCCGCGCTTGTCGGCGTAGGGAAGATGCAAGCGCACTTTGACAGCGACGGATAAGCGGGAGTTCGACGGCTAGGGCACGAGTCCAGCCTAGTGCGTCGCTGGCGTCTTCGGACTACTGGTGAAGCAAGTCCGATGTGCGCCTATCGCGACCCCGCTTCACCTGCCGTCCAGCCGTTCGCGCATTCGCGATCGTCGCTCTCGGCAACAGGCGGCGCCCCCGGCCAGGACGTGTCGCATGTGCGCGCTGTCGAAGGAGGCGCCCAGCAACATTTCGCGTGAAGGCCGCGGGCACCCGATGGATCGTAACCTTTCTCTGCAATGAGCGCCTTGTCGCCGGCGATGGACCTCCGGCTCTTACGCATTATGGAGATCACATGTTGGTCCCGGCACCCGGTGCCGGGAGCCTCGTGACAGAACTGGGCGACATGGTTGCGGTGGAGTAGGCGCCGTCGCCCTGGATGAACAACAACCTGTCGCATGCGGTGCATGCGTTGTCGAAGCTTTCGGTCGGTCACGGCCGCGGCCGCATCGACAACGACCGCAACGGCATCAAGTCATTGCTGAAAGCCCGCAAGGTATCTGTCAAGACATAGCGTGCCGGCGAAGGTCCGCCCTCGCGACAGGGATTCGTTCTAGGCCGATCGGTCGGCAACGCGACCGGCCAGATGAGCGAGAGCTTACCCTCGGCATAAAGCGATCGGGGCGAGCGGCGGAGCCGACCCGAAATGGACATTTGGCTTTCCCCAAACCACTGCCTCACCAAGCCGTCTTTCCGAATATTCTACGGACAAGCTCGTCGCCATTCCCATCAAAGCAGCGGCCGTGACTGAGAATCACTCGCCGCGGTTGCCACGACTGGAGTTTGCCTATTACTGCCCGTGCTTTCTGCCGATGCAGGAGAATTGGCAGCCGCATGCCAAGGAAGGTGCGCCCGTGCGGGTGAGCCATCCCAGTCAGCTTCGTCACCGTGCGCCAAGGCTCATCGATCATGTCCAATTCGAGATTGATGATGGTGTCTGTAAGAATCAGCGTCTTTGACGCTTGGTGGAAGAATATGAACTCTTTGAAGTAGCCACCGGGAAACAATATCTGGTCCATGTCCCGCCGCCACTCTTCCGGCGGATCGGCTTCCAAATCCCGAGCGAACGTCACATCAGCATGCCGTGCGCGTGCTCTTTGGCGGACTCTGGGCGATGCCCATGTGGTTGCCTCAGGGAAAGCCTTCGACCACTCACCGACATGAGCGTAGTGAAATTGGTTGGGTGACACGAGGTGGCGAATTCTGCCCAAGTTCCGTAACTCTTCGGCCACCGTCCAAGCAAACTTGATGGGCGAATGAAGGAACAGATCGCCGTTCGATAGGCGCACCACCGTCATCCGAGTAGTGAATGGCCGCGGAAGTTTTAGTCCTGCTACCGTCAAATACTCAAACGGACCGTCAACGACGCCGATATCGGGTCCCTGCGGTTTGTAGACGTTCACCGGCTCGTAAAGGGATGCACTCACAGCCCATTCCACTTCACCAGCTCGGCGCAAGGCGATGCACGCTATCTGGGCCAGGTTTGGTCATGCCGAACCGCAGCACCTGCTGCTTCTGGTGGAGCAACTGAACTTGCGCTCGAGGGCAAGTCTCAAGACGCGCGTGCCAAGGCAATCGAGATCACATTGTCCGTGTCAATGTCAGGCAAATCGAAGATCATTGGCAATTGCCGCGTCATGGCCATCTTCACGATCAACTCTTCCATCGATTCAACCGGAAGGCTGGCGTTTGAACGCTGCCGCATTAACAATGCAAGCTTGTGGACGGGCACGGGCGTCGACTTCGCGTGGTCATCCAAAAGCCTGCCGATTTCGATCAGAACGTCTGCGTCGATGGTGCTGGGCAATTCGCGCATGGTCTATTCCTCCCTGCCCCTGACCATGCGCGCCGCGGGCAGCCGAGTCTCGGGAAACCTCCGTACGTTTTTAACGATGTTGAAGAGCGTAAATGCAACTCTCTGGCTGCAGAGTGGCGTGAGCCGATAGGCTCGGCTGATGTTCACCACCGGTCGGCCCGCCTTGCCGTGTGAATTTGTACCCCCGTTAGAGTCGTGAGACCATTCTGCGAGAATGTCTGGAAACGAACTCATATTTGCCGGTGCTCGATCGGTAACGAATGCGAGACGGACGGGACCGAATAGGGACTTAGGTGATAGCCGCGAAACCATCGGCGCACTCGCTTGCGCCAAGATGGCAACAAATCGAGACTTCCGCGACAGCAAGGACCGCTTGCACCAAAAACGATCTTCCGAAGCAAATATCAACGGCTGGAGGGAGTAGTATTGAAACCACTGTGAACCCGTGCCCGCGGCGGTTTTAAGTCCGGTGTCTTGGCAACAGCGCGTCGCGACTGAACGGATTCATGCGACGCGCCTTCCCGCAGCCTTTTGCCGATGAGACTTGACAGCCGCAAGTAGTTGGCGCTCGCTGGTGTGAGCATTTCGAAAAATGGCCACGACCATTACTGTCAAGATTTCGGCCGCCGGGTCCAAAGGGTCGAGATGCTCATCCGCGCAGACCTGATCGAACACGCGTTCGCAAATAGCCAGATCATGAGGGCTGAGGCAGGTGCGATTGAAATACCGAGGCAGCATCTGTGCGAACCTTTCAAGGCCCGCTACCGTGCTTGCGGCGGGCTTTTTGCTGATGAACCGCTGAAGCGGTGGCTGTCAAAATGACTTGTCATCTGCAGTGACTACGAATCAATTTACTTGATTCCTGATTGCTCCTTTATTAATCCTAGCATAAGCGCACACTCACGGGCTTTATATTGTCCGGTAATCATAAGTCTATAGTAATCCTGCCGCTTGTTTTCCGGGACGTGAAATCCGCGCCGAAATTCGGCTGCCTCTTTCGGAGTTCGAGTGCAACCGAGTTTGCTGGCGGTGACTTTCAAACTCGCCAGTGAGCATCCGACCTTTGCCGCAATATTTTTCAACGGCTCGTTGTTACCGTATCCATCCAGAATTATCCTCCGACGAGCTTCGCTGTTGAGCCTAGTGGCCATTTGGGTGGTCTCCTCAACTAATATTCCACGATGCCCGATTCTATACGCACCAGGCTGAAGAGTGTCGTTGGCGTCACATCCAGAAACTTATCTCGGAATGCATTTCTTGCCGTAATCCAGCGTGATCGCCGTTTCAGTCGCCTCGAGTCGGCCAGTCTTGCCAGATGCCTGAGGTACACCACATGATTGAGAGGGGCATGGGCATACCCGAATCGGATATGACACCACGCGATGGATGCTAAAAGGCAAGAGGAGGCGCTTGCGAGGCAGGCGCTGGAGCGTGATCGACGTCGTTGGCCGCGCGAAGCTCAACCTTACAATGAGGGTGCCCCGTCACTTGCGCCGGCGCTCGAACCTTTGCCCTTTTCAACGCTCGAACTGGCGCCAGAGGATCAATTCGCCGCTTGGCAGGCGCATATGGCACCGCTCGTCGAGGTCAGGTTGCCGGATGACAAATCGCTCGACGATGGCTTTCCCGCCGACCACACGGCTTGGAACCTCGACGGCATGCTGATCGTTCAACAGCGCGCACCGGCACATAGTTATATGCGTTCTGCCGCGAAGCTTCGGTCCAGCTCGATCGATCACTGGTATATCGCCTTGCCACGTACTGGCCGGTCGTGGACGGAGGTCGATCGCCGTGTAGCGGAGAACCAGCCGGGTAAATTGGAGATCAGATCGCTTGGCTACCCGTTTCGCGGGAGGACAACGGACTCCGAAAGTCTCTTTGTCTATTTGCCGCGCGATTTGTTCGCCGATGCGGCGGCAACCCTGGACGCCAAGAACAATTCAATTCTGTCGGGCAACTTTGCCAACCTCTTGCTCGATTACGTCAACAGCATCGAAGCAAGACTTCGCAGCCTCACGGCTGACGATCTGCCCCGCATCGTGCACGCAACACGCAGCATGATCATTGCCTGCCTCGGGCCTCCGGCGGAACAGGTTGCGGCCGCCGAACTATTGACGAGTGTCGCGCTAATGGAGCGAGCGCGTCGATACGTACACCACAATCTGGATGCGGCTCATTTGACACCGGATTCAATGTGCCGGGCGCTCGGCGTCTCGCGCTCTCGTCTCTATCAGTTGTTCGAACCAAGCGGCGGTGTTCTCCATTACATACAAAGTCGCCGCCTTCTAGCAGCCCATATTGCGCTAAGCGATCCGGCGGACAGCCGGCGCATTGTTGAAATTGCTGAAGCCTTCGGGTTTAGTTCAGCGGCTAATTTCAGCCGAGCATTCAGCAAGGAATTCGGTTACAGCCCCCGCGAAGGCCGCAGTACTGTGGTATTGCCGCGCCCCGCCCACTCTGTTTCACATGCCGGAGGCCAGGAGGCCTCTTCCTTTGAAGGTTGGCTCAAGGCGCTCGGAAACTGATTACAGGATCGCGAAGCTGATTGGGCGGACTTAGAAGAGGGGTTGCCCGGGGCGGCGAAGGTCACGCCGCCTCATGGACCACAATATTTTCGTGTCGCGCCTACTGCGCATCAATCACAGAGCTGATTCTCGCCAATTCACGGTTTGTTAACGAACTGTGACGGTTCATCGTTATTGATAATTTGCCGCCAATCACGGCGGAGCATACATGGAACTAGGCTGCGGGGGGCTCTTATTAAGATTGCGATTTGAAAGTTTGCCAAGCTTGACAGTTATGCTATTTCTAGACTGGGGGGCGCGAGTCTGCACCGCCTATGGAGGTGGTTCTTGCCCTCAGAGGCTTCAGGCGTCGGCACGGAGAGTGAGGGGCCTTCATCGAGCGACGCTCCAAGTGTCGGCGATGGGGTTCTCGCAGACCTTTTGGCGAACACGACCGAACTTTTGTCGTTCTATGACCGTGACTTTCGCCTGACGCACTACGCGGCCAGGCTCAAAGGCTTGTACGGAGGCGCGGTAGCGCCGGGCGCCGCCGTCTGGGTGATCTACCCGAGCTTTCTCGATGCGAGCCATCGCGACGAATTTCTTCGTGTGTTCCAGGGTGGCTCTCCGGCCAGCATCGACTTGCCGCGAACATCGGGCGGAGCGCACCGGTCCGTTTTTGTGTTCCCCACGGCAAATGGTGCGGGTATCATCGAATTAAGGGAGGACGGCGGGCGGAGCGCAGCCGAGGAACAAGAACATGTAGTTCTGCTCCATCAGGCGACGCACGACGTGCTGACTGGACTGCAGAATCGGCGGCGATTCGGCGAGCGGCTCCAGCAGGCAATGGCGGCCCTCGGCGGATCAAAGCCGAAAGCCGCCCTTCTGCAAATCGACCTTGACGATTTCAAAGCGGTCAACGACACGCTCGGCCATGGAGCAGGCGACACTCTTCTTCAACTCGCGGCGGGTCGTATCCGCGACTCGCTGCAGGACGGCGAATCCGCCTACCGGTATGCCGGCGATGAGTTCGCTGTCATCCAATTGGGAAAGGAGCAGCCAGCAGAGGCTGAGCGCCTTGCCGGATCTCTAGTCGACGCGTTCAAGAACCCGTTCGTCATCAACGGCATTCCCGTGTTCGTCGGCTCGAGTATCGGAATTGCTTTCGGGCCGGAGCACGGGACCGACGGCGAACAGTTGATGAAAGCCGCTGACATTGCTCTTTACGCGGCCAAGACAGATGGACGCGGCTGCGCTCGAACATTCAACCGTTCGATGCTGCTCTTGCTCGAGCAACGCGAGAATCTGAGGCGCAGCCTTCGAACCGCGCTGGAGCGCGGCGAGCTTTATCTGGAGTATCAGCCGCTCATTCAGCCTCCCTCGTCAGTGACCGGTTTCGAAGCGCTGCTGCGGTGGCGGCACCCCGAGCTCGGAATCATTCCACCCAACGTGTTCATACCGATCGCCGAAGCGGACGGTCTGATGGACGAGATTGGACGATGGGTGCTCGAGGAAGCGTGTCGCCAGGCGTTGACGTGGCCTTCCTCGCTGACAGTCGCAGTGAACTTGTCGCCGGCTCAGTTCCTTAGCGGTTTGCTGACGGACACCGTCGCTCAGATCGTCGACGCAGTTGGGCTTGAAGCCGACAGACTTGAACTTGAGATAACCGAGAGGGTTCTACTTGAGAAGACGATCGACAACATAGACACATTGAATACGCTGAATGTCTTGGGAATTCGAATATCGCTAGACGATTTTGGAACATACTATTCATCGTTGAGCTACCTTAAAAATTTTCCCTTCGATACGTTGAAGATAGATCAGTACTTTATTGCGGACTTGGAGACCGATCTCAAAAGCCAAACGATCGTGCGATCGATTATGAATCTGGCGCACGGCCTCGGGATAAATGTCACTGCCGAGGGGGTCGAGACCCCTGCACAGGCACGGTGGCTGATCAAGGAGAATTGCGATTGCCTGCAAGGCAACTTCCTGGGAAAGCCGCTTGGAGCCGAGGCGATCAGCGGTTTCATCAGGCGGTCCCCGCTGAGGGTGGTACGCGCGATGGAGGAATCAAAACAAGCGCTCTAGTGCCTTGCGGCCTTCGTTAACGGTGAGGCGGAGATTCTAGAATGATCGAGGCAGATACAGCGCAATTCCTCGAGTGGGTGCGAGACAGACTCATCACGGGCGCGGAGAAATTTTTCATCGCGGAGGCCATCACCCCGCGAGAGCTCAATACTGATGGAACAAGTGAGATGCCGATGGGACCTATTCATCATGACCTGGCTGGCGAGCCGACTTTTGAGCCGATGATCCAGATCGAGATGGAAATCAAAGCTTTTGTCTCCGCTTGGAAGCATTGCGATTATGTCTCGACATACGTGGCCCGGATGATCAGTCAAAACAGGTCAGACTCGGTCCACCATTCAAATCTCTTTTCCTCCGCCTTCAACGAATTGCTGGAAGTCGCCTTTCGTACTCGCCATGCCGACGGCGAACTGGCATGCAGGGTGTCTCGCCATGGCGCGACGGATAGGATCGAGTTGACATTTCCTTGCGTGCCGGAGGAGCGCCAATTCTACGAAGAAGCCGTGTCGCAACTTGCAGGAATAGAGGCCAGAGAGCGATACCTCAATTCGGTGTCCGGGGATCTCGCGCCGAGCCGCGAGGTCATACTCCTGGAACTGGCTGTCGACTACAACGCGACACTCTGGATCGAGGACGCGGACGGCGATGCAATCAAGCTTGTCGTGGATCTTCCGCTCGAGGGCCTGCAAAATTGAGCCCTTACGACCTTCTCCCGCGCTTCAAGGCGCAATACGACGCGAACAACCAGGAGTTCTCCATATCGGGAGTGGTCCGGCCTCAGGCGATCGATGAGCTTGGGCCCAGCATAGCATTACTTCGCGATGCGATCGGCCGTGTGCGCGGCGTTCTCTACGTCAATGTCAGGCGCCTGACGCAGATGAACAACGCGGCGTTTCACACCTTTTCGAGGATCATCATCGACGCTTGTCGCGCTCGACCCGATCTCAAATTCGTCGTCATCACGTCAAGCGTCGTCGGATGGACCTCGCGAAAATTCGGTCGCCTGAGCGGAATTGAACCGAACATCACCGTCGAGGAGTATGACACTGAATTTTATCCGGGGCAGGGTTTTCTTGAAGAAGGCGGGTTCGTACCCATCCTGCGCACTCAGACAAAGATGACTTGGCGCCACGAGCGCACAATCTTGCCGCGACACGGCATGAGCCCCGGGATCGTCATGGCCGATGTCTGTTGCGGGATCGGTGATTTCGCCGTGCTCGCGCAGAAGGAGTTCCAGCCATCGCGGATCGTCGCCCTCGACCACTCCAGATCAAGCCTGAACTATGCTCGACAAGTGATGCGGGAATTCGACATCCGGGGCATCGAATATACTTATGGCGATGCGTCGGAGATGCTGCTCGACCAAGCGCAGTTCGACTTGGTCACCTGCCGACATTCCCTTCAAATCTTCAATCGACCTGAACTCATCCTCAAGGAGCTCTACCGCATCTGCAAGCCAGGCGGGCGGGTCTATATCACCAACGAGAAGAATTCGCATTGCCTCGGCGAGCCGCGCGCCGAAAGCATTCGTTGGACCTACAACGAGGTGGCGAAGCTGTTCGGGCATTTCGAGATGGATGTCGAGCTTGGGCCCAAGAGCCGGCGATACCTGATCGAAGCCGGATTCGAAGACATCCGTGTGGAGACCTTCATGGTCACTAACCTGGACGGGGATCCGCAGGACTTCGCCGATGTCATTGCGGCCTGGGCGGACGTCTATGCGGGCGAGATGGCGACCAGACGCGGCGATGGACCGGAGTTCGTCGCACGCTTCCGGCAGGGCTTCGAGGATCATATTTTCGCTGCGCTCCACCCCAAGGGTTATGCGGGTTGGCCGATCTGGGTCGCATCGGGGCGACGGCCGCAATGAAAGCCAACGATGAGCCCACACCGCGATTCGGCCTGCGCTCCTTTCGAGCGAAATTCGTATTGGTCGTTGGCGGCGCGGTATTGTTCGACCTCCTTTTGAGCGGTGGCCTGGCGCTTTGGAATGTTCAAAAGCTGTCGCGCGACGCAACATCCGAAGTCGGTGAGGGCCTGACGATCGCAAACCAGGAATACATTCGTTCCTATGCCGAATCGACAGCGTTAAGCGTCGACCTGCTGCTCGATCGAGTCCATGGGGACGTCAAGGCGTTGGCCGGCGTGCTGCAGGCCCAGATCGACGATCCAAGCAGGCAACAACAGGTCGGAGCCACGCTTTCGCAGGAGGCGCCGGGCTCCGTGAAGGTCGTCTACGACTCGCGGGGCGATTGGGCGCAGAACCTGCCGGGAGCGCCTTCCGTGGTCAGCGTCTGGGGCTACCTGCTGGGCGCCGACCACAGTCCGCTGCCAAGCGTTCAGCAGGAAATAGAAGACAGCACCGTGCTGGACCTCGTTGCGCCGACGCTCATGGCCAGCGGGTCGTCCAAGCTGCAAATGTATTATATTGGTCCAAAGGAACGGCCGATTTTCAGGACGGTGCCGTATACGGACCAGGCACAGACCTTCGACCGGCTCTACCCAGGCCACAACAAGGCAGAGTTCTGGGAGTTTTTCTTTCCGGGAATCTATGGGTCATGGCAGCAATGGGCCAGGGATCCAGCCTCACGTCCGGTCTCTGACGATATCACCCAGACAGCGCCTTACACCGATGCGATCACGGGAAAGCTAATCGTCAGCTTTTTCCACCCGCTGTGGACGCGCGATCGCACCGGTATCGCTGGTACGGCGGGAGCAGACATCACTCTCGATCAACTCGCGGAAGTCGTCGAACGTGTGAAGATCGCTGAGACCGGGTTCGGCTTTCTCACAATGTCGACTGGCAACGTCGTGGCGATCAATCCCTCAGGCCAGGCAATCATCGGCCTGACTTCATCGAGCGATGCGGGCACCCAGGGCGTCACCGGCCTGGAGAGGTCCCTGCGGGGAAGTACGCAGCCGGCTATCGCGTCGCTGCCTCTCGACCAGAACAATGACGGTGTCATTCAGCATGTCATGCTCGCCGACAAGGGCGAACGCGTACCCTACATTGTTGTCCTCAAAAGATTAAAGCCGACCAATCTGTGGAGTTCGGGACCGATCAAGTCCGAAATGATGTCGGTCGGGATCGTCGTTCCCGAACGGGAGATCTATGCATCCCTGTTCGCCGCGCAGAAGAGTATTTCCCGTGCAACCAACCGTATCCTGCTCTTTCAGATCGCCGCGATCGTCGTTTCGCTTCTGATCGTTTTTGCCGCCGTGCTCGGAATTTCGAAGCGGATCACCGCGGGCCTCAGGGCGCTTGCCAGCGCCGCCCAGCGGCTCCAGTCCAAAGACTATTCAGTCCGAGTGAGCATCCCAACGCGCGACGAAGTTGGAGCGGCAGGGGTCGCTTTCAACCGCATGGCTGAGCAGATCAGCTTTCACACGGAAAACCTCGAGCAACTCGTCGACGAACGAACAAGGGAACTTGGGGACGCAAATCAGGAGATTTCCGCACTCAACGAAAAGCTGCAGGACGAAAACGTTCGCCTTGGTGCTGAACTCGCGGTCGCCAGACAGATCCAGATGATGGTCCTGCCGAAACAATTCGAACTCGAAGCGATTCCGGGGCTGGAGATCGCGGCCTACATGCGGCCGGCCGACGAGGTCGGCGGTGACTATTATGACGTCCTGCAGAACGGGTCACGGGTCAAGATTGGCATCGGCGACGTGACCGGTCATGGTCTCGAGAGCGGCGTGCTGATGCTCATGGTCCAATCCGTTGCACGCGCGCTGCAGGAGACCAATGAGGGGGATCCGCATCAGTTTCTGGATCGGCTGAACAGAGCGATCTACAAGAACATCGAGCGGACGAACACCGGCAAGCATCTCTCGCTGGCCTTCCTTGACTTCGAGGATGAGCGGGTAACGCTATCCGGCCAGCATGAGGACGTTCTCGTCGTGCGTGCGGACGGGGACGTCGAACGCATCGACACGATGGATTTGGGTCTGCCGGTTGGCCTGGAGAATGACATCTCGAAGTTCATTGCCACGCGCGACATCCCGTTCGGCAGTGGCGACGTGATCGTGCTGCACACCGACGGTGTGACCGAGGCGGAAGACCAAGACAGAAGGCTGTTCGGGTTCGAGCGCCTCTGCCAGAGCGCACGAAAACGTCAAGGCGGGAGCGCCGAGGAAATCAAAACCGGGATCATCGAGGATCTCATGGCCCATATCGGGATCCAGAAGATCCACGACGACATCACCCTCGTGATCATAAGGCACACATAGCCATGACAACGCTGTTCGGGACCCCTGACGTTGCAATCGGGATGAAGGAGAGCGTCAGTCGCGTGCGGCTGTTCGACGGACCTCTCGACTTGAGTTGGCGTCATTGTGCCACGACCTCGGACTTCATCGCCGATCTTTTCGCGTTGCGCTTCCGGTCGTCCCGCAATGACTACATGGAAGTGCGGCATAGTATCGGATATCTGGTCAACGAACTCATCGAAAATGCGGTCAAGTTTCGCGCACCAGGTGAGATCTTGATCGAGGCGTCGATGGATTCGGAGTGCTTCAAGCTCAAGGTGTCGAACGACGTCGATGGTGAAGATGCCTCTAAGTTCCAAAGTCTCCTGGCAGATCTCACGGTTGGCGACCCCGTGGACCTGCTGATACAGCGAATTGAAGAGAATGCCGCCAACCCCGACATGGCAGGCTCCGGACTTGGATTGCTGACGTTGATGAGCGACTACGGCGCACGCCTGGCTTGGATATTCAGCGCCGCCGACGAAAGCGATCGGCTTTGCGTGGAGACATATGCCTCTATTCCGATCTCGCAAATTCACAACTAGAAGAAACGAAGCCCGGCTATGGAAATCAAGACAGACGACTACCGTGTGTGGACTGAAGGAAGCGAAATTTTCTTCGACGGTGCAATGCGGCTTGCCAGTTCCGAGGCCGGTGCGCCTATCTCGGCGTTGGCGACCAGTGTTCTTGCCTGTAATCCCGCTTCCATTACGCTCAATCTTAAGGATCTTCACTTTCTAAACTCTTCCGGCATCAACCTGCTCGCGAAATTTACCATCGAGGTGCGCAAGCATCCCGATGTTCGACTCGTCGTGCGTGGAACGCCAGACATACCCTGGCAATCGAAATCATTGCCGAATCTGAAGAAGCTGCACCCCGCTGTGGTGCTTTTGATGGACTGACGAAGGTCGTCCGAAATTAGCCAAAGGACGGCGTGCAAGAGCGCTGCAAGAGCGAGATATGTACGCCCGGATAAGTATTCGGATGCGAGGCTAACGACAATTTGGCCACGTGCGCAGATGCTCGCAATGGCTTGGGGGCTGGCACAGGCGGCAGGCGTCCGGGTTGGGGGGATGTCGGGCCGCCTGTGCCGATCAGCCGTCGCTGCGCAGTCAGAAGTGTGGCGTCGTGCAGTCGCGGTCCACGACCGTGAGATAGATCGTGTCGCTCGACGGCGAGGGCGACTTCGGCAGTGGCACGCGCTTGCCGGGATCAAGCAACTTCGCGAGCGTCCTCGCAAAGCCCTTGTCGAGCAGCCCCGCGACCGGCTCACGCATGTAGGCAGGAATCCGCGATGTGCGTGTCCGTACGCCGAATGCAAGCCGCGCGGCTTCGAACGCGAGATGCAGCCGCTCCGAAGTTCGGTAGCAAGCCGCGGGGATCGTTCTCAACGGCAATGGCCTTTTCCTGCAAGAGCTTGCGGGCGGTCAGCAGCGCCCGGCGCTTCTGGCTCGTCAGGGTTTTCACATGCACCGGGCGAAACAGGTTGACTCGCATCATCTGCGCATCTGCGCAATGCCGCGGGCATCATTGCGGTCGGTTTGTTCACCTGGGCCTTAAGGAAATGCCTTGGTGTGGCGGGTCTCGATGCAGATCACCGGCAGGCCGGCCCTGGCCGGCCTTCGAACAACCACTGCGACAAGGCCCGGCTTCAAGCCCAACCCGCTCAACCCACCAGCTGGGCTCCTTGAGCACCCGTGCCAGATCCTCCGGATGGTTCGCCATCTTTATCTCGCGGCAAATCTGGCGGCAAATCTGGCCTGTTTCGTCCAATGCAAATGGCGGTCTCTTTCACTGACACATCCAATCCCACATGATGCGTCGCTGCGCTTCTCCCTTCTGATGCTTGTGGCTGCCCATCCAGACCACGTTTATCATGGCTCGAAGCGCAGCGCGGCATGTTCAAAGCCGCCTATCAGTCACGCCGCGCTGATGCCGATCGACGGCTTCTTTGAATGGAAGGACATCTTCGGCACCGGCAAGAACAAACAGCCCTATGCCATTGCGATGAAGTCGGGCGAGCCGTTCGCCCTTGGCGGCGCTCTGGGAGGCGCGACCCCGCTAGCGGCGACAACATCCGCACCTTCACGCTGCTGACCTGTGAGCCGAATCCGCTCATGGCGACGATCCACAACCGTATGCCGATGATTCTGACGCCCGAAGACTACATGACCTGGCTGACGACCCCGACCCGGAACATCTCATGAAGCCGTTTCCAGAAGAGCTGATGGCCATGTGGAAGATATATTCTCTCTCGTTGTTACGTTGTGAGCATGCTTCTGAATCCGGTTCTTTGCCCATTATGAGGGGCACAGAAAGGCAGGCAAAAGCATAATCACAACGTGACAACCGGCGGTTCAATCTGAGCAGAGAAAATAGAAAACGACATGATCGCCCTAACCACCCAATTCGATGCCTCCACCCGGAAAGCGGACGGATAGTCAAGGTCGTCGGCACCGACGGCACCAGCGCATTCTCGCCGAAACTTGTGCTCGTCACAGATGTCGACGGGACGCACGTCGAGGCTTTGGGCTACGTCAAGAACAAGCGACCGGGGGCATAATAGGGCAACCACAGGCCGGATATCTAAGGGTTCTGCGTGCGGTAGAAGGCGCAAATTACAAACGCGATGCCGATGAGGCGCATCAAACCAGGGGAATATGGATAGGCTACGAAGTAGGCGACCCCAAGCACAGCAGTAGCTATCAACCTCCTGCCTGTGTGCTTGTCCGTAGACGCCATTGCGGCTTTGGTGCGTGCGAGTGACTCTCTTTTCGAGATTCATGCTCCTCTGCCCGCCCCGCGCCATCGCCCAGCGGAAAATCAAAGCGTTTCGGGATTGGCTGTCTGCTGAGATGGATCCAAACGACGGCCCTTATGGCAAGACTGAAATGCGCCCAAGAAGAGCCACCAGTTCGGCCTGACGTTTCGTTTCGGTCTTGGCGAACAGCGAGGCAAGCTGGGAGCGGATCGTGGTGCGGCTGAGGCGCCAACTGCGGGCGATCTCCAGCGGCGCGTCGCCCTGAGCCAAGCGCAACGCCAAGTGCGTTTCCGCGCTCGTCAAACCAAACATCTTTTGCAGTGTCTGAGGATTTGGCCCCGACCTGTTCTCGCGATCCAGTAACGCCACAATGCTCGTTCCGTCAGGAGCGATAAACCCGTTCTCGTTCAATATCACCGGCCTGTCGCCGTTGCTGCGGATCACCACCCACGATAATGAGCCCGGCAGGAAATGGGCCGGAACATTCGCGAGCAGCCGCCTCAAAGCCACGGAAAGACCGCTGGCCGTATCGGCCACTTCTCCCTGGCGCTCCAGCGTGGTTTGAGCGGCTGCGTTCCATTCGAGCACTTTCCTCTCGCGGTTCAGCACGAGATAGCCGCAGCCGATGCGATCAAGCATGCCGGTTATGGATTCCAGGCTGCGTGCTCTTGGCTCCCCGACCCCTGCGCCCGATGCACGATCTGGAGGAAAAATACAAGAGGGCCGCGTCGTATGCGCCTCATGGTTATACTTGGTCGTTGTCGCAATGTATCGGCTACCCGAAACAGGATCACTATGTCTATCGATCAGAGTCATTTTCTACCCCTACCCAATAAAGCTACTCGTGATCTGCAGAAAGTCTTCAAGTGATAGTATCCGTCCGTAATAACCTAACTCGACATCTGATGATTACACTGTTAAGATTCCCAGAATTTGCGCCGCAATCGCGAGATTTCTTCCCGTTTGTGTTCCGGCATATGAAAGCCACGCCGAAATTCCGCCGCCTCCGTCGGGGTTCGAGTGCAACTGAGTTTACTGGCGCTGACTCTTAAACTCGCCAGTGAGCATCCGATCTTGGTCGCAATATCTTTCAACGGTTGTTATTAAGGTGTCCATGAAGAATTACCTTGCGACGGGCTTCGCTTTTGAGCTTTGCGTTCATTTCGGGGGCTCCTCAACTACGCGTTCACAACACGCGATTCTATACGAATCAAATTGAAGATTGTCGTTAGCTTCACATCCAGAAACGTATCTCGGAGTGCATTTTTTAAGATTTCTTCATGCCGCCAAGCTGCCGATAATATTGCTGCTCACCTGTTTCCAACACCACACAGCCCTCCTACGAAAGGGCAAGATTAATAACGAGCGAGATGGCGAGAAAGAAAGGTGGCATAGGGGTGCTCGCCCGCCTCCTTCGGATTTATTCTTTACCCGCTCCGCGCATCGCATCATGGGACTACCCGGCCTGGCAGCCGGAATTCAAACCTGGGGAATTCACCGGCGCCCTCCGTGCCGACAATGACAACACTCGTTTCCGCGGCGGCATGCGTGCGGTGCACTGGCCGGCCAAAGAAGATCCAGCCGCAGCGCTTGCCGTGCTGCAAGAGATCCCCGACACCACCGGCCAAACGCGTACGGAAGGCGCGCAGGGTTATCTTAACCCGCGAGACGCCAATCCCGACGACGCCGAGACGCATGACGTGCCAGGCGACGAGGTGACGTCTGAAACTATGGTGGAGCCGGCATAGGATGGGCTCGACGAAGTGTGGCCGGAGGTTCTGCATCAGATACGGCCGTCAGAGCGTGACATATGCCGGGGCGTTGGGCTGGATTGAAGGGCCGCGCACGGGATGGAGCGAGCCGCTAGGCTGGGTGATGTGCTGTGCTTGCGGAATGTTGTCGCCTCCTGAAGGGCGTAGCATGAGACCGGACTTTGATGGCCATGTGGCCGAAATTGCTGGCATGCACTTCTACACAAAGCCCGGCGCTCGCAAGAAGGCCGAAGGCGGCATGCTTGTTACCTACACCGACGCTGCTGGTACGAGCAGCGGCCCGCGTATGTCACCAACAAGCCACGCGGCGGCAAGAGGCCACACAGGACGAAAGCGGCGGCTGCGGCTTATCTGAACGCGCCGGCGGCCATACACTGTCGCCTTGCGAGCGGAAGGCTACCAGCGACCATGTCGGGCACCCCTGCGTTGATCGACATGTACACGCCGCAAGCTGCCGTCGAGAAGGCCCGGGAAGAACTGGTATAGGCTTACGCGGCTGGCAACCTACCTCCCGTCACCAAGTGCCCTACGAAGCCGGCGAGGGCGCCGGCCTTATAACCGGCGCGAAACGAACCGCAAGGTGCCTGCGCTGGCTTGGCAGAAACGGCCGGATTGGCTGAATTGCGGACTCAGCCGGTGTTAGCGGGGCCTACGCGTTATGAACGGAGCCCCCTTCTCCTGCTGCTTTGTGCATTCCGCACTGCCTTTTATGCGACTTCGAAGCAGTGAGACAGCGCGCCTGGTCGGCAGTAGTGCCAGACTGGATGGCTGGATGGAGGGAGCACGAGATGAGTGCGACCCGCAAAATAGCAGCGATCCTGGTCTCGGATGTGGTCGGCTACAGCCGGCTAGCCGAGGTGCTCAAACAAATTGCCCGCGCAATCCAAACTGGCGCTGGTCGCTCCAACGACCTGGCTGCACGATATGGGGGCGAAGAGTTTGTGATCGTGTTGGTTGACGCTTCAATGGAACATGCGAACGAAATAGCCTTCCGGCTCGTCCAAAGCGTGCGAGATCTGAACATTCCGCACGATTGCGGCAGAGTGACCAGCGTTGGCGTCGCTACAACGGTACCCAACGAGAACGAGAGCCTGAATGATCTCGTCAAAGCCGCCGGCCTGGCACTATTCCGTGCTAAGTCGGAGGGACGAGATCCCGTCGTGGTTGATGGTGTATGAGAAGGCCGTTGCCCTGGAGATCATGCGCGACAAGCAGTCCGTTTCGACCCAAGCCGCTTTCTGCTTGAATACCCGCCGAAACGATCCAGGAGGAGCGCCACCTCATTTCAAACGATCCTTTCGCCCCTCTCCGGCAGCGTTTCCTTGTCCGATGCGCCGATCAGCTCGCGGAGCTGAAGGCCATTGCACGTCAAGGCGATGCCCCCCCCACCCGCGATGCAATGGTTAGTATCGCCCACTCGCTGGCGGGGGCGGCGGGTACGTTCGGGTTTGGGGAGATCAGCGCGCGGGCGTCCGCGCTGGAGACGCTGCTGATCGAGAATGGGGATGAAGGGGCGGCCGAAGCCGCGCTCCATGCCCTAATTGCGGAGATCGAGCGGACGCTGCAATGATGCGTCCGGCCATGCCTATTTCTTGGCGCCGGAAAGGCCGGTCCTGGTCATCTCGCCCCAGTTCTGGTCTGCCCGCAAGAATTGCCACCAGCCCCTCAGGCGCCAGAAATTGTTGAGCTGGCGATAGCCAAAATTCTCGATCACGGCGACCGCCGTCAGCACGGCCAGGTCCCGGGCGCGCGGGAAGCGCTGGAGCTCGGCCTCTTCGAGGATGAGGGAGCATACGCTGACGCAAACGCCATAGGTGAAGATGAGCGAGGTGAAGGCCAAAAGATATTCGGCCGACAGGATGCCGAGCAGCCAGAAGGCCGGGATCAGGATGTAGCCCAGCACCTCCGCCACGGGCCCCAGCACGTCGGCAATCAAGATGTGGCCGAAGCCGAGGAAGCCGACGCGGCCATAGCGCGGATTGAAGAGCATGGCGCGGTGGCGGAAGAAGCATTCGAGCGCGCCGCGCTGCCAGCGCGTCCTCTGCCGTGCCAGAACGCTCAGCGTTTCCGGCGCCTCCGTCCAGCACACCGGTTCCGGAATGAACTGAATGCGGTATTTGCGCCTAGCGTCGCGCATATGGCGGTGCAGCTTGATGACGAGGTCCAGGTCCTCGCCCATCGAACCTCTGGTGAAGCCGCCCACCGCCACCACTTCTGCGCGGCGGAACACGCCGAAAGCGCCGGAGACCAGCATCAGCGTGTTGATGCGGCTCCAGGCAAGCCGCGCCATGAGGAAGGCGCGCAGATATTCGACCACCTGGAGCAGCGGCAGCAGGCGGCGCGGCAGATGGATCTCGCGCACCCTGCCCGCTTCGATTTTCGAGCCGTTGGCGATTCGGATCGTGCCGCCGACGGCGATGGTGCGCTCGGGGTCGTCGATGAAAGGCTGAGCGGCGCGCATCAGCGCATCGGGCTCGAGGATGGAGTCGCCGTCGATCGCGCAGAAGAGCGGCGCGCGGCAGACATTGATGCCGGCGTTCTGGGCGTCGGCCTTGCCGCCATTCTCCTTGTCGACCACGAACAGCCGCTCGGTCGTCGGCGAGGAATAGAGGCCGCGGATCGGCTTGTGCGCGAGCGCCTCCTCATAGGGCCGATGGAACTTCACCAGCCTGAAGGCCTCGATCAGGCGCTGCAGCGTCTGGTCCTTCGAGCCGTCATTGATGACGATCACCTCGAAATTAGGATATTGGAGCGCGAGCATGGAATGGACGCTCTCTACCACGTTCAACGCCTCGTTATAGGCGGGCACCAGCAGCGCGATCGGCGGCGCGAGGTCGCCATAACGGTGCCAGAGCAGCGCCGAGCGCGCCACCGGCGGGCGCTTGGAAAGCGCATAGCCTGCGACGGCGAGCTGCAGGAAATAGATCATCGTCTGCGCCAGCCCCGCCCCGATGATGAACCAAGACAGGATGGTGGCGGCAAGAACGATCTCGTGGCTCCAGTCGGCGATCATAAGGCCGGCCCCTCGGCAAGAACGAGCGAGGCGGTGCGCTGGCTGCGCGAGACCTCGCTGTCGGAAATGTCGCGCAGCAGCCGCTCTCCCGGCTGGCCGAAGGAGCGCAGCGCATTGGCGGCGGCATAGCGCACGTTCCACGCCTCATCGTCCATCAGCCTGGCCAGTGGCGGGGCGAGTTCAGACAGGCCGAGCCGGCCAGCGGCATCGGCGGCGGCGCTGCGCACGTCCCAGTTGCCGTTTGCCATTGCGGTCGCCAGGATCGCCGGCGCGTCGGCGTGTCCTGTGAGGCCGAGCGCGCGCAGCGCCGCGGCGGCAATCTCGGGCGATGCGTCGCCGGCCAGGCGGGCGAAGAAATCGGCGAAGCGAAAGCCGCCGGCGCGGGCAAGCGCGTCGATCGCGGCCGCTCGAATGAAGGGCACGGCGTCAACACGCGCGGCATGGTCCGCGAGCTGGTGGAGGCGCGCCGGCGGAAAGCGCCTGAAAAGCTCGATCAGGCGCCGCGAGCGCTGCCCCGCCACGCCGATCTTGCGCAGCGCAATGCCGAGCGGCGGCAGGCTGCCGAGATCGCAGAGCGCGATGGCGACGGCGATCCTGACCTCGCGCGAACGGTCGTGGTCGAGCGCCGAAAGCAGGCTTGCCACCGCACCTTCCGAACGCAGCGCCGCCAGCATCTCGGCCGCGTGTATGCGATCGGCCACGTTGCCTTTTTCCAGCTGCCTGCCGACAAGGGCCGGCAGGCCGCATTCGTTGAAGGCGGAAAGGACGTCGTCATGCTCCTCGCCGCGCAGCAGCGAAATGAACTCGAACCCGGCATTGATCGCCACGCCCGCCGGGACCACGAGCACCGCTGCCTTCAGGACTTCGCGGTCGCGGTTTTCGGTGAAGGCGATCAGCGCCGTCAGAAGCTGGCGCCGCTGGTCGGCCCCAGCCCTGCCCCAGCGCTCCTGCAGCACGCGGCGCGCGATCAGGAACAGCATGATTACCAGGGAAAGAGCGGTGAGCAATATGGATAGATCCCAGATGTACCACATGGTCAGAACCGCGCGGTCAGTCCGAGCCCGAATATGCTTCGGTCGAATGTCGGGCGTTGCTCATGCGCGATGCTGGCGCGCAGCGTCAGCGGGTCGCTGACGTCCCAGGAAATGCCGCCGAAGACGGTGCGCGTCGGCACCAGCGTGCCGTTGGAGATTTCGGGGGCGTCCGCGTAGCCGCCGAACAAATTGAAGCGCTGTGTCACCGCAAGGTCGGCGCGAAGCACATAGCCGTTCGCGCGCGTGCCGACATCGTCCTGCACATGCACCCAGCGGGCGGAAAGCCCAAGGCGGCCGTCGAGGACATAACCTTGCACCCAGGGCGAGATGCTGGTGACATTTGTGTTGGCGAAATTGTCGTAGCGGGCGTCGATGTTCAGAGACAACGGGCCGAACGCCTTTGCCGGCGCCACGAGCTGCCACGAAGCGCCGGCGCCGATCGAATAGCGCGCCAGGAAGTCGGCTTCCGGCGTCGACGCCGCCAAAGCATAGGCGGAGAATGCCGGCGAGAAGGCCTGATCGATGCGGCCCTCGACCTGGACGTCGGTGTGGCCAAAGCGGGTGGCCAGCCGCGCACGGCCGGAAATCGTCGTGCGCGGCGACAGCCGATAGGCAAGGCCGGCCGAACTGTCGGTCCAGTCGCCGAGACCATCGGTGAGATCGCTCACCTCGCCGCCGAGGTCGAGTCGCCATTTGCGCGGCGGCGGCACGGCCAGCCTTTGCTCGACATCGGCAGAACCTGGCTCGATGGCGAGCGCTTGGCGATAGGCTTCCCGCGCGGCGTCGTCGTCACCCTCGGCGCGGCGCACATCGCCGAGCCCGACCAGCGCGTCGGCGTTGCGCGGATCGGCCGCAAGCACGCGCTGAAACGACTGCCTGGCGCGCCTGTAGTCGACCTCGAGCAGAGCAATTCTCGCATCCAGGTCGAGCCCCTCGACATTGTCCGGCGCCGAGGCAAGCACGCCGTCGACCAGCGCCCGGGCGCGCGGCGCATCGCCCTGCCAGATCGCCAGGCGCACCTTGCCAAGCCGCGCGTCGAGAAGGCCGGGCTTGATTGCAAGCGCGCGGTCGAAGAAATGCCCCGCCTCGTCGAAGCGCCGGCTGGAGCCGACGACAAGGCCAAGGGCGACCAGGATGTCGGTGTTCTTCGGCGCCTGCCTCAGCGCCCGGCGATAGACCGTCTCCGCTTCGGGCAGCTTTCCCGCCGCCCGCAGGCGCCTGCCCTGCTCCATCAGGCCGGCGAAGGGATCGGGCCGCCGGCTGGCCGGTTCCTTTGCCCGCGCCGGAACCGCGGGAGCCCGTTTCGCCTCACTGCCGGCAGCCTGCTTCGCCTTGCGGATGTTCTCGACAAGCGCTGCGGCGTCGGCATTGCCGGGATCGGCCTGCGCGACCTTCTCGGCGAGCGGCAGCGCGGCATCCGGATTGCCGGAGCGGAACTCGACCTCGGCCATGCCGAAGCTGGCGTCCCGATAGGTCGCGGCAAGGGACAGCGCCCTGGAAAAGGCCTGCCGGGCGGCCGGCAGATTGTCGCGGCCGAGCTCGGCGAAGCCGAGTTGCACCAGGGCGTCGGCATTGTCGGGCTTGAGCGCCAGCGCGCGCCGGAAAAGGTCCGCCGCCTCGTCGAAATGCTGCGCTTGCCTGGCCTTGACGCCGGACGCGTAGAGCTCGTCGACCGTCTGCGCCAGCGCGGCGCCGGGAGGCGCGGCGATCGCCAGGATCAGGCATACGGCCAGAGCTGCGCGCCGGCTGCGCCTCATCAGCGTTTCCCGCTCTTGCGCGAGATCAGACGCGCGAGCCGGGCCAGAAGCTCCTCGGGGATGAATGGCTTCACCAGGTAGTCGTCGGCTCCTTTCTCAAGGGCCGAGACAATGTCCCTTTCAGCCTTGCGGGCGGTCAGCATGATCACTGGAGTTTCCGACAGAGCCGGATCGGCTTTGAGGCGGGCCAGTACCTCCAGGCCGTCGGCCTTGGGCATCATCGCGTCGAGCACAATGATGTCGGGGCGGTCCTGCTCCGCCTTCGCCAGCGCTTCGGCCCCGTCCACCGCCTTGATGACCTCGTATCCTTTCGCCCTCAACCTGAATTCCATCAGCTCGAGCAACAAGGGATCATCATCGCAGATCAGAACTCTTGCTTTCGCTCCATCCACCAGTCCTGCTCCGGTTCCGTCGCCCCCCGGAGTGATCAACCCATGAACCGACATCCGCCAAAGTGGTCCATGCCAGAATTCCGCGCAGCTTTCCCCGCGCCCGCCAACGCCGCGCGATCATAGATAAAGCTGATTCGCGACGGTTGCATTTCGATACAATCACTAGATGAATATCGGCCCATGGTATAGGAGCCGCAAACGGCAAACCGCGCTTGCCGACAGCTTCTTGCCGCCGCCTTCCCTTGGCGCGTCTAGGCCGGGCCATCGCGCTGCGGGAGCAGCTTCCTCACTTCACCTGCAAGCGCCAGCGGATCGAAGGGTTTGGCGATAACCCCTACGGCTCCCATGGCGAGATAGCGCTCCACCTCATGCGTCTGGGTGCGCGCCGTGATGAACACCACGGGGATTGAGGCCGTCAGCGGCGAATCGGCCAGGCGCCTCAGCGTTTCAGGCCCATCCATATCCGGCATCATCACATCGAGCAGGATGAGGTCGGGCTGCCAATCGGCGGCATCGGTTAGCGCCTCGATGCCCGAAGAGCAGGATCGCACCTCGAATTCCGGATCGAGCTCGAGCGACATCTGGGCGATTTCGCGGATATCGTTCTCGTCATCCACATACAGGATCCTTGCCGGCATCATCGTCACTCCTTGCCAGGGGTCGGCGCGCTGCCGTCGCGAGAAGCGATCAGCATGCTTCTGACCAGCTTCGCGACATCGATTTCGGAGGCCCTGGTCTTGGTCATGATCGCCTGCACCCGGTCGCCGAGTTTCTGGTCGAGTTCCGCCGCCGAAAACACGATGACCGCGGTCTCGAGCGGCAGATCGACGAGGAGGTCGAGGCCAGATCCGTCGGGAAGTGCGATGTCCAAGATGACCAGGTCGAAGCGATGGCGAGCGACCGCCTGCCGGGCTTGCTGCAGCGTCTTTGCGGATGTGATCGAGACGCTCGAACCCAGCCCCTCCGACATCACCGCAAGCACGCCCTCATCGTCTTCGACATGCAGAATCTGCGGCTTCGGCTCGATCCTGCGGCCGACGATCTTGGCGAGAGCGGCGTGAAGCCGTTTCGAATCCACCGGCTTCTCCAGCCAGTCGACGATGCCGACGGCGCTGCCGTTCAGCGAGCGCCTGGCCTCGTCGGCGACAGCGGAGATGACGATGACCGCAATGTCGGAATTGGCCGGTGATGCCCTGATCTCGTAGAAGAGCTTGATGCCGGATTCCTCCGCTAGCTTGATGTCGAGCGTCAGCGCCACGTAGTCGCGGGAGCTCAGGAGCGCCTTGGCGGTGTCGATATCGGGCGCGACGTCGCTGGAAAAGCCTTCAGCATCGAGAAGTGCTGCGATCACCGCAGCGACGTCGGGCTCGTCCTCGCAGATGAGGACACGCAGGCGGCCATCGCGCTTGCGCGCCCGGCGCTCGACCAAAACCGGCTTCTCGGCCTGCCTGTGCGCTTCGGGAAGCTCGACGTGAAACGCTGTTCCCTTGCCTTCCTCGGTTTCGAAGGAAACGGCGCCGCCCAGCTTTTCGGCGATAGCCTTGACGATGCTCAAGCCCAGGCCGGTGCCGCCTATCTTACGCGTGCTGGAGGCGTCCGCCTGCTCGAACTTGCCGAATAGGCGGCTGCGGAACGCCTCGGGGATGCCGGCGCCCTGGTCCACCACGGAGATGCGCAGCATGTCGCGGTCATGACGCTGGAGTTTCACCGTGACGGTGCCATCGGTGTGCGAGAACTTGATCGCATTCGACAGCAGGTTCGCCATCACCTGATGCAGGCGATCCGGATCGATGTTGGCCTCGGCGCGCGGGGCATCGTCGACCAGAACGATCCTGATCCGACTGTCGGCCATGTAGTTGGAACTGGCGGCAATGGCCTGCTCCAGGACCTGACGGACAGGCATCTGCTTGATCTTGAAGGTGATCACGCCTGATTCGATCTTCTCCATATCCAGGATGTCGTTGATGAGAAGAACCAGCCTTTCGCTATTGGTGTGGGCGATGTTGACGAGATTGGCGGCCTTGGGCGGCAGTTCGCCCGCCACGCCGGCCGCGATCAGACCAAGCGAGCCGCGGATGGAGGTCAATGGGGTCCGCAATTCGTGGCTGACCGTGGAAATGAAATCGTTCTTGAGCTGGGCGGTGCGCTTCTGCTCGGTGATGTCGCGGTTGTAGGTGATGACGCCGGCGATCTTGCCGGCCTCGTCGCGGAAAGGCGTTTTCAGCGTGTAAAGCCAGCCCTGCCTGCCGTCCGGTAGGAGAGCGGGCTGGTCGATGCGCAATGTCTGCCCGGCCTCCAGCGCGCCCGTTTCATCCTGCCTGAAGCGCTCGGCCACGTCCTTGGGGTAGAAATCGAAATCCGTCTTGCCGATAAGGTCCTCGACCGAGGCGGCGCGCACCAGTTCGGCGGTGGCTGGATTGGCCGCGATGAAGCGGCCGTCGACATCCTTCATGTTGAGGCTATCCGGCAGCTCGCGGACCATGGCCCGGTAGATCATGTTGGACATGGCGAGATCACGCCGCCGCTGCTGGCGATCGAGCAGAACGCCGATGATGAAGGTGCTGAGGAAACGGAACACCAGCGACGGGAGCGTGCTCTGCTGCACAAAGCCGGCGACGACTTGCGGGGGGATGATCAGAAGGGTGATCAGCCCGGCAAGCGCGACCGACACGCCCAGGCCAAGTATGTCGAACATGGTGCGCGACCGGGCCGCCACGATGTGGTGCCATGCCAGACCGACGACGGCGGTGATCAGGATGCTCACGATGCCGACGCTGGCACCCTGCCCGCCAAGATAGAGGCGATAGGCAATGGAGCCGGCGGTGGCGATGAACAACGCCGGCCACCCGCCGAAGAACGCGGCGGCTCCGACAAAAGCGGCCCGCAGATCGACGACGAAGCCGGAGACGGACAGAGCCGTCGCCATGGAAATGATCGCGCCCGCGCACATGACCAAGCCGAGAAGCAGCGACTGTACCCGCTGCGGGAGACGCCCCGTGAAATCCGCCACAAGGTCCCAAGCGACGACCAGGATGGAGACGAGGGCAAGATTGGCGAGGAGTGAGTGCCAGATCTCGGTCATGACTTTCCGGCTCCTTTTACCGATAGATATCGGCAAAACCTATCCAAGCTCTAAAAAGGGTGCGCGCTAGCCGACGGTATCGGACCGATAGCAGCCCGACGGGACGATTTGGCAGGCGTCTTAGTTGCTGTACGCTCCTCGGGCATCTCTTTGGCTCAGGCTCCAGCTTCGGTATTGACTATTGGTTGTTCTCCGGCGTCTGCTTCCGAGCGGAGGCAAAAGACGCCCCTATGGCCGTCGTTAGGCGCAAAGCGGCCCTCCGCGACGCCAATCCTGCGTCCAGTCCTGCATACGCGCTACGCTCATACCCACCCCGTGTCTCCGCAGTCTTCGTGACGGGAGCAGCTATTGGCGCGCCCGACCGAATCGTAATCGCATCAGGATGAAAGGACCCATGGTAGCCGATGCCCGCTCGTGCGCAGCGCCCGCTTGTCGGACAGGACGCCGCCCTCGAACTGGGATTTGGAACGACGGGAAGACCAAAGACGTTCGTGCATATTGCATCCGCTAGCCACAGGTCTAACGCTTTTTGTTCCCAGGAGTTGGAGGCGTACCATGTTTGGCAACTCGGGCATCATTCCTCTGCCTCGCCCGCTTGAGCGTCGTGTGGATACTCTTGGGCACTCGTTCATGCGCCAGCGGCTCGGATCTCAGATGGACTTCTTGATCCCGCAAGGCGAGCCGGCGCTGTTACCGCCCAACTCGGTGTCCTGGCGTATTTTCCGAATCCTATTGCGCTGTTCATCGGCGGGGTTACTGCGGTGCTGCTCGAATTGGCAGAGCCGCGCGTTCGCGACGCCATTTGGCAGCACAGCACATTCCGCTCCCACGCGCTCCGGCGGCATTCCGGGCTATCAACCCGAAAACGGCGTTCGATCTCGGGCGCGCTGACAAATGGTTGCAGGGTCGCGCGCAGCCGCGCGAGCTCAGCGTCTATGATGACTGGTCGAAGCTTCTTGGCCTGGAGCAGCCCGGCGCCTGGATTGCCGAGAGCGACCTCCCAGCCTTTACGGCGGCAATCTGCGCCCGCCACGGCATCGGCATGGCCGAACTGGAGCGCCGCGCCGGTGGACCACCGAAGACCTCCGCGCATGAGAACCGAAGCGTTGGCGCCGCCCTGGCCGGAGCCTACGCGTGTTATTCGCAGGCTCTGTCGCCCTATCATCACGGCCAGCTGATCAGGGGCAGTCTGTCGATAAAAAGCCGGGCCGGAGGGGCACGGCCTGACCGCCTCCTATCGAGAGATATTGCCAACCGGCCAACTGCTGATCAGCGGGCAGGTCTCGCTGGCAAAACGCGGCCTCTATGTGCATCTGAAGGAGACCGACGGCGACGCCCACTTCTTCTTCTGCCTGTTCCCGCAGTCGCAGCCGGGAAGCGTGCTCGGCGGCTATATGTGTGGCGGTGCCATCATCGGCCCGGAGCCAAAGCCTTCGCTGACCAGAATACTGATCGTGCGCTTGCACGATCCGGCGCCCGAGGCATGGGGCGGATATCTCTCGTCTGACAGATCGATCGCCGAGGACCTGGCAGCGCTCGGCCTCATCATCGAGCGGCCGGAAGCGGTCGACCGGCAGCTCGCGCAATTCCTCATCGGAGACAGGCGCGACGGTGACCTGCCACTGAATTTTCATCCGGCTGCAGTTAGAGCCTCGGCGGGTTTTACGCCGTATGGCGCGGGTTGAGCAACGGGTGA
>NZ_JAMYPO010000056.1:0-33793 GCF_040320365.1 Mesorhizobium sp. M0701
GGACCGCGCGTCGCGTCCAATCGCTGCGCACGGTGCACAAGATCAGCGGCTATCGCTCTTCCGACAAGAATGGCGAGTGGCTCACCATGTCGGACGCGGCCGCCCGGCTTGGAGTCTCGCACGTTAAAATCCGCCGGTTCATAAGGGATGGCCTCTTGCCCGCCGAGCAGGTCATGCGCGGCGCGCCCTACCAGATCCGCGCCAGCGACCTCGAAGACGAACGGATCAAGGCCGATTTGGCGCGCAATACTCCGCGTCGCATCCACGACGACAACCAAGAATCGCTGTTTTCCGCCATTTGAAAAGGAGGTGCATAATGAATCGGTCTTCGCTCTCGGCAGGAAAGCTTGGTTGTTTGCAGGCTCCGATCGCGGTGACGATCGGGCCCCCTTCATGGCGACGCTGATCGACACTGCCAAGCTCAACGACGTCGATCCGCAGGCTTGGCTGGCCGATGTCCTCGCGCGCGTCGCCGACACGTCGATCACACGGCTCGAGGACTCGCTTCCCTGGAATTGGAGCCCTTTGACGATCACAGCAGCTAAAGATGCCTGATCTGGCCCATTGGGCTCACATGCAAACCGGATCGTTGAGGCCGGGAGGTGGATATCGCAACTCCGCTCTTTACACTCTCAAATGCGTGGCCGAGATGCTCGAAGGGGACGAAGACTTTTTGCGCGATTGCTCGATCGAGATGTTCTCGGAAGACGGTTGCCGCACGAATTAAGCGAAACTGTTGTCCTCTTCACCCAAGCCGGCATCGACAACCTTCGGCAAATCATCAAGAGCGCAGGGCTGCCGGTGATGCTCCGCCCAAACCTGCGGCAACTCGAGACCATAGCATCGCGGCCTTGGCCATATGGATACCGCCTGGCTCACCGCGACCCTCGAGCGCATCGCCAATGGCTGGCCAAACAGCGATATCGAGGCGCTCATGCCTTGGAACTACCAAAACGGCATCAGCTCCGCGCTTACCATGACTCGCACGCGGGCAGGCAGTCTCGATACGGACTCTCATGGCAAGCAGGACCACTAGGAGCCTTGCGCGCAAGCTTTGTAGGTCGAGCCGGCCTGCGCGGGCTGTCCGCACAGGATCCCGGCTTCGACGAGGTCCGCAGCCAGGTCCCTACCCTCGGAGGTAAGGCACTGCACGACGACGGCGTCACGGAATTTCGGCCCGATATTGCCGTCGCATGGTGTCCCCGCGCCAACGGGCTTACATGTCAAGGCGAGCCCTTGATAATCCCGGCGCATCGCCTCAGTGACCAGACTGCGCATTGACTGGGATTTGGTAAATGCTACGCCGCACAGCACGATCTTACGGTTGGCGATGCGCAAATCGTCGATCGATTTGACAACAAGCTTGCCATCGAACGGTGTGAGGGCCGGGATTGGTTTCGGCGCCAGCGAGCGCAAATTCGTTCCCTTGTTGATGATGAGGATCAGAAAGCCGCCCGTAAACGCGAGCGCTATCAAGCCGAGTACCGTCGCCATCCTCGTCGACATGTCTCTACTCCCGTCGTGCCCGGCCCACATCTCCTGGCCGTGCGAATTCGACCGTCTGTAGCAGGTCAATAAGCCCGCACCCCCTGCCTATTCACGACAACCAAAGTCGTACGCTTACCTTTGAGGACGATTTGGGCACTGAGTGAGCCGCATTTAATGGGTTGCGTCGTTCGCTCGTTGTCGTTCTGCCAGGGGTTGATCGCCATGACAACACACTCGTTTTCATCTACTAACACCCTACGGATTAAGGATCCACGTGTGTTCCATACTGCATAGGCAGGTTGATCGATTATTAGCCGACCGTGAGCTATTTTCTCCGAGAGTGCAGAAATTCTCTTTAGTGACTGGGCGAAAAGCGCTAGCTGCTCATACGGCTGCCGGGTACCAACTTTCAGCTGAGGCTCCCAGCCCCACAGGACAACGCCCTTGGCCCCGCTGAAGTATGGCACGATTGCCATCGCCTCGACCAGGTAAGGGGGCAGTTCCGTGCCCTTGAGCCGTGGGTTAGCGTCATGAAATCGCAACCATACGTAGGCATAAACCGGCTTGTCGCCCAGGGACCGAGTGCGTAGAAAGTTTTCTTCGACGTTGGCCGCCATGTACAAGACAGAATCTGGCCTGTTATAGAGCACATATATGCTGGCTATGTAAAAATCGACGTAGGGGTCAATATATTTCCAAAGCTGCCAATCCGATCTGTGAGTGCCGTCGATTTGAGCTGCATTCTTGCCGGATCTACCCGAGTAGTCTCGGCGAAACGGTTGTGCCCCGTACAATCCGACGCGGGCATCCGGATAACGCTCCTTCGTCCATTTCAGAGGCAGCCAGAACCATTCCGCCCATTGTCGGAAGTAAGCTTCGTTGAATGCGTCCTTTAGCGATATGCCCGACGCCTGTCGGGTCGCCTGGTTCCCCCAAGCACGTGTCGTATCTTCCTCGAAGGAGAACTCAATGTCGTGGACGTATATCCCCTTTGCCGGCGCCCGTTCGATGTTGCGCCGTATGATACGCTCGAAGAAAGCCGGCCTCTGCCACGGATTGAGGTTCTTTACCCCTACCGCACGGGAGATATTCTCACGTTGCCCACCCGGAAAATCCGAATAGGTGTTCAAGATCGTTACGGGCTTGAAGCCCCTCGCGTAGGCGTTCTTCGAAGCCTCGCCCTTCGAACCGTCTCCGACGTTCCAGAATGCCTCTAGACCACCCGCCATGGAGAATGCAGGAATGCTGCTCCAATCGAAATCCTGAGCGGACTGCGCAACGCTGCTTCTGGTGCAGAAGGCAAAAGATCCAAAAGCTGCAACGATGGCCAAACAGACCAACGCGACCAAGTAGCGTCTATTCTCTGCTCTTTTCACGCACGCCACATCGGTAGGCCTACCTTGTACGAGGCCTTGTTCACTTTGCTCCCGAGCAGATGAGGTTTCGGACACAGAGCCGCACTGAGCCATGCAAGCCAGCCGCTTGCGCTCGGACCGTTTTGGCTCACATCGCCTCCTTAAAGTATTCAACGGTTCGGCGGAGTCCCTCTTTGAGATCTATCTTTGGCTCCCAACCAAGCACGTCCCTAGCCTTGGTTATGTCAGGCCGCCGCTGCCGCGGGTCGTCCTGGGGCAGATCCATCATGACAATCGGAACAGAAGATCCCGTCATTGCTAAAATTCTTTGGGCCAGCTCGCTAATGGTAAATTCCGTGGGATTTCCGATGTTGATGGGCCCGGTAACGGAGGAACTCGTCTCCATAAGCCGTATCAACCCTTCGACCAGATCATCTACATAGCAGAACGAACGAGTTTGACTCCCGTCCCCGTAGATCGTGATGGGGTTACCATTCAGAGCTTGAACTATAAAATTGGAAACCACTCTCCCATCGGCCAAGTGCATTCGCGGACCGTAAGTATTGAATATTCTTGCCACTTTTATCTCAAGATTCAGCTGTCTATGATAGTCGAAAAAGAGCGTCTCAGCGCACCGCTTCCCTTCATCGTAACATGATCGCGGCCCGATGGGATTTACGTGCCCCCAGTATTCTTCTGTTTGGGGGTGAATTGCCGGGTCGCCGTAAACTTCGCTAGTTGACGCCTGGAGTATCTTGCAACGAAGCCGCTTGGCCAAGCCGAGCATATTGATTGCCCCATGCACCGACGTTTTCGTCGTCTGAACCGGATCATGTTGATAGTGAACGGGCGACGCTGGGCAGGCAAGATTGTAAATCTCATCGACCTCCACATAAAGCGGGAGTGTCACGTCATGCCTCAGAAATTCAAATCGCGGGCTGTTATGTAAATGATCGATATTCCTTTTCGTTCCGGTGAACAGATTGTCGACACACAGTACCTCATGCCCCGCGTCAATTAAGCGATCGATAAGGTGCGAACCAACAAACCCCGCGCCGCCAGTAACGAGGATCCGTTTGCGGCTTCCATATATTCTTGTCATTCTCCAGAGTCCCTTGCGTTATGCACAGTTTACCTATTACCTATTCTGTTCAATACTATCTTCAACCATTAAATTTCGTATCATAAAAAAATACCAAGCCTTATAAAATGAATAAGCAAATCCTGCGGATCCATCCAAAAACCCAAGTCGCAAAAGATAGCTGTACAAAAAGTAAAACAACGGATACCACCAGCTTCCCATGTGTCTATATTTGAATTTTTGCCGATCTGTCAAATGCCCTGTATCTTTTGACCAGTCAATGTTGATGTATCGCTTCGCTTCCCATTTGGCGTAGTCCTGGTGCCTGTCAATGAACTTCTCTATTCCACGGAAATCCTGATGATCTATTTTCGATTTTATTTCACCGGCCTGGCCGTTCAGTATGGGATGCTCGTGGACTTCCATGTCAAGGTTGCTCCAACGATCTTCATCAATTCTCTCGTAATATGCAGAGCCAACCCGAAAGAGGGCAAGTTTTCTTTGCGGCACACCAAATCGAAGCGGAACGCCTAGGAAGTAGTTCGTATAATTTAGCCAGAATCCTTCAATTTCAGTACTCCCCAGAACGCTAACCATTTCCTTGCAAAACTCGTCTGAGACAAGCTCATCTGCATCCAGAAATAACACCCATGGTGTTTCAAACTCGTGATTGATAAGCATCCAGTTTCTTTTTTTTGGGTAATTTCCGTTCCACGAGAAATTCACGAGTTCAACGTCATACCCAGACACGATTTCTCTCGTTGAGTCGGTACTTCCCGAATCGACAACGATTATTTTTTCAAACTTATGAAGCTTTGATAAGCATCTTCCAATATTCAATTCTTCATTCTTCACAGGGATGATCACAGTAACAGGAATCACGATGTCACGGTCTTTCAACGACGGCCAACTTTCACTGCAGGGTTTCCGGCTACGATCGAGTTTTCATCCACATCCTTCACCACGACAGCTCTAGCGCCAGCTATAGCACCGGCCCCAATCATCACACCGGGACCGATGAAGGCATCCGCGCAAACCCAAGCCCCCGGCCCGATGACAATCGGGCGTTTTTCCAGGGGCATGACAGGGTCGCGATAGTCATGCGTACCCGCGCATAGGTGAGCTCCTTGCGAGATAGTGACTCGCGCGGCAATCGAGATGGGTCCGAGCGCGTACAGGATGGCCCGGTCGCCGATGGCCGACTGATCGCCGATCGTCAGGTTCCACGGAATGGCAATCCGCACAGTGGGATAGATATGCACCTCGCGGCCAATCCGGGCACCGAACAAGCGAAGGAGGGAACGCCGCCATCCCCAGAGCGGCCGCGGGCTCAAGGCGAACAGCGGATGCGATAGGTCCCAAAGGAGGCGGACCACCAGTTCAGTTCCCGACCACTTCCGGGCAGCGCGATTGCCGGCGACGTCAAGGTGGAATTCGTTTTTCACGTCGGCTTACCCCACTCGCACACAAGGAGGGATATCGCTACCTTCGACAAGCCAATGATAGACCTCGGCCATCTGTGGGGCGATGGTTGCCCAGGCGAAATCGCGCTCCATCCATGCGCGACCCCGCTCGCCCATGGCGTGTCGCTGTTCAGGCGAGATCGACATCGCTTGACGCAAAGCAACGGCAAACGGCTCGACACCGTGATCTACCCACCATCCGCACCCATGCGATTCAAGCCCTGACCAAGGTGCGCCCTTGGTCGAAATTACGGGCGTGCAAACTGCCAGGCTTTCCGCTACAGCCATGCCGAAATTCTCATGCAAGGTCGACAGGGCAAACAGTTCAGCTTCGGCGAGCAGCGCGATCTTCTCGTCGCCGAACACCGGTCCGGAGATTTCGGCGGAGTCGACCTTCAACTGCTGCGCCAATCTCTTCAGTTGATCTGCATAGCCGACCTCGCTGGGCCCGACGATCTTCAGCCGCCATTGCGGAAAGTCGGGCGCTACCAGCGCCCAAGCGCGAACAAGGCTGTCGAGCGCTTTTTTGGGATGGATTCGGCCGAGGGAAAGCACGAAAGGCGCCTCAACACTCGTCAGCCGATGCTGTGCGACCGGCAAGTCAATGCCGTTCGGTATGACCGCGACAGGCTGCCTTAAGCCAAAGGCCCGTATATCTTCATACTCGTGGTCCGAGGTGGCGTGAAAGCAGTTCACATATCGAACGGCAGTACTTTGCGCCAGAGCCCAGAAGACTCGCTTCTTGAGTTTGGAAAAACGCAAAGCATCCTTCCCCAACATACCACGGGGCGAAAGAACCAGTGGGCGCTGATGTTCTCTGGCGACCATGGCTGGATAGACATTCGGCATCATCCATAGGCCGTGAGTGTGAAAGATTTCTGCTCCCGAAGCCGCGAGAGTGCGCCGCATGCCGGCGGAGACGCCAAGCCTCCGCAACGTCTCAAGCTGCGTAAGATCGCGCTTGGAACGTATGTCGCGATAGCTCCCAACATTAAGCGGGCGCGGCTCGCCAAGCGAGCTGAGGTCGACCGCATGCCCCAGCTCTGCAAGCGCTTGGCATAAGCGAGGCACTGAATATGAGGGGCCTGAAGCTTGGGCCTCAATCGAGGATACGGTGTGGGAAATGCGCATGGTTACACCGAACAGCCCCAAGCGCCAGTCCTCGTCCGGACGCAACGGTATTCATTATGACAGTTGCAATTGGGAGCGTTCATCTACGGCACATTGTCCCTTGTTTCCCAGGTGTGGAAATCGGTCGCTCTGGTTTGCCGAACGGCACACGATCGTATCCAGATACTGGGCACCAGCAGTCGCCCGGAACCAGCGCACCAAGTGCTAGGCTGTGAAGTACCGGCATTTCGCCATTGTGTCCTCAAGTAACGGGCCAAGGCATCAACGTCGCCAGTTGGAAACATCCGTCCAACCGCTGGCCCGCAGCCTCGTTCTGTAGCAGCTGACCCTTAACACTAATCCTCCCACCTCAAGAAACACGACACCGCATCTCCGCGGTCTTGGCTTACATTTCGCTGTTCAACTTGTCGATAAATTGAGCAACAGCATTGGCGAAGGGCTCTGGTCCGAACTTGGTGGCCACCGATCGAGACGTGCTTTCGGCCTCCTGCCAACGGATCGTATCCCACGAAGCGATGGAGTGTAGGGCATCAGCGATGGCATTCACATCACCGGGACGAAACAAGATCGAGTTGCTTTTCGTTGCAAGGTCTGCTGCTGCGCCAACCACCTGTGACAAGGCAAGAGCACATCCACTAAGAACAGCTTCATGGGCCACCAACCCCCAGGGTTCAGACAGGGATGGAAGAACCAGACAGCGTGCATTTCGAAACACGTCAGCAAGTTGGGCTGGCTGGAGAAAATCAGACACCTCAATCAGTGGATGATGAGGCAACTGGTCTCGCAATGGTCCGGCCCCACAGATCTGGAGAGACCAATCTGACCGGTCGGCAGCGAAGTGCACAAACGCCTGCGCGAGGGCGACAACATACTTTACCTGCACCAATCTTCCGACGAACAAAAAACGCTTAGGGCGAGAGTGCAGAGGTGGGCCCCCGTTGAACAATGTCGGATCGGCGCCGTACAGTCCCTCGAACACAGTGCTTGACCGATACCCCATACGCTGAGCGTATATCGTTCCCGAAGTGCCCGGCACAAACACTCCATCGAAGTGCCGCCTCAAAAAAGCGCGATGTCGTATCGGGTCAACCAAATGTTGCCGCAGCGTTCCTTGCCAATTCGAATCACTTTGCAACACCACCTTTCCACCATCCGACCGGCAACGAAGACCTAGCGAGTTGAAGGCGGCCCGGTGATATCCGCCTTGGAAAAACAAGTCAGGCGGACGCATGCCGAGACGGTTCCAGTCTGCATTGGCGTCTCGACCATCAACCCAGTGCACAGCTTGGCCAAGAGAACGCTCCATACCGGCAATTGGCACAACCGGCCGGGTCCCAATCACTTTTACGCGCCCAGGATGTCGATCAATCACGGCGCGAATGCATCGAGCCGCATAGTCCGGAAGACCCGACCACGCGAACGCAATAGACTCAATACGACGTGACGTCATGGCTAGCCGATCTACTACTTTCGCATTCATCGTTGGCGCCCAACACGAAGTCGGCCCGCATCAGCAAATTGTCGATACCTCGCGTATAACAATTTCTTTGACCCGCCAACAAGCGAGCCAGCGCCAGCAACATACAAATACACCATCATCGTGTGAGTCGAAAAAACACCTAGAAAAACCGCCTCAAAGACACTTAAAACAAGAATCATTGTAACAGCTGATATATGAAGGTCAACGTATTCTTGATCTATATATGGAAGCGTTCTCAATTTGTTAATCCGAAAAACATAGCTAATTGCAGAAAAAAGAAACACGAGGAGAAGCACCAACGCTATCACTCCTCCGCTGTATGCTGCAGACACCCAAGAGCTAACTGTAAAATAATATTTAGGAGGGTCGCCAGTTGGTTCGATGCCAACCAAAGGGTTTTGAAGAAAATCATTCCATCCGGAGATCCAGTACTCGGATCGAGTATCGGTGCGCCCTTCGAGAAAACGTGACCGAAGCAGGCCCGATATCGATTCATAGAACGAGGCATAGGCTACCGGCAGCGCCAGAGCACCTACAATCATCACGTAAACGATGCGACGCCGATCCAGAAAATACCGGCATGCCATAATAATACATATCGACGTCGCTATGAATCCAAGGCGCGATCCCGATTCATACTCGATAAAAAGCACACAGGACGACATAATACCTGCGGATACGCCAATAATACTTCTTACTCCGTAATGTACAAGACAATACAGCAGAGCTGGCGCGCACAAGGCGCATGACATTGCCAAGTGCTGTGGGTTAGCCGTTATGCCGAAAAACCGGCCACTTGCTTGGACAGTGGAGCTGCTCGGGAAATAAACAAACGCATAAACGTTGGTAAATATGAAAAGTACAGAAAACACATATAAAATCTGCACGACATGCGAGACGTGGTTCTGCTGGTCAAACTCTTCCTTCTCGTATCCAGAAGCACATACTACGAAGACAAGCATCTGAATGAGAATTGCAAACGACCCTTGGAAAAATATCTCATAGTTTCCATATAGCATCAATTTGAAAAGAATGAACACATTCACCGCGGCGATGTACATGGATGCATTGCGCCAATCCATGCGATTGAGCCCGCTGCCAAACGTCAAGGTGACCACAACTGCCAGCAACATAGTGCCAAACGACAAAGTGCGGCCCAACGAGAAAAGAGCTTCAAGCGGAGCATTCATAGGAGGGTACAGTTGACCCTCGAAGTCTTGTGCCTTCGCAAAAGCCGCAAACCAGAGCGCGGCGCCAGAAGTCGCAACAACAACCAACCTCGCTGGTCGGAAAGATCGGGTGGGCCTATCACCTACCATCATAATCCAAATTCCGAATACATGGCTACTGCAATTGATGTATACTTCATCACTAAGGTGCGTGATCTCCATCGGTAAGATAGCGGCTTGGCAGCATTCAAGTCTTTCCTGCCAAACCAGCACTCACTACTTCGATAAAATCTCGACGCCACTCCCCAATCTCGACCGCGCCAGGACCTCTCAGGTCGGTGGTAGTTGGCCTCCCTGCGATCAAAACCTGCGCCAACTGTTCCGTGGCCCCATATCTTACCTGAAAAGAGGGGATTCCGGACTCCGACGCTAACCGGGAAACTATTGCGCCCTCCCGAATGATAGGGACCGAGCCTAGCTGCACGGCGCGACCAAAAATGCCGGAGGCCTGATCATACCTCGGATCATAGCATGCCCAAATCAACTCTGAGGCACCTATCAAGCTCAGGAGTTCAGCATCAGAAAGAAGCCTGTCAACTACGATCGATCCTGCATCGGACAGTCTTTTCAACAGGCTGCGAGTGTGAGCGTTTGCTGAGCCCGCCACCACAATCTGAGTATGTTCCTTGATTTCAGGAAACTGCTCCAGAGTGTCGGCCAGGAACTCCAAGCCCTTGCCCGCGTTCAGAACTCCCGTCGCAGTGCACAAGCGCTTCCGACCTGCCATTGAGCGAACATGGGCAGATAGGCTGGTCTCCTTCGGCCATAGGACGGACATACCGTCGTGCAGGTCCCAGTACTGTGGGTCGTGCACACCGGCACTGGCCACCTGAGCGTACCTATCCACTACGTTGAACGGCGTTATGGTTACAACAGTGAGGCCCGGAAGGTGTCGCAAAGCTCTGAAAAGCAGCCATTTCATTCGATATTTAGCTTTTCCGGGCAAGAAACATTGCTCGGGCCGCAGAAACAACGCGACCGTATTCTTCCCAAGTAGGCTTCTTGCCAGCGAAAAAAAGACGAATGAAAATATGTGCTCGTCGAGCGTAGCGAACAGTAGCTCGCTACATGCCAGTAGTTTATAAGCCATCTTGGTGTCAATGCGGCCAAAAGCCTTTTGCATTCCGAAGATCTCGCCCAGCGTAACCAAGTATGATCCTTTGTGACCGCCACAGGTCTTTACATATACTACTCTGTTGACGATTTGCAAAAAGCCCAGCTCCGATTTAATAGCAAAAATACAGTCTCAGTGAAGGCGCGGCTCAAATACGCGGCGCACAACTTAGACTACGAAGTGTGCCTCGCCATGGACACCGCGCGCGATGTTACCTTTGGAAAAATGGGAAAGAAATTTGATACCAAAGCGTTCCGCCCACAGCCGCAATATCTCCTGCTCCCCAAGGCGATGGATATCATCGAGAAACACCACGTAATCTTGGGCGAGACGTGCCTGTAGAGCCGGAAGTGCGGGATAGCGCGCCAATTCATATCCTGCCTTGTAGGCGGGCGGGCCATCGACGACGACACAATCAACCGACAGATCCTGCACAGCCGTTGTGACGATCGCTTGGTCGTACCATTGCAGACCGTTCTTACTCAAAGTGCAGGGTCGAAGAGGCGCATGAATGACTGAGACGAACTCAGACAGGTTCAAGGCTGCGAGGCGGTTGTGAACGAAGGTTGCCCATTCTAGGTCGCTCTCGAAGCTGACGATCCGGCCGCCAAGCCCCGACAGGATTTGGGCAATGTAGATGGTGGAAACACCGCTTCCGAATTCGACGACTGTCATGCGAGAATTGATTTCAATTTCGTTGAGCACGACCTGCAGGGCTGAAGGAAGCAAGGAGGCGTCGGACCACGGCAAGTATGGTAGGTTCAGCCGGGATAACTCTACCGCAGCACGCGTATCGTTGGAACGTTGCGCAAAGCGGTTCCACTTTGTCGCGATCCTGTTAAACACCGTCATGCGCTCATAACTCCGCCTTGGTTTGCAACTGAATATCGCCGCTAAGGACGCCCGCCGCCGGGGCGGCGATATAGGGCAGTTGGTCTTGCCACTAGAACTGCCCGGTCAGGCATAGGCGCTTCGTCTTACATAGTTCAAAAACTGTTTGGGAGCGCGCCATGGCATCAAGGCGGAGCGCGACATCATTACGAAAACCGGCCTCGTGCGGACCGGGAAGAACAATGAAAGGTAGGAGGCCGTCGCATATGACACGAACGTCGCGAGCGCGGCACCAAGACTCCCATAATGTGGAATGAGAAGAAAATTAAGCGCCACGTTCGTAAGCGCACCAAGGCCTTCCGTTATCAGGAAGAATGTGGCGCCACCTTTTATGATCGTCCATCGCGTGAACGCGATCCGCATGAAATAGAAAGGTGCAGACAGGACATGGACCAGCAGCACCGGGATTGATGCCTCGTACTGAGCTCCAAAAAAAAGCCGGATAATGGGCCCGCCAAGCAAGAACATCGTCGCGACCAGGCCAAGCCCAGCGAGCCACAAGACATCAAAAACCGTCTGGAGCCGCCTGTCAAACAAGTCTTGATCGCTTTTCGCGAACTCAATCAGCTTGGGGAACACACTCGCGACCAACGCGGCCGGCACAAAGTATGCTGCCTCGGAAAGGGCCGCTGCCACCGCATAGGTGCCAACCTCTGCTGGCCCGGCCAGCCAGCGAAGCATGATCATGTCGATCTTCAGGTAAATGAGCGCAAAGATGGACCCAAGGAAAAGCAGCCAGCTCTCGGCCAGCAGGGTCTTGGCCAGCGTCGGTGAGAACCGCAATGCCGATAAAGGCGGACCTTTCTGGCGCCTGTAAAAGCGGAGCGAGAGCGTGGCCGCTATCAAAACTTGGACCACGTTTGCCGCGGCGAACGCCACCACTCCAGCCCCTGCCCAAACAAGTCCGAGTTTTCCCAAGCTGACCAGTAGCGTGGATATGCTGGACGAAATAGCACTGTACCGGGCCTGAACACGCGAGTGGAACCAGAGTCCGAGGAACGCGGACAGCGCCGCCAAGGGTATGAAAGCAGCGGCCCAAAACAACAATACACGCTCTGTCGAATGCATGCTGACAAATACCGCATAAATGACCAAACCTGTGGCTCCGAGCAAATGCCCGGCGAACTTCAGAACGAATACTGTGCCGAGTACGCGCGGCACGTCGTCGGGGCGGTTGACGATTTCTCGAATAACCAGCCCATCGAGCCCAAGTTGCCCGGCAACCGCAAACAGGAGTGCCAAAGAGAACGCGTAAGAAAGCAATCCAAAATCGCTCGGCCCGAGATAGCGCGCCACCGCGGCTACCACAAACAGCCCCATCAGACTCGTTAGCAGCCTTTCAGAAATCAACCACAGGGAGTTTGAAACATACCTCCAATATCGTCCGACGAGACCTGCAAATTTTCGAACCAAGATAAAGCCCTTACGCACCAGCAGAACGAAATGTCATGATTCGGGTCATGATTGGTTGCCGTTCAACAACGCTTCATAAAAATCAATATAGCGACTGGCGATCGCCTCCGGTGAGTATCTATCGATCACGGCAGCGCGTGCGCTCACTCCAAAATTCCTTAATTTTGGAATTGGCATGGCCCGTGCTGTCTCAACAGCGGCCACCACTGCATTAACGTCACCATGTTTGGCCAACCATCCGGTCCGCCCGTGGCTGATGATTTCCTCGGCTGGCGTTTTGACGAGCCCGATGACAGGAGTCCCGCATGCCATCGCCTCGACCGTAACCTTGCCGAAGGACTCCTGAAGTGAGGGCATCACGAACACGTCGGCCGCCGAATATATCTGACCAAGAGTGACTTCGTCGCGGATGAGGCCAAAGCCCGTGCAGTTTTCAGGCACCGGATTGACCAGTTCTGCAAGTCCATTGCCAAACAGACACCAGTGAACATTCTTCTCATCTCGGTAAATGTTGAGCATATGTCGCATGATATCCGCGCCTTTGCGTGGATCAGCCAGATTCAAAGCACCGGAGGCGATTACGAATTTGTTCGCTGGCAGTCCCAATGCGTTACGCGCCTGCGCCTTGTCCACCGGACGAAGCTGGCTCATTTGCACACTGTTGGGGATGACATGTATATCACGATCGCGTAGGACCGTACTCTTTCGGGCCTGCTTGGCGATCGTTTCACTGATTGCGACGAATACAGATTGTGGCCCGTAGTGTTCGGCCTTGAAAGCAACATCGTCAGATGTAATTGTCTCGTCCCCTCCACCCAACAGAGGACACTGGCCACAACCACTTACATATTTTTCGCAGCGACCGGAGAAATGACACCCGCCAGTGAACGGCCACATGTCGCGAAGGGTCCAGACCACCGGCCGTTTTTCGCGGTTGATCGCGTGCCAGAAATCGGGTCCAAGCGTGGGAGCGTGTGACCACTGGACATGGATAATATCAGCTTTCCGATATTCCGGCGAATTGTGGAGGCGGAGGCCATGGGAGACGGGATGGAAACCCGCCGGAATTTCGCCGAACCGGCGCATTAAATGCCACATGTACAAACGGTTCGTAACACCAACAGGCAGGCGTTGGAGTAAGGGAACTCTTCTGGCGAACAAGTCCTCCGGGAGATCGCGCTCAACCCTCCCCAGGATGCGGGAATGAACTCCCGCCTCCAATAAGGCTTCATGCACAGCACGGATCGCTCGACCCGCGCCAGTATCGAGCGCACAGCCCACAATCTGAAGAACATTCATGGTATTCGAACCATCCGTGCGGCAGGCGTCCCACTTTTCGCTTCGATGGTGGAAGCTCCTGATTTTTTACCACACTCTCAAGCCAGCCCGTATTTTCAATTTCCAAGCCCGGCGCTTGCACGAAAATATAGTGCGTCAATCTGGGTTAAGCGCTGAGTCCGGGGGTTTCTATACCCTTGCCAGACATCCCACAATTCGAATCCACCGCCAGCAATGAGCTGATGCACCTCCAGAGCAGTGGCTTGACCGGCATAGAGTTCGACCAGCGACAGTTCCGACAGGACGCCTCGCAGTTGCGGCAGGACGGTGGTGGCACCTGCAAGAACAGCCGCTTCGGCGCCCTGCACGTCAATTTTCAGGAACGCTCGGTTTCCAGCGAGGTCGATCATACTCGCGAAGGCATCGAGCCGCTCAGTCTTGACCTCGATCCGCTTGGCGATGGCCACCTGAGGAGTATGTTCCACGAACGAATCGCGCGGCTCGTGCAACGAGCTGCTCGTTGCTGCTTCCGTCACGTGGAACGTCGCCGACCCAGCAGTGTCGCTCAGCGCAACCGCCGGTCCAACCATCCACCTCCGGTCCGACGCCTTGGCAGTGCGCACGAGCTCGGAATGGGCATCTGGCAGCGGTTCGAACGAAATCACCGAACCCTGGAACCCCGCGGCAAACAGCATCGTGCCGAATTGACCCTTGTTGGCGCCGACATCGATTACCAGATCGACTTCATGCATTTGAAGGAAATGCACGAAACGCAAATCATCGCGCGAGTTAATGCCATTCAGGCGGACGTCAAAGCCGAACCGCCGCCCTACGTCGCGCATCGCGGCCTTCGCCTTCGGACCCAAGGAGTGTAACATGTGACTAGCCTTTATCTTGAATCCTCAGAACCATAATCGGCCCCCAATGCCCGCGGCGACGGTATTGACGGACATCCGGACAGCGGGTCAAAGGGTCGCACGGATTTCTGTATGAGGATGCCTGATCATAGTCCGGCTGGTAGCGGCACCAGGCAAATCGCAAATTTAACACAGGCTCAGAAGTTCGTCGTCCGACACGGCAAAATCGTAGGTGCGACAGGTGAGGCAAATAGTGCAAGTTACTGAAAGTCCATCTCTTGAGCCGGTAAACGAGCCTCCCGCTCTCGAAGCATTTGAAGGCCTGAGAAAAAGCCTAGCCGTCCGCCGCCCCCATCAGCGATCGTCTAAACGCAGCTGCTATAAACCAACGGCGCCATCGTCTTATGGCAGCAACCGGGAAATGGCGGGCCCGATCCAAGTCGAGCCACAGCCCAAGCCAATGCGGCCCATACCAGTCCAACGCTAAATAAGCCGGCACAGAGATCCTGATAAAATTGGCGGTGGCCATTGGGCGCAGACATATGAACGCAGTCGCCCTTCATCTCTGGGCCTACCTTTCAACCATGGGTATCACGTACCGAAACCACTACTCAGCCCACCCATGGCGGCTTCGCTTAGAAGTGCTGTCAGTGCTAACGCCGAAGAACTGCCCGAGCTTTCGCACCGGCTTGGCAAGAAGCGCATAGTCGATTGGACCGGAGCGCAGCCATTGGCGTCGCGACCGCAGCGCCTCAAAATTGTGCCCAATATAGGAAGCCACGCTGCCTGTGCTGACCCCACCAACCATCATGTCCACTAATGTATGGTTGGTGGTGATGGATTCGAATCCATGGAGCTCAACCGCTCTCAACATCCAATCGTAATCCGATGCCACCTTGAGGCTGAGGTCGAACGTGCCGACCGCTTCCGCCACCTTCCGTCTGACGTAGAACGTCGGATGGGCCGGCATCCAACCAGTCCGAAAACCTTTGGCCGGCCTTGGAGCAGCACGCCAGCGTCGTACGACCCGCTTGTTGAGATGATTTTCAACAAAGTCCAGATCACCATGCACAATGTCAGTCTTTTCGAGCCCCGCCGAAATTCGCCCCAGCACAGTGCAGTCGTGGAAACAGTCGTCGGAATTAAGCACACCTACGGCGTCTCCGGTGTAGAGGCGCAGTCCCTTGTTCAATGCATCATACATCCCGCGATCAGGCTCGCTGACCAACTGGATCCGGTCTTGGGGATAGGACCCGACTATCGCCAGCGTTTCGTCCGACGATCCGCCGTCCACCACCACCAGCTCCCTGTTATCATGGTCTTGAGCAAAGAAGCTATCGATCGTATGCCTGATCGTCGCCGCAGAGTTCCAGCAGACGGTTAAGACCGAGATTTTCATGTCAACCCGAACCAAAGCCGCTTACTGTGCTGCAACGCGGATGCGATCCTCGTCAAGGCGCCGATGCTCGGATTCCCGCCTTACCGTTTCTAGGTCGGAGTGGACCATTTCCTGGACCATCGTAGCGAGCGACGTCGTTGCCTTCCACCCGAGAACGCGCTCCGCTTTCGCGGGGTCGCCGATCAGAAGCTCAACTTCGGTCGGTCTGAAATAGCGCGGGTCCACCTCGACCAGAACAGCACCTGATTTCACGTCAATGCCTTTTTCTTCGATGCCGGAACCAACCCATCGGATCTCGGTCCCGACTTCGTTGAACGCAAGCTCGACAAAGCGGCGGACCGAGTTCTTCACCCCGGTTGCAAGGACATAATCGTCGGGCACCTCATGCTGGAGAATTCTCCACATGCCTTCGACATAATCGCGGGCATGCCCCCAATCCCGTTCAGCCGACAGATTGCCGAGGTAGAGCTTGTCCTGAAGGCCGAGGCTTATCGCGGCAGCCGCGCGCGTGATCTTGCGGGTGACGAACGTCTCGCCGCGCATCGGGCTCTCGTGATTGAACAGGATGCCGTTGGAAGCGTGGATATCGTAAGCTTCGCGGTAATTGACGGTGATCCAGTAGGCATAAATCTTTGCTGCCGCGTAGGGCGAGCGAGGATAGAACGGCGTCGTCTCCCGTTGCGGGATCTCCTGCACCTTGCCGTAGAGTTCGGAAGTCGACGCCTGATAAAAACGCGTCTTCTTTGTCAGTCCGAGCAGCCGGATGGCTTCGAGGAGACGCAACGTGCCGATCGCGTCGGCATTCGCCGTATATTCCGCGGTCTCGAAGCTCACCTGGACGTGCGACTGTGCGGCGAGATTGTAGATCTCGTCTGGCTGCACTTCCTGGACGATGCGGATGAGGTTGGTAGCGTCGGTCATGTCGCCGTAGTGCAGCGACAGCCTTACGTCTTTTTCATGCGGATCTTGGTAGAGATTGTCAATGCGACCGGTGTTGAACGACGAGGAACGCCGTTTGATGCCGTGGACGTTATATCCCTTTGCCAAAAGAAGTTCCGCCAAATAGGCACCATCCTGGCCGGTGATGCCGGTAATGAGCGCGGTCTTCCTAGTCATTGTGCTTCTCCGAGTCAATACTACGATGCTCTCAACGATCAGCGTAGCCTGAGGCTTATTGTACTCATTTCAAAAGCCTGGGCCAATTTTCTTTCAAAAGCCTGGCCCCATCTTCAAAACCTCGTCGCATCCCATCCTGTGCTCGTGAGTGGCGGGCTCACCGTACCGGCTGCCCTTCGCAGCTAGGTCAACGCGCACCAAATCCTGTCAGCATGGTTCGGATGGTACGAAACACAATCAGCACGTCGAGCCAAGGGGAGAAATTCTTGATGTAGTAAAAATCGTAGTGAAGTTTTTCCAAGACATCGTCCACAGCCGCAACGTGGCCCTGGTTGACTTGCGCCCATCCGGTAATGCCAGGGCGAACAATGTGCCGGTACCGATAAAATGGCAGCTCCGCCTGGTACCAAGTCGACAGTACGAGTGCTTCCGGCCGCGGACCGATCCAGCTCATCTCGCCGCGCAGGATGTTGAAGGCCTGCGGCAACTCATCGATCCTGGATTTTCTTAAGAACTGCCCCAATCGGGTGATACGTGTGTCGCCGGCCTTCGTGATGGCCGCTTCCTTCTCGTCGACAGCCGTGTCGCTGAGCTTCATCGTTCGAAACTTGTAGACCTCATACGGATGTCCTCGATAACCCATTCGCTTCTGTCTAAATAGCGCCGGTCCAGGCGAATCGATCTTAACCGCAATCGCCACGAACAACAGCAATGGTGAGAAAACAACAAGCACAAATAACGCAGAAACCCAGTCTATCGCCTGCTTTATTTTCAGGTAAGCCTGGTTTGGATTCAAGGAGCCTAGAGTGTTTTCAGAGAGATGCTCTATCTCTACCCTGCCTGTGAGCGATTCGCTGATTTGCTTGACATGATAGACCGGTGTTCCCGAGAGCGCGCGGTCGGCGATGTATCGCTCCCAGTTATCCGAAAGGTCGGCTCGAAGGTCGGCCACCACACCGGTCGCGTACTCGACGACCATGTCGGGTGAATGAATTCTGTGCCAGCTCACACCCGGTATGCTCTCCAGCCTATGGACGTCGCCGCCAGGAATTATCGCCAGCCGGTGTGCATCGAGCCTACGCGTGACCAGGCTCAAGCCAAAATACCACAATGTCGACTGAATGAAGCTCGCTGCAGCCTGGAACCGGCTATAATCGAACCTGAAGAAGAAAATGGTAGCGAACACCAAGCCGTAGGTCAGGGCGAAGGTCGGCAAAATGTAACCAGCCGCTGCGACTCCCGGGAAATTGCCGATGCGCTTGTAAAAGAAATAACCTGTCGTGTGCGCGATGAATGCTGCAAAAATCGTAGCCTGCATGTTCGATGACCAGATTACCCGGGGATCAACCGACATGCGGACCAGCGCCGGCAGCAGAATCGCGAATGTCAATCCGCCAAGCAGTTGAAAGCGCATCCGGAGCAGGAGGTGCCTTCGATTGGGTAAATGGATGGTGGTGGCGATCAATTTGAATCCCGCGAATCGGGCCCCATGAAACCTGGAAATTCACTGGACCGGATGCCGCCCTCGGCCAACGCTCGAATAGGCTATGCCTTCCTTCACGACGTCCTCGCCGCGGTAGACGTTTCGAAGATCGACCATCACTGGCGTCGCCATAAGTGCATGAAGCCGCTTGAGATCCAATGACCGAAACGCGTTCCACTCGGTGACGATGACGATCGCATGCGAACCGTCGGCCACAGCGTAGGCGCTTTCCCCGAATTCAATGCCCTCGATCATCTTGCGCGCCTGCTCCATGCCGACCGGATCATAGGCCCTGATCGAAGCGCCCGCGTCCTTGAGCGCCTGAATGATCGCCAATGAGGGGGCATCGCGCATATCGTCGGTGTTTGGCTTGAACGTAAGGCCCAGGATACCGATGGTCTTGCCGCGAACCGAGCCGCCGCAGGCCTCGACCACCTTGCGAGCCATCGCCCGCTTGCGCTGATCGTTTATAGAGACCGTCGTCTCGATAAGCCGGACCGGACTTGCCGCATCCTGCGCAGTCTTGACCAGTGCCAGCGTATCTTTCGGGAAACAGGAGCCACCGTAACCCGGCCCGGCATGAAGAAATTTTGCGCCGATGCGGTTGTCCATGCCGATGCCGCGCGCGACGTCCTGCACATCGGCCCCCAACCGCTCGCAGAGATCGGCAATTTCGTTGATGAAGGTGATCTTCATGGCCAGAAATGCGTTGCCAGCATATTTGGTAAGCTCAGCCGTACGGCGGCTCGTATAGAATATCGGCGCGGCGTTCAGCGAAAGCGGCCGGTAAATCTCGCCCATGACGGCTTTTGCCCGTTCGGCATCGGTTCCGACAATGATACGGTCGGGCCGCTTGAAATCCTCGATCGCCGATCCTTCGCGAAGAAACTCCGGATTGGAAACCACCGCAAAATCGGCAGCGGGATTTTGCTCGCGGATAATTCGCTCCACCTCATCGCCGGTACCGACGGGGACGGTCGATTTCGTCACCACGACCGTAAACCCCTTGAGTGCGCGACCAACTTCGGCGGCCGCGTCGTAAACGAAGGACAGATCGGCATGCCCGTCGCCACGCCGTGACGGCGTGCCCACGGCGATGAAGACGACATCCGATTGAGAAACCGCATCCGCCAGATTGTCGTCGAATCGCAAGCGACCTTGCAGGGTGTTGGTCGCGACGAGATCGTCGAGCCCTGGCTCGTAGATCGGTATCTTGCCAAGCTTGAGCATGGCAAGCTTTTCCGCATCACGATCGACGCAGCAGACCTGATGGCCAAAATCGGCGAAACAGGCGCCGGAGACGAGCCCTACATAGCCGGCACCAATCATTGTTATTCGCATATTGCGTACTCTCAATCAGCGCCGATGAGGCAACTTCGCCACACAGCGCGTATCCCATTAACAACGGCTACCGCACTCCCGGGTGAAAACCCGAGAGCCGATCCTACAACGATTTACATCGCCTCGCCGCGCCTTACGCTTGCGACTACGCGATGGCTACTAGATCCCTGGCATCCAGATCGACAGGGATCTCGCCATTCATGATGGCAACTAGAACCCGAGCCCTTCCGGCTGGATCAAGCCGGTCAAGGCGACCGATCGTTTCCGCGAGAGGGCCCGAAAGGATTCGCACCGAGGCGCCTGCTGCGAGGCCTCCACTGAAATCAAGCAGCCCGTCCTTACCGGTCAACGCAATGAAACGCTCTACCAGACCCGAGGGGACCGGCAAAGGCCGGTCGCCTTGCGTGACGAGGGAACGCACACCGAATGTTCCATTGACCGAGCGCCAACGTTGCAGCGCAACGTTAAGGGCGATGAACATATAACCGGGGAAATACGCCGCAGACCGGGTTTCGAGCCGCCGGGCATGACGCACGGTTTTCTCGCAGCGAGGCACAAACGGCTGAAATCCCTGGATCCGGAGATGCCGTTCGGCGACATGCTCCTTTCCGGGAAAGACGCTGGCCGCGTACCAGCGGGTTGCCGGCGCCGCGGTCGGCTCGGGCGACAGGGCTGTTGCCTTGCTCGTTGTTTTTTCCGCGCTACTCACGTGTCTTCCTTCGGCGGTCGGCGGCATGATCTCAGGTCAACGGTTACGACAGTGGTGGATACCAGCAAGCAACCAAGCCACTAAAGTCAAGGCGGTTGGGTTAAGAATTTCCTACACATTGTCCAGAAATTTAGCTGTGCCTAAATAATCATCGAGCCGCTTTCTTTTTCAGCTGGCTGAGATGCTATGTCGAGCAATTTATTTCCATACGTAGGTGCTTGGTTACGCTGGTCGTGACGAATCGCCCGTTGGTTCTGGTACTTAGTCCGTCGACTTGAAGCTAATGTGACGGATGGCGTCGCGCACAAGCCTGCCGCCAGCGACAAAGATCCTGCACGGCCACACCAACTACGGTGAAAAATCACTGTCGCGCAGAACAGGTTATCACCGCTCGACCGGCTTCACGAACGCTTCAACAGCGACCAGACAGCCGGCACCAGGCTCGCGGCCAGCGCAACCTTGATCAGATCACCGACGATAAAGGGCAACACCCCAAACTGCCAGGATTTTTCCGGGCCGATCAACAGCGCCAGCCAGGCAAAGCCCATTGCCATCATGACGATCTCGGCCACCAGCATGGCATTGAAGAGCTTGATAGGATGGCGATCCCAGCCACGGTCGGCAGCCCAGCCGACGATCGCCGCCATGACGACGAAGCCGGCAAGATAACCGCCGGTCGAACCGAGCATGTAGGCGATGCCGATGCCCTTTTCGGGCGTGCTCTGGAAGACCGGAAGGCCCAACGCACCCTCAGCCATGTAGAGAAGCAGCGTGGCGACGCCAAGGCGCATGCCGAAGGCGCCAGCGATCAGCAAGACGGCGAGCGTCTGCATCGAGATATCGACCGGTCCGAGCATGACCTTGGTCTTGGCAGACAAGATCAGCAGCAACGTTCCGGCGATCGCCAGCAAAAGCTGTCCTGCCAGCCGGGCCGCGCCCTTTTCAGGCAGAGCGAGAGAAATAAGCGGACGCATCGTCGTTGCAATTGCCATGGTCTTCCCCGTTCCGGATTGCCGCCGAACGCGGCCTTGCGTTTTCCTATATTGGCTTCCGTGCTATGCGGCAATCGGTTTTGCCCTTGCCCCAAAAAAGGTCGCGACGTTCGCATGGCGCTGAAATTCGATACACGCTTCGATCCGGCCTACGGCCAGGGCATAGCCGTTGCGCCTGGTATTCAACGCGTCACGGCCCCGAACCCAAGCCCGTTCACCTTTCACGGAACCAACAGCTATATCGTCGGGCGCGAGACGCTGGCGGTGATCGATCCCGGCCCGGATGACGAGGCACATCTTCGAACACTGCTCGAAGCGATCGGGACCAGGCCGGTCAGCCATATCTTCGTCAGCCACACACATCGCGACCATTCGCCGCTGGCAGTGCGGCTGAAGCAGCACACAGGTGCGGCAATTCTGGCGGAAGGCCGGCATCGCCCGGCGCGGCCGTTGCGCACCGGCGAGGTCAATCCGCTCGATGCCAGCGCCGACATCGAGTTCGTTCCAGACGTCGCGCTGCCGGATGATATGGTGATCGACGGTGACGGCTGGGCGATCCGGACGGTGCTGACGCCCGGCCATACCGCCAATCACGCGGCCTTCGCGCTGGAGCGAACCGGCATCCTTTTCTCGGCCGATCACGTCATGGCGTGGGCAACCACGATCGTCGCACCGCCGGATGGCGCGATGGCCGAGTACATGACATCGCTCGATCGGCTGATCGAACGTGACGACCGGCTGCTGCTGCCCGGTCATGGTGGGCTGGTGACCGAGCCGCGCAGCTTCATGCGCGGATTGAAAACGCATCGCGAAATGCGCGAACGGGCAATTCTTGAGCGGGTCAACAGCGGCGACCGGGCAATCAAGGACATGGTGGAGGTGATCTATCGAGACACCGACCCGCGCCTGCATGGGGCGGCCGGCCTGTCGGTGCTTGCCCATCTGGAAGACCTGGTGGCGCGCGGCCTGGTCCACACCGATGGCGCGCCGGCTATCGACGGCATCTATTCGCCGGCAACGTAGCACACTTCAGATATCATTCCGCCGGCGCCACGCCCACCTGGCCGGCGACTTCCTGGTCGAGTTCGGCAAGGAAATCGGTGATGCGCGCTGCATTGTCGCCAAGGTCGTAGCGGCCGTAACGCGAGGCCGAGCGCATATCGACGATGACCACATCACCATCGTCGGTCACGCGGATGGCAACATCGGCGGGAAGGCCAAGCAGCAAGCTCTTGGCCAGCGCATCGACCGTCACGTCGCTTTGCCCTGCTGTGTCGGGAAACGGCGCCGTGAGCTGCCAGCCGCGCCGATCGAGCACGGTTTTGACCGCCTCCAGAACGCGATCGAAAGGCAAGGTGTAGCTGCGTGCGGTAACGAGCGGGTAAGCTTCGATTTGCAGGCGCTGCTCGCCGGGCGTCGGCGGCAAAAGCTCGTTCATGTCCTTAGTCCGGGTAGAAATATCGAGCACCGGTGGGTCGTCCAGATCTGTCGAGATGTCGCGCAGTGGCGGATAGGTGGCCACCCAATAGGCCGCGACGCCGTAAGGGATGAGCACCAGAACCGCCAGCAAGGCGCCGACGATCAAGTCATGGCCGCCGCGATCACCGAAATTCCACAATCGCGCAAAGGCAAACCCGGCGAACAAAAGCGCAAACGCGGCCAGCAAGGCGACAATGCAAAGCACCCACAGGAATGGGGGCGTCTCGACGAGGTCATAGCGATGGCCGATGAGAGCGACCAGCAGCAGGACTGTCGAAAAAGCACCGGCGCGCCGCGACCAACCGGCAGCCCTCGACGTCTGTCGCTCGGGAATTCCCGTCATTGTTTTCCGCGCTGCCCCAACCCGAACACAGGCATAGTGCCTTTCAGCGGCGGCTTGAAGGCGCAAAGACGCCGCATCTCCGGTCAATCCGTCGGCAGGTGATAATCCCGGAACTGCTGTCGCAAGGTAATCTTCTGGATCTTGCCGGCAGCGGTGTGTGGGATTTCGCCGACAAAGGCGACGTCGTCCGGCATCCACCACTTCGCCACCTTGCCGTCCATGAAAGCGAGGATGTCGGTCTTGGTCGGCTCCCTGCCCGGCTTGCGCACGACCACGAGCAAAGGCCGCTCGCCCCATTTCGAATGCGGAATGCCGATGGCGGCGGCCTCCGCCACATCGGGATGGCCGACAGCGAGGTTCTCGAGCTCGATGGTCGAGATCCATTCGCCGCCCGACTTGATCACGTCCTTGGCGCGGTCGGTGATCTGCATGTAGCCGCCGGGGTCGATATGCGCGATATCACCGGTATCGAACCAGCCGTCTTGATCGAACTGTTCGGATCCGATGCCGCCATAATAGGCGCGCGCGACGGCCGGCCCGCGGACTTTGAGTCGGCCGAAGGTCTTGCCGTCCCATGGCAGCTCGTTATCGTCGTCATCCGTTATCTTCATTTCGATGCCAAACGGCGTAAAGCCCTGCTTCTGCTGGACGGCGAGGCGGGCCTCGCCCTTCAGCCCGGCATAGTCCGGCTTCAGGGTGCACAGCGTGCCGAGCGGCGACATCTCGGTCATGCCCCAGGCGTGGACGACCTGGACATCGTAATTGTCCTGGAACTTCGTCGTGATCGCGCGTGGACAGGACGCGCCTCCGATGACGACTTTCTGCAGATAGGGCAGTTTCTTGCCGGTTTCTTCCAGATGCTGGAGGAGCATCATCCACACCGTCGGCACGGCGGCGCTGAAGGTCACCTTCTCGGTGTCGAGCAGCTCGTAGATCGAAGCGCCATCCATTTTGCAGCCGGGCATGACCAGCTTGGCGCCGATCATCGGCGCGCTCTGGGCAAGGCCCCAGGCGTTGGCGTGAAACATCGGCACGACCGGCAATACGGTATCGCGCGACGACAGGCCCATGGCGTCGGGCATCGCTTCGATCATGGCGTGCAGCACGTTCGAACGATGGCTGTAGAGGACGCCTTTCGGATCGCCCGTGGTGCCCGAGGTGTAGCACATGCCGGCGGCGGTGTTTTCGTCGAAAGTCTTCCAGGCGAAGTTGCCGTCGGCTTCAGCAAGCCATTCTTCGTACGCAACCACATTGGGCAGCGCAGTCTCCGGCATATGCGCGTTGTCGGTCAGCACGATAACCTGCTTCAGCGACTTGACCGCGCCGGCGATCTTTTCGAGCAGAGGCAGGAAGGTCAGGTCGACGAAGATCGCCTTGTCCCCGGCATTGTTCATGATCCAGGTGATCTGCTCGGGAAAGAGCCGCGGGTTGAGCGTGTGATAGATGGCGCCGACACCCATGATGCCGTACCAGGCCTCGATATGGCGCGCGGTGTTCCAGGCCAGGGTCGCGATGCGGTCGCCAAGCCCGAAACCATCACGCTCGAGCCGCTCGGCGACCTTCAGGGCACGATCATGGATTTCGGCATATGTGCTGCGCACGATCGGCCCCTCGATCGAACGCGACACGATTTCGCGGCTGCCGTGCTGCCGCTCGGCGTTGTCAATCAGCTTATGGCAAAGCAGCGGCCATTCCTGCATCAGCCCGAGCATCTTGTTCCTCCCGTTATTTTTTCGCCATTGTGGGACGAACCGGTGGATTGTCCAGCCAGGATCGGGCTGGAGCGGGGCATGGAGCCAATTGAGGCCGAATTCGCCACAATCCGGCCATGCTCGGCGTTAACGTTGATTAACGGCGGGGCGCGATTGGCGAATGAAAGAGGTTCGCATGGACGCGCAGCTCGACGACAAAGCCCTCGAAAATACGCTTGCCGAAAGCCTGGCCGATCTGGTGGCGGCCGACGTCGCGCAGGCCGATCTGGTGCCTGACGCCAAAGCCGTTTCCGAAGATGAATTCGTCGAGGTCGTCGGTGGCGCCCTCGAGGCGGTCGGCGGCACGCTCTTGTTCAAGATGTGCGTCGAGAACGAGGGCGAAAGTCAGCACGTCGCTGCCGCCTGCGTCGGCGACGGCGGCAATCGCCAGTTCCTGCTGCTCACCTTGCCGACCAGCGGTGGTGCGCTGAAGGTCGAGACCACCTTGAAAAGCACCAATCCGGTGGCCGGCATTGCCGCCGCGTATGCCGGGCTGATGGACGCTTTCCAGGCCGCCGCCTGATTTTAGGCGGGATACCGGAGGAAAGCGCAAGACTGCCACCCGCGGGCGATGCCCGCCGGTGGCTGGCAGGTCTTGCGCAACGCAATTGCCAGACACATCTTGGGGTAGAGGCAAGGAAATCGGATATGGACCAGATCGCAAACCCGTCACCCGGCTTTCAGCAGAATCCGGGCAAGGTCATCAGAGTCGAGCCTTACAAGGGCACCGTGAAGGTGCGCGCCGGCGATGTCGTCATCGCTTCGTCCAACAAGGTCAAAGTGCTGACCGAATCGCCCTACCCCCCGGTTTTCTACATTCCGTTCGGCGACATCGACTTCAAACAGCTTGGCAAGACCGAACATTCGACCCATTGCCCCTATAAGGGCGATGCCAGCTATTGGAGCGTGCTGCCCGCCGGCGATGCAGGCAAGGATGCGATGTGGGCCTACGAGCGGCCGTTCGACGAGATGTCAGACATTCGCGACCACGGCGCGTTCTATCCGAACAAGGTGACCATCGAGGCCACGCCCGACTGATCAGTCGGTGGTGCCTTCATCGCCGACGCCGTCGGCATCGTAGAGACGCACGAAGGTGAGGCCCTTGGCCTTCAGCGCCAGAAGGCCCTGCACCACGCCTTCGCCGGCCGCATGGGTCGGCTGGTTGATGTGAGCGATGATGACGTCGCCGTCGTTCGCCGCGGCAATGCGCCGGGCGGTTTCTTTTGCGCCGAGCAATGAGCCGCCATCGCCGTTGATTGAGAATCCGGCGATCTTGAAACCAAGCTTGCGTATCATCGCGATTGCCGACGGGCTGTATTCGGCGGTTGCGCCGCGAAACCATTTCGGCGCCGGTTCGCCGGTCACGGCAAGCGCGGCAGCACCCGATTCGACCTCGGCCAGCACGGCCTCCGGGCTGCCGGCACTGCGAATGCCGTAGATCTTTTGCGGCGTGTCGACGGCCGGGACATGGCGGCCGCCATGGTTTTCCAATTCAAACAGTTCGGGATGCGCCCGCATGATCTCGACGGCGGCGGCGTTGTGCTTCAGCCAGATGCCGGTGACGAAAATGGTGGCGGGAATCTTGTTTTCCACCAGCGCCGAGAGAATCCGTGTGTCGGTCCTTCCGCCGCACGCATCGAGCGTCAGCGCGACGCGGCCGCCGCCCGCCTCGGCCTTGATGTGCAGCGTCGGTGCGACGAGCAACTGGGCGTTGCCAGGAGAAACAGCCCACAGCGATATCGCAATGGCGCAAAAATACTTTTGGAACGGACGCATCGATTATTTCCAGGTCGGCCGGATCAAAGTTGAAGCGGCGACCCCAAGACCGCCATCAAGGCGGAAATCGGGACGATGCCCCTGCAAAAGCGTCGGCAGCGGCAATTTGACCGCCGGCCTGACCTTTGGCAAGCGCGAGGTCACAATGCGTGCTCCACGTCCTTAACCTTACGTGAAAGGATCGCGAGCACCGCGTCGACCACCGCTTTGACCTCAAGTCGCCAGACGCAGCAAGCCTTGCTCGGATCGGGTCGGCGGCACAGGTCCCTGGCTATGCACTCGCAAGGCATGGAGGGCCGCGGCGTAACACTGGCCACGCCGACAGGCCCCCAGACGGCCGGGTCGGTCAGGCCGAACAGGCCTACAACCGGCGTTCCGGCGGCGGCGGCCATGTGCATCGGGCCACTCTCGTTTCCCAGAAACAGGCGTGCCTGGCCGAGGATCGCCAGCAGCGTTGCCAGCGACAGCGCCCCGACCACGTTGACGACCGGCGAAGCGGCCTTGGCGACGATGCGCTCGGCAGATGCCCGTTCATCGGGGCCGCCGACAAGCAGGAAGTCCAACCCGATCTGCCGCGAGATCTCGTCGATCGCCAGCGCAAAACGTTCCGGCTGCCATTGCCGCCCCCGGAAGCTCGCTCCTGCATGAACGGCTATGAAGGCGTTACGCCGGAGATGATGCCGGTCGAGAAGCGCCAATGCCCTGGCGGTCGTCCAGCGGCAGCGGCTCAATCGTTGGGACCGGCGCACGCAACTCCACGCCAAGCGCCTCAAGCGGCGAAAGATAGCGGTAGAGATAATGCTGGCCACCAAAACCAAACGGCTTGGCCAGGATGTTGGCGGGCTGGCGTTCCAGCCAGCGCAACGGTTTTTCGGGAGGATCATATCCGACGCGGGTCTTGGCGTTGACGAGCCTGACGATGATGCGTGAGGTTTTGGAATCGGCCAGGTCGATGGTCAGGTCAAACCGGAACCGGCGCAGAGCGCGCACCATCGCGTAAAGCTCGCGACCACGCTGCACAGGGGTGCCACGCATCCGTACGCGCCAGAACGCCACCACGTCCGAGGCGATGCCATGAGCCAACAGGAAACTGGCAAAGTTCGCCTCGCAAAGGAACACTATCCTGGCCTTTGGATATTGGAGGCGCAGGTTTCTGGCGAGCGCGGAAGCGAGGACAAGATCGCCGATGAATTTCGTCTGGAGGATGAGAATCGAGCGGACGTGCGTGGGCGGGTTCTGCAACATCTGTTTCTGGCACCGGGGCGGGTTAGGGGGCCGGAAACTGGGCAGAAACGATGTCGGGATTTGGAGCCGACAGACGCACGTTCGCGTGAATTCGGTTACAAATCGGTAAGGTCAGATGCCGGTGGACTCCAACTCCTATCCGCGGCCGTTCTTTGCAGCCTGCACCGCCGCTTGCGCGGCGGCCAGCCTGGCGATCGGCACCCGGTATGGCGAGCACGAGACGTAGTCGAGGCCGACCTTTTCGCAGAAATGGATCGAGGCCGGGTCGCCGCCATGCTCGCCGCAAATACCGAGCTTGATGTCGGGCCGCGTCGCCCTGCCCTTTTCGGCCGCCATCCGCACCAGCTCGCCGACACCCTCTATGTCGAGCGACACGAAGGGATCCTGCTCGATGATGCCTTTTTTCCGGTAGGTCTCGAGGAACGAGGCGGCATCGTCGCGCGAGATGCCGAAGGTGGTCTGGGTCAGATCGTTGGTGCCGAAGGAGAAAAATTCGGCCGCCTCGGCGATGACGTGGGCGCGGATCGCGGCACGCGGCAGTTCGATCATCGTGCCGGTCAGATAGTCGATCCTGACGCCGGTCTCCTCCATCACGCTTTTGGCGACGGCATCGATGCGCGCCTTGACGAAGTCGAGCTCCTTCACCAGCCCGACCAGCGGTACCATGATCTCCGGCACCACCAGCGCGCCGGCCTTCCTGCCGGCCTCGACGGCCGCCTCGAAAATGGCGCGCGCCTGCATCTCGGCGATTTCGGGATATGAGACGGCAAGCCGGCAGCCGCGATGGCCGAGCATCGGATTAAACTCGTGCAGCGCTTCGGTGCGCCGCCTGAGCTTGTCCGGCGATACGTTCATGGCAGCGGCGACCTCGGCCACCTCCTCCTCGGTCTTGGGCAGGAATTCGTGGAGCGGCGGATCGAGCAGGCGGATCGTCACCGGCAGCCCGGCCATGATCTCGAACAGTTCGAGGAAATCCGAGCGTTGCATCGGCAACAGCTTGGCCAGCGCCGTTCGCCGATCCTTTTCCGTATCGGCCAGGATCATCTCGCGCATAGCAACGATGCGGTCGCCGTCGAAGAACATGTGTTCGGTGCGGCAAAGACCGATGCCTTCGGCGCCGAAGGACCGCGCCATGCGCGCATCCGGCGGCGTCTCGGCATTGGTGCGCACCTTCATGCGGCGCGCGCCGTCGGCCCATTCCATGATGGCGGCGAAATCGCCCGAGAGTTCCGGCTGCAGCATCGGTACCGCGCCTTTCAGCACCTGGCCGTTGCCGCCGTCGATGGTGATGATATCGCCCTTGCGGAACGTCGATCCCATCGCCATCAGCGTGCCGGCCTTGTAGTCGACGCGCAGCGAGCCTGCGCCCGAAACGCAAGGCTTACCCATGCCGCGCGCCACAACGGCGGCGTGGCTGGTCATGCCGCCGCGCGTCGTCAGGATGCCTTCGGCCGCATGCATGCCATGGATGTCTTCGGGGCTGGTCTCGATGCGCACCAGGATCGCCTTGCGGCCTTGTGTCTTGGCCTCCTCGGCGTCGTTCGAGGAAAAAACGATCTCGCCGGTGGCAGCACCTGGCGATGCCGGCAGGCCGACGCCGATGATATCGCGCGCCGCTTTTGGATCGATCGTCGGATGCAGCAACTGGTCGAGCGAGGCCGGATCGATGCCGGCGACGGCCTCCTCCTTCGAGATCAGCCCGTCCCTGGCCATGTCGACGGCAATCTTCAGTGCCGCCTTGGCGGTGCGTTTGCCTGACCTGGTCTGCAGCATCCACAATTTGCCGCGCTCGATGGTGAATTCGAGATCCTGCATGTCGCGGTAATGCTTTTCCAGGCGGTCTGAGATGCTGACGAAAGCCTGGAACGCGTCAGGCATCAGCTTCTGCAGCGACGGCTTGTCGGAACCGGCGGCAATGCGCGCCGCCTCGGTGATGTTCTGCGGCGTACGGATGCCGGCAACGACATCCTCGCCCTGGGCGTTGACCAGGAACTCGCCATAAAGCTGCTTTTCGCCGGTCGACGGATTGCGGGTGAAGGCAACGCCGGTGGCCGAGGTGTCGCCCATATTGCCGAAGACCATGGCCTGGACATTGACCGCCGTGCCCCAGCTTTCGGGAATGTCGTGCAGGCGCCGATAGGTGATCGCGCGGTTGTTCATCCAGCTGGAAAACACCGCACCGATGGCGCCCCACAGCTGCTCGTTCGGATCCTGCGGAAACGGCTTGCCGAGCTCCTCCTCGACCTTGGCCTTGTAGAGCGCGATTACGCCTTGCCATTCGATGGCTGTCAGCTCGGTGTCGAGCTCATGGCCAAGGCCGCCCTTCTGGTCTTCGAGGATTTCCTCGAACACCTCATGGTCGAGGCCCATGACGACGTCGGAATACATCTGGATGAAACGGCGATAGCTGTCATAGGCAAAGCGCGGATCGCCTGAATCGGCGGCCAAGGCTTCGACCGTCTCGTCGTTGAGGCCGAGATTGAGCACGGTGTCCATCATGCCGGGCATGGAAGCGCGGGCACCGGAGCGCACCGACACCAAAAGCAGTTTCGACGGATCGCCGAAACGGCGCCCGGTCAGCCGACCGATGTGATCGAGGGCGACCGCCACATCCGCTTCCAGCGAGGCCGGATAGGCGTGGCCGTTGGCGTAATAAGCGTTGCAGACCTCGGTGGTGATGGTGAAGCCTGGCGGCACCGGCAGGCCCAGGCTGCACATTTCGGCAAGGTTGGCGCCCTTGCCGCCGAGCAGATTGCGGTCGCCGGCACGGCCTTCCGCGGCGCCGTCGCCAAAGGTGTACACCCATTTGGTCATGCTTGCTCCCCGGTTGCAGGAGATTGGAAATATTGGCAAATCGAGCGATATGATGCTGCAGTGCGAAAGGCAAGGCATCGACCAAGCCGGCTGGCCTCTACAATCGATTAAGGAAAAGCGGCGCCGAAAAGACTTGCTTTTTGGAAGGGCTTTGTTGTAGAACATAACGAGAACAAAAGGTAGAACGATGAGAATGACCGGAAAGCTCGATTATCTGGAAATGCCGGCGACGGGCGGAACGCTGGACAGCGTGAAGGCTTTCTACAGCGCGGCCTTCTCATGGTCGTTCACCGATTACGGGCCGACCTATTCAGCTTTTGCCGAAGGGCTGGACGGCGGTTTTCAGGCGGATGGCCAAGATGCGCCGGCCAAGCCGCTGCCCGTGCTCTATTCCGAAAGGCTGGAGGAAGCATTGAGCGCCGTCGAAAATGCCGGCGGCACCATCGTCAAGCCGATCTTTTCATTCCCCGGCGGCAGGCGGTTCCATTTCGTCGATCCGGCCGGCAATGAAATGGCGGTGTGGGGTGAATAGATCCGTTCAAAGTAGCGATTTGCAAAACTGGTGGATCGGTCGCGCATAGTCGGCATTGAGCTTTCTCCCGGCTCGTCCTATAAGGCCGCGCGCACAGCGGGCAGGCTCCGGCTGTTGGGGCGTAGCCAAGTGGTAAGGCATCGGTTTTTGGTACCGACATTCCCAGGTTCGAATCCTGGCGCCCCAGCCAGTTCTCCAATTCTGACGATCCCCCGAGTCGTAATCTCAGTTGCAGACACCTTGGTCGCGGACTGGTATCTGCGGTATCTGTCCACAACAAATTGGTGTCTCCGGCAGAGAGCGCGATCCGGCTGGCGTCTTAGTTTAATGTCGGCTCAATTGGCCGGCAGTCAAATGCATCTTGTGGAGAAAAGCAGTTTTTCTGCCCCGGTTCGGCGTTCGATCTTATAGTCTAGACTTTTATAATCCAAAACATCAGATTTTTTCGCTCTTCTGCAGATAAGTCAGCGGCCTCCAACGCTTCTCTAGTAGCAACCAGCGCAATTATAAAACTAATTTTAATTAAAATGTAATTTCTTTTTTAAACATCAGCGATCATATTACCTTGTACTGCCATCAACAAGTATAATGTCGCAGAAATATCAATAAGCATCTCTCGGAAAACAACGTGGGCATGTCTGCATTTAAATTTGTTTTTTATCTCACAATGTGGACTATCCGTAAGTATATTTTTCGCCGCAACGTGAGAATCCTGCCGCCGATCAATCATTCTATCAGGGCGTGCAGGTATGTGATTTGGCGCTAATATACACCTTCTAGTAGGCAGACATCCGCGGGGCGCTATCGAATCAAAATGAGGGATTATGGATGGCGACTCTCCATTACACGTCGGGCGGATCCGGCACGGACATTGCAAAAGCCGGATTCAATCTGGCTAGCGTGCAATATGTTGACCAGGTCAATGAGCTGCCAGAGGGCATGAAAGGCTTGGTCTACCTCGACGAGGCCAACGGCGTAACCCAATCCTTTATCGACAAGGTTACTCCTTTCCTCGGCAATCCGAACGTATTTGGGTTCTTCCTAGTTGACGAGCCGGATCCCACCGGCCAATGGGGCACTTACGCCTCCGCCGCGAATCTGAAGGCAGAATCCGACTGGATTCATGAGCATTTTCCAGGCGCCAAGACCTACATCACAATGATGAGCTTGGGGACGTCGGCGAATCCGGATTTTAGGGGCACGTACAATCCCGCCAATACCGGTATCGATTACTACGGCATAGATGTCTATCCCGTCCGCACGGATGGCCCGGTCGACTACAACATGATCGATAAATTCGTCGCCGCCGCTCAGGCATCGGGCATCCCGACGAGCCAGATCGTTCCGGGCTACCAGGCGTTTGGAGGTGGCGAGTATAACACCGACATGGGTGGCAAATATGTGGTGCCCACCGCCGCCCAGATGGAAACCATGATGGAGCACTGGGCCAAGCTGGTTCCGTCACCCGCCTTCGACTACGCATACGCCTGGGGTTCACAGCGAGGCGACACAGCGTTGGAGAGCTCTTCGGAACTGCAGGCCGTTTTCCGGGAACACAACCTTGCAACGACGGGGACCACTCCGCCTCCCGTCGACACAAGCGACACCTTGTACGGCACCAGCGGCGACGATGTGTTTCACGGGGACGGCGGCCACACGATGATCGGCTATGGCGGCAATGACACCTATTATGTCGATGATGTCCGCGATAAGGAGATTGAGGCTGCGGGCGGCGGTACCGACAAAGCATTCGCCTCCGTAAGTCATGCGCTTGAGGCCGGATCGGAAATCGAACTTCTCGCCACCAACAGCCCGTCCGGCACCACGGCCATCAACCTGACCGGCAATGCGTTCGCCCAGACCATCCAAGGCAATGCCGGTGCCAATGTCATCAACGGTCTCGGCGGAGCCGACACGATGGCCGGCTATGGCGGCAACGACACATACTATGTCGACAATGCCGGCGACAAGGTGATTGAGGCGGTGGGCGGCGGCACCGACAAAGTGCTCAGCGCGGTGAGCTATGCCCTTTC
>NZ_JAMYPO010000057.1:0-33277 GCF_040320365.1 Mesorhizobium sp. M0701
TCGTTGAAACGATCGAGGCAACCGAATGCAACAACTACTTCGCAAACGCCGGCTACGCTTCCATCAAAACGTGAAAGGCTCTAGCATCGGTGAAGAGCGGCCGTTTCTGGGCCTGCTTGGTCGCAGGGCAATTCTCACCGTGGGCCTGCCGCTGCTCGCAGTGACCGACCAAAAGGGGTTTGCGGCGATCTTGGCCCATGAGGACGCCCATCTGAAAAATAAAGATACAAATGGCGGGCTCAACCTGGCCGAACTCGAAAAGAGCTTCGATCTAATCTTCGACTTCGCCCCACCGGGAAAAACAGTTTCGGGCAGCCTGTTCTACTGGATGCTTGGCCCGCTGTCGCGCACGCTGGAGCGCGAAGAAATACGGTTGTCGCGGCGGGCGGAAATTGACGCGGATCGTCATGCAGCGATGTCCGGCGATGCATATGAAGCGGCCCGCGCCCTGCTGCTGGTCGGTGCCGCCAGTGCGTTCTTCGATGACCAAGTGTATATTCCGCTTAAACGTGAACTGCTTGGCACCATGGTACCGCCTCGTCCACCACTCGAAAGAATTCTGGCGGCCGCCAGTCACCTGTCGAGGCTTCCCATCCTGCAAGAATATGCGCAAAAGGCCAGGGACGCGCCAGATAACGAAAGCGCGGATCATCCGCCCTGGTCCGAACGCTTGACTGCTCTTGGATTTAGCTCGGCTCCAAAGATAGAACCAGTTCTGGTTTCCGCCTTGTCGAGCCTGCTGAGCGATGAGGTCGTCGCCGAACGCGTCCGGCATTTCGACGGTGAATGGACATCGAACATCGCCGACGACCTCGATCGATAGCTGTCCGCCTGGAGCTACTGCGGCCAATGTCAGAGTCGTCGGCCTATTCCGCTTCCGCTGCTCCGAACCCGGCTCCCATCGTCGCGCGGACGGCGCCCGACCACGGCGTGGCGTGATTGTCGATGCGCATCTGGAAGATGAAGTAGGTCGGCGAGCAGAAGCCGATGCCCTTCACTTTGCCGATACCGGGTGTATCCGGCGGCAGCGACTGACACATGTAATCCTCTCGGCAGAAATGGTCGGCCGAGCAGGCAGGACGATTGCCGCGATTGACGGCGCCGCCCAGGCACTGGTCGAAATTATTGGTCGCCACGCAGGTGTCGAATTTCTTGCCGCCAACCAGCCCGCAAATCTCGTTCGGCATCGGCTTGCCCGTCTTGAAGACGACAAAGCTGCGATCCCGGTCATCGCAGCCGCGATAGGCGATACCCGCCGGCACACCGATCTTCGGCGGTCGGCAGGTGTAGGCGGCGCGCGAAATGCCCGGCGCGAACGCGGCGAACTGACCGGTGATGGTATACCGATCATTGAAAGGCCGTGCCGGGTTGCTGGCGATGGATCCCGTTAAACAAGGGTGGCCGGAAAACATGTCTTCGCTGTCCTTGGGCAACAGGCATTGCGCCAGCTTGGTGCGCACGCCGGACGCGGTGGTCAACGGCGTGCAGACGGTGCCGCCACCGCATTGCCATGTCGCGCCGAAGCGGGCCGCATCTTCCGGCATGAAGCACGGCATCGCCATTTCGGCCGGCGAATAGGCAATTTCGCCGGCATCGTTCCATGTCGCCGGCGGCGCGAAGGACAGCGGGCGGAAGCGGTTCGGTTCCTTGCCGTCGGTAGTCGCGTGCAGCCAGGCGACGCGGCGCGGGATGTCGGCGTGGAGATGCGGCGAGATGCCGACCTCGATGCGGTTGAGCGGCGAGGTTGTCTTGTCGTCAAGTCCGATAAAATGGAAGCCGGCGGTCGAGCCCGCCTGATGGCAGCCCTGGCAGGCGCCGTTGTCCAGCCGCTCGGCCAGTGCCTCCGGCGTGCGCACCAGCTTCAAGGCGGAATAATCGAGCCCGACAAAATCCGCAGGCTGGAATAATGGCGTAAACGGGTGGTTGGCCTGCCTTGCGCTGCCGAAGGTCGACCAGGAGATGACCTTCCTTGCCAAGAATTCATCGGGGATTTTGTAGATGCCGAGATCGACCGCCGCGACATTGGTGCGGACATAGTCGGCAAGTCTTGCTTTCAGCGCAGCGTCTTCGGCGAGACGTGCCGTGTCGGGCGTGTTTTCCAGCGGCTTTTCGCTGACAGCCGCTCCGTCGATGCCGAAAATTCGCATGAGATAGGCAGCCTGCCCGCCGAATTCGGTCTCCTGGCCGGAGGGGAAGCGCACCACTTGCGCATTGAGCTCGAGCTGCTTGAACGTGAGCGCCGTCCTTTCCAGCGGCCCACCGGTCAGCCAGCCGGCATCGACGCTCTCGTCGAGTTGTGGTGCCCAGCGTCCGGCGACGCCGACACAACCGCCGTCGGCATCCGGCGCGGCATTGTAGACGGCACTGAAATTGAACGGCAGGCGCGAGGCCAAAACCTTGCCGTTCTTCTTGAAGCCGTAGGCGAGGCGATAGATGAAGCGCACTTCGCCGCAACTCGTGTCGCCTTGCAAGGCGGCGAAGTCGCGCCGGTCGAGCCGGTTGACCACGCCGACAAGGCGGAAGCGTGCGGCCTCGGTCCTCAGCCAGCGCATGTCCATGACGCGGCCGACATTGCCGTCGGTCACCTCGTAAAGCGGCCGGCCGCCGGCCTTCATCTCGGCCCGCAATGCCGCGACGTCGCTTGCAACCGCTTCGACGATCGCGTGGTAAGCGGGCGCCTTATCATAAAGCGTCTTCAAATCGCCGTTGCCATCGACGCCGAAAATGCCGGCGAACCCGTAACCGTTGCTGTCGAGAGCGGCGAGAACGGCCGGGTCGTCGACGATCGTCAGCGGAGTTTCGGCGTTCGCAGCCTGCGCCATGAATACGGCGCTGACGATCGCAACGAGCAGCGCGAACATGCGGTTCATTCGGCAGCTATCCCGCGACTTTCGATAAGCTCGCGCAGGACCGGCACCAGCGCCAGCGGCAGGTCCTCGGCGATCAGCCCCGGCCCGAAACGGCTGCCGGCCTCGGCATGGATCCAGACTGCCGTACAGGCCGCTTCAAAGGCCGGCATGCCCTGCGCCAGCAGCGCGGCGATGATACCCGACAGCACGTCGCCCGAACCGGCGGTGGCCAGCCAAGGCGCGCCATTGCCGTTGATCGCTGCCCGGCCATCGGGGGCCGCAATCACAGTGTCGGCACCCTTGTAGACGAGAGTGGTGTTGGCCCGTTCGGCTGCGGCGCGTGCCTTGGCGAGTTTGGACAGGTCCTTGTCCTCGGCGATATCTGAAAAAAGCCTGGCGAATTCGCCGTCATGCGGCGTCATCACCAGAGCCGGCGCGCTCGGCCGGCTGGCGGCTTCGAACAGGGCATCCGGCGCGTCGCGAAACGAGGTGACGCCGTCGGCGTCGAGCACCAGTCCGTCGATCCCACCGTCTTGCCCACGAGCGCCATTCAGCACGGCCAGGGCGAATTCGCGCGTCTTCTCACCAATGCCAAATCCTGGGCCGAGCACGAAGGCCGATGGCCGGCGGCTGCCGACGAATTCGTCCACATCCGCGACAGTGTCTAGCTTGCGCAGCATGATCGAGGTCAGATGCGCCGCGTTCACATGGATGGCGTTCGCCGGCGACAGCAAGGTGACGGCCCCTGCCCCGCTCCTGGCCGCGGCAAGCGCCGACAGCCGCGCAGCACCCGTCGCCGACGGCCCGCCGGAAAAGACGCCGACATGGCCGCGTTTATACTTATGGGCGTCGACGGCCGGAACCGGAAAGCGGCCAAGCCAGAGCGCCGGAATGTTCTCGAATGTTCGTGGTTCAAGCTGCGCAACAACACTGTCGCTTATGCCGATATCAGCGAGCACGATTTCGCCGCACAGCTCGCGCCCCGGTAACAAAAGATGGCCTGGCTTTTTTCGCGCAAAGGTCACGGTGATTCGGGCGTGGAAAGCCTGACCGAGGACATTGCCGCTCTCACCGGAGACGCCCGACGGCAGGTCGACCGCGACGACCGGCGAATTCAACTCCGCCACATTGTCGATCGCCTTGGCGGGGTCGCCGGATAGCGGCTTGGACAGCCCCGCCCCGTAAAGCGCATCGACCACGATCGAGCCCGTCTCGGCAACGAAATCGGACAGCGGCCGAGCTTCAACCGGGCACTCCGAGGCAGCGACTGCCGCATCGCTGCCGCCTTTAGGCGATCCGGACGCCCATACCGAGACGTCGACGGCGCTCTCCCGAAGGATGCGCGCCACGACATAGCCGTCGCCGCCATTGTTGCCGGGGCCGCAAAGCACATGGACGCGCGTTGCGTTCGGGTAGCGCTTGAGCACCACGGCAGCAACCGCAGCGCCGGCATTGCGCATCAGGCCGATGCCGTCGAATGGACCAGCGGCAATCGCCAGCCGGTCGGCCTCGGCCATGTCGGACGGAGACAGAAGCTCATTGCTCATGCGGGCGACATGCACATCATTTCCCCAAGCATTGTCCAGTTTTTGATCCGACGCAAACAACGAAGGTCCCCAAGCAATTTGGCGGCGTACATCATTCGGGACGACGGCGCGCAGCTGCCCATGAAATACCCGATCTGCCCAATTTTTGTGCGGACGGCAGGACCGGCGGTGTGTAGGCTCGCGGCATTCATGGCGCATCCAACGCTGCGAATGACGCGAATGTACTTTCCCGCGTAGCATGGTATCCAAATCATGTGAGCCCACCCGGCACCCCATCAATTGGCACAGTTCGTGCTTGATTGAGGCGCAAGCGGGGCTCACAACCCGTCTTTTTTGGCAGTGGAGGCCACTTTTTACATGAAAAAGATCGAAGCGATCATCAAGCCGTTCAAGCTAGACGAAGTGAAGGAAGCGCTTCAGGAGGCTGGCCTGCAAGGTATCACCGTTACCGAGGCCAAAGGGTTTGGCCGCCAGAAGGGCCATACCGAGCTTTATCGCGGCGCCGAATATGTCGTCGACTTCCTGCCGAAGGTGAAAATCGAAGTCGTGCTCGGCGACGATGCGGTCGAAGCAGCGATCGAAGCCATCCGCAAGGCGGCCCAGACTGGCCGCATCGGCGATGGCAAGATCTTCGTCTCCAATATCGAGGAAGTGGTGCGCATCCGCACCGGCGAAACCGGCATGGACGCCGTCTGAATTTTCCCGTTAAAAGGCCATGTTCAAACGTCATCACATAGGGAAGCAGGGACATGACGACAGCCAAAGACATCATGAAGCAGATCAAGGACAACGACGTTAAGTTCGTCGATCTGCGCTTCACCGATCCGAAGGGCAAACTGCAGCACGTTACGATGGATGTCGTCGAGGTCGAGGAAGACATGTTTGCCGATGGCGTCATGTTCGACGGTTCCTCGATCGCCGGCTGGAAGGCGATCAACGAGTCCGACATGGTGCTGATGCCGGATTCCGATACGGTGCATATGGACCCGTTCTTCGCGCAGTCGACCATGGTCATCCTGTGCGACATCCTCGATCCGATCTCCGGGGAGTCCTACAATCGCGACCCGCGCGGCACCGCTAAAAAAGCCGAGGCCTACATGAAGGCCGAAGGCATCGGCGACCAGATCTTCGTCGGTCCTGAAGCCGAGTTCTTCGTGTTCGACGACGTCAAGTACAAGGCCGATCCCTACAACACCGGCTTCAGGCTGGATTCGACCGAACTGCCGTCCAATGACGACACCGACTACGAGACCGGCAACCTCGGTCATCGGCCGCGCATCAAGGGCGGCTATTTCCCGGTGCCGCCGGTCGATTCGGCACAGGACATGCGCTCGGAAATGCTCACCGTGCTCGCCGAGATGGGCGTGCGCGTTGAAAAGCACCATCACGAAGTGGCCGCCGCCCAGCACGAGCTCGGCATCAAGTTCGACACGCTGGTCCGCAACGCCGACAAGATGCTGATCTATAAATATGTCGTGCACCAGGTCGCCAACGCCTACGGCAAGACGGCCACTTTCATGCCGAAGCCGGTGTTCGGCGACAATGGCTCGGGCATGCATGTCCACCAGTCGATTTGGAAGGAAGGCAAGCCGACCTTCGCCGGCAACGAATATGCCGGCCTGTCCGAGAGCTGCCTGTTCTACATCGGTGGTATCATCAAGCATGCCAAGGCGATCAACGCCTTTACCAACCCGCTGACCAATTCCTACAAGCGCCTGGTGCCGGGCTATGAAGCGCCGGTGCTGCTCGCCTATTCGGCACGCAACCGCTCGGCCTCGTGCCGCATTCCGTTCGGCTCGTCGCCGAAGGCCAAGCGCGTCGAGGTCCGCTTCCCCGATCCGGGCGCGAACCCCTATCTCGCCTTCGCCGCCATGCTGATGGCCGGCCTTGACGGCATCAAGAACAAGATCCACCCGGGACAGCCGATGGACAAGGATCTCTACGACCTGCCGCCGAAGGAATTGAAGAAAATCCCGACCGTTTGCGGCTCGCTGCGCGAGGCTTTGCAGAGCCTCGACAAGGACCGCGGCTTCCTGAAGGCCGGCGGCGTCTTCGACGACGACCAGATCGACAGCTACATCGAGCTCAAGATGGCCGAGGTGATGCGCTTCGAAATGACCCCGCATCCGGTCGAATACGATATGTATTATTCGGTGTGATCCGGATTGTTGCAGCCAATAGAAAAAACCCCGGCAGAGACGCCGGGGTTTCTTATTGTGATGCGATTGGAGAGAAAGTCACAGCGCAGACCTGAGGTCCACGCCGTGACGAATGCTCAAGCCGCGGCCGAAACCTCGGCGCTGGTCGGGACGGAGGCGATCGTCTTCAATATCTGCGAGGCGATCTGGTAGGGGTCGCCCTGCGAGTTCGGCCGGCGATCCTCGAGATAGCCCTTGTAGCCGTTGTTGATGAAGGAGTGCGGCACGCGAATCGAGGCGCCGCGATCGGCGATGCCGTAGCTGAACCTGTTCCACGGCGCAGTCTCGTGCTTGCCGGTCAAACGCTTGTCGTTGTCCGGCCCGTAGACGGCGATGTGATCCATCAGGTTTTTGTCGAAGGCTGCCATCAGCGCCTCGAAATAGCCCTTGCCGCCGACTTCGCGCATATAAGCGGTCGAGAAGTTGGCATGCATTCCCGAGCCGTTCCAGTCGGTGTCGCCGAGCGGCTTGCAGTGGTATTCGATGTCGATGCCGTACTTCTCGGTCAGGCGCTGCATCAAATAGCGCGCCATCCACATCTGGTCGGCGGCCTTCTTGGAGCCCTTGCCGAAGATCTGGAATTCCCACTGGCCTTTGGCCACCTCCGCGTTGATGCCTTCGTGATTGATGCCGGCGGCAAGGCAAAGGTCGAGATGCTCCTCGACGATCTGCCTGGCGACGGAGCCGACATTGCTGTAGCCGACGCCAGTGTAGTACGGGCCTTGCGGCGCCGGATAGCCACTCTCGGGGAAGCCGAGCGGGCGGCCGTCCTTGTAGAAGAAATATTCCTGCTCGAAGCCGAACCAGGCGCCCTCGTCGTCGAGAATGGTGGCGCGCTTGTTGGACGCATGCGGCGTCACGCCGTCCGGCATCATGACCTCGCACATGACGAGAGCGCCATTGGTGCGGGCGGGATCGGGATAAACGGCGACCGGCTTCAAAACGCAGTCGGAGCTGTGGCCCTCGGCCTGCATGGTCGAAGAACCGTCGAAGCCCCACAGCGGAAGCTGGTCGAGCGTCGGAAACTCGGCATAGTCCTTGACCTGCGTCTTTCCGCGAAGATTGGGAACCGGGGTGTATCCATCGAGCCAAATGTACTCGAGCTTGTATTTCGTCATTCTAGCCTCTCGTTGCTTGATCACCGAACCCTGGATGGCGCCGGGGCGAGCCGGCCTATCCAGCAGCCGACCTGCCGGATTACTAAAATGCAATTCGTGTGCCATTCTCGCCGGCGATGGATGCGGCAAAAGTGAGGTTGTATCCGCCCAAAATCGCTGGTCCGCCGTCATGCTGCGCTCGGATCATCCACAAGCATATTTTGCACAAATAATGTGCAAGTACTGATCTTTTTGTAATCATGTTGCCTATTTTGATTGCTGAACCTATGTTGGGGAAAGGTTGAATCGGCAAGGTTCTGTCGAAGAAAGGAAACCGACAATGGAAATCACTTCCACTCGTCAGTCGGCCAAAATCCTGATGTTCCCGGTGGCAGCGCGCGCTTCTGCCTCAAATTTAAGCGGAAAGGCTAAGTTCGCGGCAGAACTTGCTTCGTTGCGCAACCGCACGGATTTCGGAAGTGCCTGGTATCATGAAGCAGCGATCGAGGAAGCGAACCAGGATCGGAAGAGCTAAGCCCTGCGCTCGATAAATTGAAAAAGCCCGGCGCGATCGCTCGCGCCGGGCTTTGCTTTGAACCGGACAGGCCGGCTTACTGTTTGGTGTGCAGGTCCGTTCCGAGCGTATCCCTGACAAAGATCATGCCGATGATCAGCGACATCGCCGCGATCACCACCGGGTACCACAGTCCATAGTAGATGTCGCCCTTGTAGGCGCTGAGCGCGAACACCGTCGCCGGCAGCAGCCCGCCGAACCAGCCATTGCCGATATGGTAGGGCAGCGACATGCCGGTGTAGCGGATGCGGGTCGGGAACATCTCGACCAGGATCGCGGCGATCGGCCCGTAGACCATCGTGACGAAGATCACGAGGATGAGCAGGATACCGATCGTCATCGGCCAGTTGACCGCCGCCGGGTCGGCGAACATAGCGAAGGGACCACCGCCCGGTACGGTGTAGACGGTGACCTCGGGAGCTCCCGCGGCCTCATCGGCAGTCAGCAGCTTGTCCTTGATCGCCTGGTCGGTCGGAACCATGGCCTTCTCGCCGGCGCGGATCGCGGCCGCATCGAGCTTCAGTTCGGGATTGGCCGCGATGAAGGCTTCGAGCTTCTGATCCGGCACCTTCGCCGCTGCCCGTTTCAGCGGATAGCCGCCGTCCTGAAGCGCCGTGTTTACCGCCTTGGCGAAAACAGCGTCCTTGGCCTTGGCTTGATCGCCGGCTGCGGTGGCGTCATACGACTCAACCGTCTCGTTGCCGATTTTGACCGACGCAGCAGTGCCGGGCGCTGCCGTGGCCACTACGTCATAAGGCACCGAGTTCTTGGTCAGAAACGAGGTGGCGATATCGCAGGACGTGGTGAACTTCGCCGTGCCCACCGGGTTGAACTGGAACTTGCAGTCTCCCGGTGCCGCGGTCACCGTCGCACGGGTGTTCTGCTGCGCTGTGGCGAGCGCCGGGTTGGCTGCCCAGGTCAGCGCCTTGAACAACGGGAAGGTGCAGACGATCGCCAGTGCAAGGCCGGCCATGATAATCGGCTTGCGGCCGATCTTGTCGGAGAGCCAGCCGAACACGACGAAGAAGATCGAGCCAACAGCCAGAGCAATCGCGATCATGATGTTGACCGATTGCGGATCGACCTTGAGCACGTTCTGCAAGAAGAACAGCGCGTAGAACTGGCCATTGTACCAAACTACGGCCTGACCGGCCGTGAGGCCGAGCAGCGCCAGCAGCGCGATCTTGGCGTTCTTCCACTGACCGAAGGCTTCTGACAGCGGCGCCTTGGAGCCTTTGCCTTCGTCCTTCATGCGCTGGAAGGTCGGCGATTCAGAAAGCGACAGCCGGATCCAGATCGAAATGCCGAGGAGGAGGAAGGAAACGATGAACGGAATGCGCCAGCCCCAGGCGGCGTAGGTTTCCTTGGTCATCGACCCCTGGACGATCAGGATGACGATCAGCGACAGGAACAGGCCGAGCGTTGCCGTCGTCTGTATCCACGACGTGTAGTAGCCGCGGCGATCGTCGGGTGCATGCTCGGCGACATAGGTGGCGGCACCGCCATACTCGCCACCGAGCGCCAGGCCTTGCAACATGCGCAAGATGATCAGGATCACGGGAGCGGCGATGCCCAAAGTCGCATAGCCAGGCAGCAAGCCGACCAGGAAGGTCGACAGGCCCATGATCGTCATGGTGACAAGGAAAGTGTATTTACGGCCGACAAGGTCGCCGATGCGGCCGAACAGCAATGCGCCGAACGGGCGCACGAGGAAGCCAGCGGCAAACGCCAGCAGCGCGAAAATATTGCGCGTCGCTTCCGGAATGGTTGGACTGAAAAAAGTCGAACCAATGAACACTGCCAGCGAGCCGTAGAGATAAAAATCGTACCATTCGAAAACGGTGCCGAGCGAGGAAGCGAAGATGACCTTCTTCTCCTCGCGCGTCATGCCGCGGCTTGTTTTGCCGGCGGTCGATGCCATTGCCATGAGCGTATCCTCCCGTGTGATTCCGTCAGTCCTCGATGCTGCGCGTCATCGTCCGCGTTTCCTCGGAACGCAGACTCAGTGCAGCCACCAGTACAAAAAATGACAGAAAGCGCCGTCCAGAGGCAGACCGTCTTTGGGATTATGACTTTGGTCTAATGTGCAGTGCGAAATAGAAACGACGGTGCGGTCAGCCTTTGAGAGCTTCGAGCAGCGTGACTGCCGCCATCATGTCGCGCTTGCGGGCCGCGCGGTGCGCGACGGCCTCGGCATCATGGCCCCATTGCTCGGCCTGCCAGTCCTCGTCGACATGACCGGCAGCCCAGGCCGCCTCGCCGTCGAGCTCGCCGAAGTCGACGGCCAGCGCCAGCAGCGCCGATCCGGTCAGCGACGTCATGACGTGGATGGCGGCAAGGCGCAGCGGATCGGCACGTTGGGCAAGATGCTGGCCAAGCAGCGCGATACTCTCGCGCGGCTGTTCGACATGGATCACGCCTTCGGCAAGATGGAACCGGGCGCCGAGCGCGCTGCGCACCCAGTCGATGACCGGATCCCAATGCTCGTTCTGCCGGTCGACGAGTCCTTTGGGCGCATCGGCGCGGTAGCAGAGCAGATCGGACGAGGCAAAGCGCAGGATGTCCTCCAGCACGGCCTGGGGATCACTGGCGACGCCATCGATTGCCGTATTGACCAGACGCATCACCGGCATCGTCACCGGGTTGATGGTCTCCTCCTGTGCGGCGAATTCCTCGGCGACGAGAGCAGCCGCCTTTTCGGTCGGCAGCTCCAGCAGCGCCTTGGCCGGCGTGCGGACGGGCTTGCCATCGAGATGGACGGCAAAACCGTCTTCGACCGGTGCTACCGCGACGGTCTTGTAGAAGCGCTTCGGCAGCGGCGTCTTCATCTGGATCTGGGCGCGACGCACCGGGTCCGGATCAGAGAGCAGCTTTCCAGCTTCGAGGTCGTTCAATATATCGCGCATGCTCATCCGGGACTTTGTTTTCGGGCCGGCCGGTTGACGATGATGAGTCCGGCGGCGATCAGGGCGAGTGCCAGGAAGATACGAACGGTCAGCGGCTCGTTCAAGAACACGGCGCCGCACAGCACACCAAATACCGGCGACAGGAAAGTGAAGCTCGACAGTCCAGATGCAGGGTAGCGCCGCAGAAGCCAGAACCACAGCACATAGGTGAAGGCGACGACATAGACGGCCTGGAACAGCAGAGCCAAGGTCGGCAGAAGAGTAAAGCTGCGGACGGGCGGCCCGGCAAAGGGCATCACCAAAATGCCGACGACAGCGGCTCCGGCCAGCTGATAGAGCAGCAGCTTTTCGGCGCTGGCCGTCACCAGCTTCGACCGCTTGATGACGATATTGGTCACGGCCCACAGAATGCCGGCACCGAGACTGAGCAAATCGCCACCCAATGTTGCGCCGCCATTGGCGCTCAGTTTATCGGAAAACACCGCGATCAATCCAGCGAAAGCGAGCAGAAGACCAACGAGCTTGCGTGCCGTGATGCTTTCGCCCAGCAGGAAATGACCGCCGACCAACATCCAGAACGGCATGGTGTTGACCAGCAAAGTGTTGCGCACGACAGTGGTATGCTCGAGCCCGACATAGAGAAACAGGAACTCGAGACCGAAAAGCGCGCCTGCCAGAATGCCGGCGACGAGGGTCTTGTCGGGCGTGAACAGCGCAATGCCGCGCCAGCGGCACCAGCCGAAAACACACAAGCCGCCGATCACCGAGCGGGCGATCGACAGGAAAACGGGATCGTAGCCGGCATAGGAGATCTTGGCGGCGACGTAGTTCAGCCCCCAGGAAAAAGTCAGCCCAACCATGATGGCGGCTGCCGCCAGATCGACCGCGTCACGGCGGTCGAGGGTTTCTGTGGCGACGCCCACCAGCGCTAGTCCTCGGCACTCTGCTCGTCGAAACCGAGCAGGTTCCAGCTCTGGCGCATATGCGGCGGCATCGGTGCGGTGACGTCGACAAAGCCCTTGTCGGGATGCGGGATAACGATGCGGCGCGCGTGCAGATGCAGCCGGTTCTGCATGCCGCCTGGAAAATCCCAATTGGTGTCGGCCTCGAAATATTTGGGGTCGCCGATGATCGGGCAACCGATATGGGCGGCATGGACGCGAAGCTGGTGGGTGCGCCCGGTGTAGGGTTCCATTTCCAGCCAGGACAGCGTCTGCGCCGCCTGCTCGACTATGCGGTAATAGGACACGGCGTGATCGGCGCCCTTTTCGCCGTGCTTGGCTATGCGCACACGATCGCCGTCGGGCGTCGGTTCCTTGATCAACCAGGTCGAGATCTTGTCCTCGCGCTTCGGCGGCACGCCCTTGACCAGCGCCCAGTAGGTTTTCTTCGTCTCACGCGCCCGGAACGCTTCGGCGAGCTTCATGGCGGCGAGCCTTGTACGGGCGACAACCAGCACACCCGACGTATCGCGGTCGAGCCGGTGCACCAGGCGCGGCTTCTCGCCCTTCTGGTTGCGCCAGGCTTCCAGCATGTCGTCGACATTGCGGGTGACGCCCGAGCCGCCCTGCACTGCCAGGCCGGCCGGCTTGTTGAAGACGAAGACCTTCGGGTCCTCATGGATCAGCATCTTTGCCAAAACGTCGGCGTCGCCCTGGTTGCGGATCGAATGACCGGTGAGCGGGCTTTCGCCTTTCTTGTCCACTTCGAGAGGCGGCACACGCACCGTCTGGCCGGCTTCGACGCGGGTATCGGCCTTCACCCTGCCGCCGTCGACGCGGATCTGGCCGGAACGCAGCAGCTTCTGCAGATGACCGAAACCGAGACCGGGGAAATGGCTCTTGAACCAGCGATCGAGCCGCATGCCCGCCTCGCCGGCGTCCACTGTGATCTGTTCAACGCCTGCCATGATTCCAATCGCCGTTTTGCAGGCATGCAACGGCATTCGCCGGTACCCGCAATCTCACTCGCTTATTCGTTGTCGGTTCCATATTGCAGAACCTGAACTTTCTCCAGCGTAATCAAACCACTTGTCATGATTGTTTCAAGCACGGGCAGGAAAGCGGCCAATTTTTCCTCGTCATCGACGATCTCGATGACGAGTGGCAGATCCTCCGATAGGCGGAGGATCTTCGTGGTGTGAAGCCGGCTGGAATGGCCGAACCCCATCGCGCCGCGCAGGACGGTCGCGCCGGCTATCTGCATTTCGCGGGCCCTCAGCACAATAACCTCATACAGCGGACGGCCATCTGCCCTGTCGTTTTCGCCGATAAAGATGCGCAGCAATTGTGCCTGTGTTGGTATCTTCATTGCCTGGACCCTCTCAGCCGGTTGAGCCGAACTGCAAAGATGTGGCCAAGCCAGACGGCGGCAAGCCAGGCCACCACGGAGATCGCGATATTGAGTCCCGCCGCCACAAACCTCCCCCCTTGCGCGAGGATGAGTGTTTCAAGGCTGAAAGCGGAGAAGGTCGTCAGGCCGCCGCAGAAGCCGGCCATGAAGAATTGACGTTGCAGCGGACCGGCGAAGACGCGACCATCCGGTCCCGTCAATGTCGCGTAGAAGCCGATGAGGAACGAGCCAACAATATTGACGAGGAGCGTGCCGAAGGGAAATCCAGCGCCCCACAGGGCAGTGCTCGTCGATGAGGCAAGCGCCCGCAACACACCGCCGATCATGCTGCCTGCGGCCACGGTCGCATAGAGCCGAACCGTTTCGTTGGTTCTGCGACGGCCAATGAGGCGCGCCGCCTGCCCTGCCGCGGCAGCGTCCGTCCCGTCGTGGCGGAGCTTCCGCGGGCCGCTCACCGCGCCCCGCTGCCAATCAGAAGACTTCCGGCGGCAAAGCCCAGCGTCACGCCGCCGAGGCTCAGAAAAACCGAAAGCAGCACATTTCCGCCGGCGCGCCGCCATTCGCCCTCGCGCGCCAGCGCCAGCGTCTGCAGGCTGAAGGAAGAAACCGTGGTATAGCAGCCGAGGCCGCCGGTAACGGTAAAGGCCCAGATGGCGGGCATGCCGTCGCGCGCCACCGCATGCGCAACGACGCCGATTGCAAACGCTCCCGAGACATTGACGGCCATAGTGCCCCAGGGAAAGGTCTCGCCGACCCGGCGGGCGACGAAGCCGGACAGGAAGAAGCGGGCCATTGCACCGATCGCGCCACCAAGGCAGACAAGCAACAGATGATACATCGTGCTCCCTCGCGCCGGTCACACCATGGTGTCAGGCGGCTCCGGCCTTCTTCGGCTTGCTGGAGCCGATCATCTTCCAGTTCTTGTAGAACATGGCATTGATGCGCTCGACGCTGACCGAAACGATGGCGAGAAGAGCGGCAATCATGCCGGGAAATGGCGATGGCCGGATGATGTCCATGAACACGCAGTAGCGGCGCCCATCATATTCGTTGACCGATCGGTGCAGCAGCGTGTCGTCGAAAATATAGAGCGGATTGTCGTGCCAGTAGTTCCTGGCGTTGTTGCACTCGACGAAAACCTCGGCCTTCACCGGGAGAAGATTGTAGAGAATGCGCAGGCTGAGCCGCAGCGGTCCGAAATGCCAGGAGGTCGATTCCCTGCCCCTAAACACCGACACGGCGATGGTCTTGATGTATTTGAAATCCTTGTTGAATTCGGCAACGTTGTCGATTTTGTGCTTGCCATACCACTGGTAGACATACATGCCGCGCCGGCCGCTGCCGAAATTGGCGTCGATATCGGCGATGATCTCGTCCTTGCGCGCTTTGAAGACGTCCAGAACCTCGTTGACCTCACGCTGATAGTCCGGAGGAAACTGGTCCAGTTTCCAGACACCGCGGTTTCTGTAGCACAGCAGATCGACCAGCAGATTGAAGGGCGAAAGCAGCCAGGTGAAGATGCCGTTGCCGAGGAAATAACCACTGAACAGGGCCCAGTTCTTGTTGTCGTTGCGCAACACGTCGATCAGGCCGAGGACAATGAAAATTGTCGTCAGGATGGGAATGAAATAGAAGCCGAGCGCCAGCAGCGGGATCGCTATGGCGAACTTCCGGAGGGTCTTGCGAGTTCTTTTTGTCATTTTTCCACGCGCCAGGCGCGATTCCGTTCTGAATATCGTCGGTACGTTTCTGGCCTGTCCGCCGGCCGAAGGCGCATCTTGATAGGGTTTTTTATCCCGCCAGACAACGGCGATCACACCAGTGTGCGACTGGCAGCTACTTTTCCCGCTCGCTGCGCAGCTTCGCCCAATAATCCAGCCGCTTCCTGATATCGCGCTCGAAGCCGCGCTCGGGCGGGTCGTAGAATGTCTGCCTTCCCATCTTCTCCGGAAAATAGTCCTGGCCGGAAAAAGCGTCGGGCTCGTCGTGGTCGTAGCGATAGCCGGCGCCGTAATCTTCCTGTTTCATCAGCTTGGTCGGAGCATTGAGAATGTGCTTGGGCGGCAGCAGCGAACCGAATTCCTTCGCCGCCTGTGTGGCGGCCTTGAACGCGGTATAGACTGCATTGGATTTCGGCGCGGTGGCGAGATAGACGGTCGCCTCGGCGAAGGCCAGTTCGCCCTCGGGCGAGCCCAGATAGTCATAGGCGTCCTTGGCGGCGTTAGCGACGACGAGCGCCTGCGGGTCGGCCAGCCCGATATCCTCCATCGCCATGCGCACCAACCGGCGCCCGAGATAAAGCGGATCTTCGCCGGCGTCGAACATGCGGGCGAGATAGTAGAGTGCCGCGTCGGGGTCGGAGCCGCGCACCGATTTGTGCAAGGCGGAGATCAAATTGTAGTGGCCGTCCTGTCCCTTGTCGTAGATCGGCGCGCGGCGCTGGACGATGCGCTGCAGAGCTTCGGCGCCGAACACCTCCTTTGATTTCGCTGCGCGCCAGACCTCTTCGGCGAGCGTCAGCGCCGCGCGGCCGTCGCCGTCGCTCATGCGGATGAGCATCGCCCGCGCGTCTTCATCGAGCGGCAGCGCCCTGCCCTCTGCCTCTTCGGCCCGCGCCAGCAGCTTGGCGATACTGTCCTCGCCGAGTGAGTGAAAGACCAGCACACGCGCGCGCGACAAAAGCGCGGCGTTAAGCTCGAAGGATGGATTCTCCGTGGTGGCGCCGACCAGCACGACGGTGCCGTCTTCCATCACGGGCAGAAAACTGTCCTGCTGGGCGCGGTTGAAGCGATGGATCTCGTCGACGAACAGCAGCGTCTGGCGGCCGTTCGAGCGGCGCAGCTTCGCTGCCTCGAACACTTTCTTCAGGTCGGCAACGCCGGAAAACACGGCCGAGATCTGTTCGAAGGCGAGGCTTGTCTCGCCGGCAAGCAGCCGTGCGACCGTGGTCTTGCCGGTGCCGGGCGGGCCCCAGAAGATCATCGAGCCGAGCGAGCCGGAGCCGATCAGCCGCGTCAGCGCGCCGTCGGATCCGGTCAGATGCTCCTGGCCGACGACCTCGCCGAGGTTCTTCGGGCGCAGACGGTCCGCCAGCGGCCTGCCGGGCGGCGTCTTTTCCGGTTCATCGACACTGAACAGATCGGCCATGCAACTTCTTCTGCCTGGAGCCCGATCATGCTGACGTTCGGGCTCAGTAACGCAACACCTGGCGCAGTATCTGCCCGCCGCGCTCGACGGTAAAGCGCCACCAGCGCGTATCCTGCTGGGCTACCTGTTCCAAGGTCGCCGCCTTGTCGATCGTCAGGCCATTGACCTCACGCACGATGTCGCCTGGCTGGAAGCCAAAATCGGCAGCAGGCGAATCGCGGTTGATGTCGACCACGGTGACGCCTTTGACATCGGAGCGCAGACCGAGCCGTTGGGCAAGCCGTGGCGACAGTTCAGCAACCTTGGCACCGGAAAACGGGCTGCGGCCGCGCAATGTGAGTTCCGCAGCTTTGGCGCCCTCAGGCGGCCGTTCCAGCGCGATGTCCATCGTCGCCTGCTGACCCTTGCTCAGAACGCCGAAGCTGGCATTCGTACCAATCGACAGCGTCGCCATCCGGTAGTCCAGCGCCCCGACGCTCTCGACCGGCTTGCCATTGAGCGACAGCACTACGTCGCCCGGCTTGAGCCCTGCCTTGGCGGCGGGTCCTGCCTCTTCGACCGAAGAAACCAGCGCGCCGGTCGGTTTGTCGATGCCAAGCGATTCGGCAATCTGCGGCGTCACCGCCTCGAACTCGGCACCGGCATACGGCCGCTCGAAGAAGTCGAGCCCGGCCTTGGCCGCGTCGGCGAAGGCGCGAACCATGTTCGAAGGGATGGCAAAGCCGATGCCGATCGAGCCGCCGCTACGGCTATAGATCGCCGTGTTGATGCCGATCAGCTGCCCTCCCATGTTGACCAGCGCGCCACCGGAATTGCCGGGGTTGATGGCGGCGTCGGTCTGGATGAAGAAGCTGGAATCGGAGACGCCGATATGGCTGCGCGCCACCGCCGAAATGATGCCGCTGGTGGTGGTCTGGCCGACACCGAACGGATTGCCGATCGCCAGCACCAGATCGCCGACCTCGAGCGCGTCGGAATCGCCGATAGCGATCACCGGGAACGGCTTGTCAGAAGAAATCTTGAGCACGGCGAGATCGAGCGTCTCGTCCTTAAGCAGTACCTTGCTGTCGAATTCGCGCCCATCGGCAGTCGCGACCTTGACCTGGTCAGCGTCCTTGACGACGTGGAAATTGGTGACCACGACGCCGGTCGGATCGACCAGCACCCCCGAACCGAGCGAGGACTGCGCGCGCGGCTGCGAGCGGCCGAAGAACTCCTCGAAGAACGGATCGCCGTCGAAGGGCGACGTCACCTTGGCGGTCTGCGAGGCGTAGACATTGACCACGGCCGGCGCCGTCTGCTTGACCAGCGGCGCGAAGGACAGCTGCACCTCCTCGCGGCCGAACGGCACGCGCTTGTCGGGGCCGGAGGTGGCGTTTTCGCCTTCGACGCCATGCAATAGATCCGTCAGCACGTCGGACAAACCGGGATCTGGCTTGGTCTCCTCCGCTAGCGCGTGCCTGGCCGCCGGCACGACGGCCAGCGCCATCAAGGCGCAGATCAGAACAAGGGACAGCCGTTTAACGCGCATTCCGAATCCTCCAAGTCGGGCGCCATTGTCCTGACGATTGTGCAAAATGAAAGGCTAAGCCGCTGAAATCGGATTATTTTGGGTAGTCGCCGCAAAAACCGGTGACAAAACCCCTACCAGCCCTTGCCCGGTACCTTCGGAAACAGAAAAAGGGGCCCGGAGGCCCCTTTTGAACTTCTCAGGAAAACCGAGCCTTATGCGGCTGCGGCTTCCTCTTCGGTGCCTTCGGCCTCGATGCGAGCACGGTCGCCGGCGCCCTTGGCTGAGGTGTCGCGGTCGACGAACTCGATGACCGCCATTGCCGCATTATCACCGTGGCGGAAGCCAGCCTTCATGATGCGCAGATAGCCGCCGTTGCGAGTGGCATAACGTGGCGCGATGGTATCGAACAGGCGCTTGACGACGCCTTCATTGCCGATCTGGGCAATCACCTGCCGGCGGGCATGCAGGTCGCCGCGCTTGCCGAGCGTCACCAGCTTCTCGACGATCGGACGCAAATCCTTCGCCTTCGGCAGCGTTGTGAGAATCTGCTCGTGCTCGATAAGCGACACGGCAAGGTTGGCAAACATCGACTTGCGATGGCTTATGCTGCGGGCGAACCGGCGGCCTTTAAATCCGTGGCGCATGGCTCTTCTCCTTCAATGCGGGTTCAAGAGGCTCTCTCAAGCCTCAATATTGATCTTCGTAACGCTTGGCGAGGTCTTCGATGTTTTCCGGCGGCCAGTCCGGCACTTCCATGCCGAGATGCAGGCCCATCGCCGCCAGGACTTCCTTGATCTCGTTCAGCGACTTGCGGCCGAAGTTCGGGGTGCGCAGCATCTCGGCTTCGGTCTTCTGGATCAGGTCGCCGATATAGACGATGTTGTCGTTCTTCAGGCAGTTGGCCGAACGCACCGAAAGCTCGAGCTCGTCGACCTTCTTGAGCAGCGCCGGGTTGAAGGCAAGCTCGGTAACCTGTTCGGCGGCGACTTCCTTCTGCGGCTCGTCGAAATTGACGAACAGGCCGAGCTGGTCCTGCAGGATGCGAGCGGCGAAGGCCACCGCGTCCTCGCCCGAAATCGAACCGTCAGTCTCGATGGTCATAGTCAGCTTGTCATAGTCGAGAACCTGGCCCTCGCGGGTGTTCTCGACCTTGTAGGAGACCTTCTTGACCGGCGAATACAGGCTGTCGACCGGGATCAGGCCGATCGGCGCGTCCTCGGCGCGGTTACGGTCGGCCGGCACATAGCCCTTGCCGGTATCGACCGTGAATTCCATGCGGATTTCAGCGCCTTCGTCCAGCGTGCAGATGACGTGATCGGGATTGAGGATCTCGACGTCGCCGACCGTCTGGATGTCGCCGGCGAGAACCGCGCCCGGTCCCTGCTTGCGGACGACCATGCGCTTGGGGCCGTCGCCTTCCATGCGGATGGCGATTTCCTTGATGTTCAAGACGATGTCGGTCACGTCCTCGCGGACGCCGGCGATGGACGAGAATTCATGCAGAACGCCGTCGATCTGCACGGCGGTTACAGCCGCGCCACGCAGCGAAGACAGAAGCACCCGGCGCAGCGCGTTGCCGAGGGTGAGGCCGAAGCCGCGCTCGAGCGGCTCGGCGACCAGCGTGGTCAGCGTCTTCTTCTTCGACGAGAACTCGATCTTGTTCGGCTTGATCAGTTCTTGCCAATTTTTCTGGATCATAGTGCTTTCCTTCCGTTGTCCCGCCACCATCCAATCGTGGCGGGCGACCTGGAATGCCGTGGAGGAGCGCCCTTGAGGCGCTCGCGCGGCGTTCGGTAAATTCTAAAGCGCGTCGCGCTTTAGGTTTTTGCTTTTATGCATGTCGCTGCCCCAAAACCGCTTTACACTTTTGGGCGACATGCATTAGACGCGGCGCTTCTTGCGCGGGCGGCAGCCATTGTGCGGGATCGGCGTCACATCACGGATCGAGGTGATGGTGAAGCCGGCAGCCTGCAGCGCGCGCAGCGCCGATTCACGACCGGAGCCGGGTCCACAGACCTCGACCTCGAGCATGCGCATGCCGTGTTCCTGGGCCTTCTTGGCAACATCTTCTGCGGCCATCTGGGCAGCGAACGGGGTCGATTTGCGCGATCCCTTGAAGCCCTGGGCTCCGGCCGACGACCAGGCAATCGAGTTACCCTGCGCGTCGGTGATGGTGATCATCGTGTTGTTGAAGGTCGAATTGACGTGGGCAACGCCCGACGAGATGTTCTTGCGTTCGCGACGGCGAACACGAGCGGCTTCCTTGGCCATGATGGTCCTTTCAGTTGATCTCTACACCGCCGTAATGCCAGCGGCTCCACCCAGGGAGAAAGCAGTAGGGGAATATGGCAGTAGGGCAGTATGTCTGCCGTTCCTATTGCCTTACTGCCCTGCCCTACTCCCTTACTGCCCTAAATTACTTCTTCTTTCCGGCAATCGACTTGGCCGGGCCCTTGCGGGTGCGCGCATTGGTATGCGTGCGCTGACCACGAACCGGCAGCGAGCGGCGGTGACGCAGGCCGCGGTAGCAGCCGAGGTCCATGAGCCGCTTGATATTCATCGAAACTTCGCGGCGCAGGTCGCCCTCGACCTGGTAATCGCGGTCGATGGTCTCGCGGATCTGCAGCACTTCCGCGTCGGTCAGCTGGTTGACGCGGCGCTCGGCCGGGATGCCGACCTTGTCGACGATCTCCTGGGCGAACTTCTTGCCAATGCCGTGAATGTATTGAAGCGCGATGACGACGCGCTTGTTGGTCGGAATATTGACGCCGGCTATACGAGCCATGTTCTTCTCTTCTCCATATAGGCCGGACGAGCCGGCGCTTCAAGTTGCCCCGCGTCCGGTGGAGGCCGGCCCTTGCGGGAGTTTCCAGTTCAAAGCGGCCTGCCTTGCCCTTGCGGACAAGCAAGCCTCATGCCTGATAGGAAGACGGGCCGCCATACCCCAGCGGACCGCTCCAGTCAAGCGCAATCGTTCGATCTCTAGCCGGCCGCCTGGCCAACTTTCCGGGTCGTCGCCCTGAGCACCGCCTCGATCTGCTGCGTCACCGCATCGATGTCGGCCATGCCATCGACGCCCCTGAGCTTGCCCTTGGCGTAGTAGTAGCCGATCAGCGGCGAGGTTTTCTTGTAATATTCCCTCAAGCGTTCCTCGAACACCGCTGGGCTGTCGTCCTTGCGCACCGGCAGGCCTGCGGCCTTGGCGTCTTCGGCGCGCTTGACGATTCGGCCAACCAGCGCCTTGTCATCGACGACAAATTCGATGACAGCATCGAGCTCCAGTCCGCGATCCGACAGCATTTCCTCAACGGCATCCGCTTGCACCAGGGTTCGCGGGTACCCGTCAAGGATGAAGCCGTTTGCGCAATCAGCTTGATCGATGCGCTCGGCCACGATGGCGTTGACGATAGCGTCGGACACCAGTTCGCCAGCGTCCATCACCGCCTTGGCGCGCTTGCCGACTTCGGTGCCAGCCTGGACAGCAGCACGCAGCATGTCCCCCGTGGAAAGCTGTGGGATGCCGTGTCGTTCTACCAGTCTTAGTGCTTGTGTCCCCTTGCCCGCCCCCGGCGGTCCAAGCAATATCAACCTCATCTGGCCTTTTTCCCCCCGCGCAGCTTCGACTTCTTGATCAGGCCCTCATACTGGTGCGCGATCAGGTGACCCTGAATCTGCGCCACCGTATCGAGCGTTACACTGACCACGATCAGGAGCGAAGTGCCACCAAGGTAGAACGGTACGCCAGTCGCTGAAATCAGGAACTCGGGCAGCAGACACACCAGCACCAGATAAATGGCGCCGACGACGGTGATGCGGGTGAGCACATAGTCAATATAGTCCGCAGTGCGCTCGCCCGGACGATAGCCCGGGATGAAGCCCGAATGCTTCTTGAGCTGGTCCGCGGTGTCCTTCGGATTGAAGACGATCGCCGTATAGAAGAAGGCGAAGAACACGATCATCGCCGCGTAGAAGGCCATATAGAGCGGCTGGCCGTGGCCGAGCGCCGCCAGGATGGTGCTGGCCCATGCAGGCATATTGGTGGTCTGCGAGAAGCCGGCAACCGTTGCCGGAAGCAGCAGCAGCGACGAGGCGAAGATCGGTGGAATGACGCCGGAGGTGTTAAGCTTCAGCGGCAGATGCGAGGTATCGCCCTGGAACATGCGATTGCCGACCTGGCGCTTGGGATACTGGATCAGCAGGCGGCGCTGGGCGCGCTCGAAGAAGACGATCAGCGCGATGACGATGATGGCCAGCACGATGATCGCCAGGATCAGGCCGGTCGACAAGGCGCCGGTGCGGCCAAGCTCCAGCGTGCCGGAGATGGCGCGCGGCAGGCCGGCGACGATGCCGGAGAAGATGATCAGCGAAATGCCGTTGCCGATGCCGCGAGCAGTGATCTGCTCGCCAAGCCACATCAGGAACATGGTGCCGCCGACCAGCGTGACGACGGTAGAGATGCGGAAGAACATGCCGGGATCGTTGACGATGCCGTTGCCGCCCTCAAGCCCGACCGAAATGCCGTACGCCTGAACCAGCGCCAGAAGCACGGTGCCGTAGCGCGTGTACTGGTTGATGATCTTGCGGCCCTGCTCGCCTTCCTTCTTCAGCGCTTCCAGCGACGGAATGACCGAGGTCATCAGCTGCATGATGATGGAGGCCGAGATATAGGGCATGATGCCGAGGGCAAAGATCGCCATGCGCTGCACGGCGCCGCCGGCGAACATGTTGAACATGCCGAGCACGCCCTTGCTCTGCGACGAGAAGGCCTGGGCGAAAGCGTCGGGATTGATGCCGGGCAGCGGAATATAGGTGCCAAGACGGTAGACGAGCAGCGCGCCGATGGTGAACCAGATGCGCTTCTTCAGATCCTCGGCTTTGGCGAAGGCCGAAAAATTCAGATTCGAGGCTAGTTGTTCAGCAGCCGAAGCCATGCCTGATTCTCCGCTTGGTCACGCTCGATGCCCGCAGCTCAGGCGGCGCGTGTCACCGAAGCTCACGAGATAAGCTCCGGACTGCAAACATGCAAGCGGCCGCGTTGATGCGGCCGCCACATCTGTCGGATCAAAGCACGACCGCAGGCAAAACCGAATTCCACCTTTGCCGACCGTGCTTCAAATTGCCGTTACTCGGCGGCTGCCTGCTCAGGCAGCTTCACCGAGCCGCCGGCCTTTTCGATCTTCTCGACCGCGGCCTTGGAAGCACCGGCAACGTCGAAGGCAAGCTTGGCCTTGATGTCGCCGTCCGAAAGGATGCGCACGCCGTCCTTGACGCGACGGATGACGCCAGCCGCAACCAGCGCCTCGGCCGTTACAACTGTCTTGGCGTCGAGCTTCTTGGCATCGAGCGCCGCCTGGATGCGGGCCAGCGACACGACGGTGAAGCTCTTGGCGAAGATATTGTTGAAGCCGCGCTTCGGCAGGCGGCGGTAGAGCGGCATCTGGCCACCCTCGAAGCCGTTGACGGCGACGCCGGAGCGCGCCTTCTGGCCCTTGACGCCGCGACCGGCGGTCTTGCCCGAACCGGAACCGATGCCACGGCCGAGACGCTTCTTGGAGTGCGTCGCGCCGTCCTTGTCACGCAGATCATTGAGTTTCATCTGGGTTCTCCTGCGCTCTGGCTCAGCCCTCGTCCACGACGCGGACGAGATGCTGGACGGCAGCGATCATGCCGCGCACCGAGGGCGTATCCTCCAGCGTGCGCTGCTTGTGCATCTTGTTGAGGCCGAGGCCGACCAGCGTTGCCCGCTGCTCCTTCGGCCGGCGGATCGGCGAACCGATCTGCTCGACGGTGATGGTCTTGGTTGCTTTCTTGGCCATGGTCAAATCCCTGGTCAGCGTCGACTATTCTTCAGCCGCAACGGCGGTGCCGCGGCGGGCCTGAAGGGTCGAATACTTGATGCCGCGCGCGGCAGCCACATCCTTCGGATGCATCTGGCTCTTCAGCGCGTCGAAAGTGGCACGAACCATGTTGTAGGGGTTCGAAGAACCCATCGACTTGGCGACCACGTCATGCATGCCGAGCGTCTCGAAAACGGCGCGCATCGGGCCGCCGGCGATGATGCCGGTACCTTGCTTGGCAGCGCGCAGCAGAACACGTCCCGCACCCCAGCGTCCCTCGACGTCGTGGTGCAGCGTACGGCCCGAGCGCAGCGGCACGAAGATCATGTCGCGCTTGGCCGATTCGGTCGCCTTACGGATCGCCTCCGGCACTTCGCGCGCCTTGCCGTGGCCGAAGCCGACGCGGCCCTTCTGGTCGCCGACGACGACAAGTGCCGCAAAGCCGAAGCGCCGGCCGCCCTTGACGACTTTGGCGACACGGTTGATGTGGACGAGCTTGTCGACCATGCCGTCGTCGCGCTCTTCGCGATCACGGCCGCGGCCGCCATCCCTACGTTCCTGTGCCATATCCTGTTCCTTATTTTTTTCCGGAAGCACGGTTGATGATGATATCCGGCACCTCTGCGGGGCCCGGGGGCGAAAACTCTTTTTTCCTTCGCATGATCTTATCCGAAAAGTCTGCAACTTTTTGCTGCGCTGACCTTCGGTTCGGGATCATGCTTCTAGAAGCTCAGACCACCTTCACGGGCAGCCTCGGCCAGCGCCTTGACGCGGCCGTGGTAGATATAGGCGCCGCGGTCGAAGACGACTTCCTTGACGCCGGCCTTCGAGGCGCGTTCGGCGATCAGCTTTCCGATGGCAGCTGCAGCCGCGGTGTCGGCGCCGGTCTTGAGCGAGCCCTTGAGCTCCTTCTCGAGCGTCGAAGCAGCCGCGATGGTGTGGCCCTTGGCGTCGTCGATCACCTGGACATAGATGTTCTTCGACGTGCGATGGACCGACAAGCGCGGACGATCGCCGGCAACCTTCTTGATCTGGCGGCGGACGCGCTGGGCGCGGCGTTGGGTGGATTCTTTCGAGCCCATGATATCAATTCCTTGCCTTCAAAAAACGGGGGCAACCATATGCGGTAGGACAAGCCTCCCGCGACCGCTCCCCGCGGCGTTAAAATTACTTCTTCTTGCCTTCCTTGCGGACGATCTTCTCGCCGGCATAGCGGACACCCTTGCCCTTGTAGGGCTCGGGGCTGCGATACTCGCGGATCTCGGCGGCAACCTGGCCGACCTGCTGCTTGTCGATGCCGGTCACCGTGATTTCCGTCGGCTTCGGCACCGAAATCGTCACGCCCTGCGGCGTCTCGTAGACGACGTCATGGCTGAAGCCGAGCGCCAGCTGCAGGTTCTTGCCCTGCATGGCGGCACGATAGCCGACGCCGGTGATCTCGAGCTTCTTTTCGAAGCCGTCCTTGACGCCCTGCAGGATGTTGACGATCTGCGTGCGCGACATGCCCCACTTGGAACGGGCAGTCTTGGTCTGGTCGCGCGGCTGGACAGCGATCTCGCTGCCTTCCATCTTGACCAGCACTTCGTCGTTCACCACGAACTTCAGCTCGCCCTTCGGACCCTTCGCCGTCACGGTCTGGCCGTTGACGGTCGCGGTCACGCCCTGCGGCAGCGAAACGGGTTTCTTTCCAATACGAGACATTTTGTTGTCCTCGTCACTTCTCTTGTTTCAGGTCTCGGCTTTCGGGACTAGATCCCGAAAACCTGTTTCCAACCGGGTCACATACCAGATCAGAAGATCTGGCAGAGGATTTCCCCGCCGACATTCTGTTCACGCGCTTCGTGGTCGGCCATCACGCCCTTCGGCGTCGAAAGGATGGCGATGCCGAGGCCGTTGGCGACGTGCGGTATCGACTTGGCCGAAACGTAGACGCGGCGGCCGGGCTTCGAGACCCGAGCGATTTCGCGCACCACCGGCGCACCATCGAAATACTTCAGCTCGATCTCGATTTCGGACTTGCCGTTGTCGAAGTCGGTCTGGCTGTAGTCGCGGATATAGCCTTCCGCCTTCAGCACGTCGAGGACGCGGGTACGCAGGCGCGAGGCCGGCGTCGAAACGCTCGACTTCTTGCGGCCATACGCGTTGCGGATGCGGGTCAGCATATCGCCGAGAGGATCGCTCAATGACATGTTATGTCCTCCTTACCAGCTCGACTTGACCAGGCCCGGGATCTGGCCGTTATTGCCGAGATCACGAAGCGCGATACGCGATACTTTGAGCTTGCGATAATAGGCACGCGGACGTCCGGTGACTTCGCAGCGGTTGCGGATGCGGGTCTTGGCCGAGTTGCGCGGCAGCGCCGAAAGCTTCAGCTGGGCGCGGAAGCGCTCTTCCATCGGCTTGGACTGATCCATGATGATCGCCTTGAGCACCTCGCGCTTGGCAGCGAACTGGTCCGCAAGCTTGCGGCGCCTGTTGTTCTTCTCGACTGAGCTGGTCTTTGCCATTTCAGATTTTTCCTTTTCTCGCTGCCGTTACTGGCGGAAGGGGAAGTTGAAGGCCTTGAGCAATGCCCTGGCTTCGTCGTCCGTCTTCGCAGTCGTACAAACGATGACGTCCATGCCCCAGATCTGATCAACCTTGTCGTAGTTGATCTCCGGAAACACGATGTGTTCCTTGATGCCCATGGCATAGTTGCCACGGCCATCGAAGCTCTTCGGATTAAGTCCGCGGAAGTCGCGGACGCGCGGCAGTGCGATGTTCACGAGGCGGTCGAGGAACTCGTACATGCGTTCCTTGCGCAGCGTGACCTTGGCGCCGATCGGCATCTTCTCGCGGACCTTGAAGCCGGCGATCGAGTTGCGGGCGCGGGTGACGACGGCCTTCTGGCCGGCGATCATCGCAAGGTCTTCCGCCGCGATCGAAGGCTTCTTCGAATCGCCGGTCGCCTCGCCGACGCCCATGTTCAGCACGATCTTGTCGATGCGCGGAACCTGCATCTCGTTCTCGTAGCCGAACTGCTCCTGCAGCGCCTTGCGGATGGTCTCGTTGTACACCTGCTTGAGGCGCGGCGTGTTCTGGGCAGTTGCCTGCTTGGTTTGAGCCTTAGCCATTGATGACTTCTCCCGAGCGCTTGGCGACGCGCACCTTCTTGCCGTCCTTCTGGAAGATGAAGCCGACGCGGGTCGGCTTGCCATCCTTGGGGTCGGCCAGCGCGATGTTCGACAGCTGGATCGGCGCTTCCTTGGTGATGATCCCGCCCTCTTGGGACTGGGACTGCTTCTGGTGACGACGGATCAGGTTGACGCCGCGCACCAGCGCGGTGTCGTCCTTCGGCTGTACCGAGAGGACTTCGCCCGAACGGCCCTTGTCCTTGCCGGCCAGCACGACGACCTTGTCGCCTTTTCTAATCTTCTGCATTGGTCCGGCTCCTTACAGCACTTCAGGCGCGAGCGAGATGATCTTCATGTGGTTCTTGGCGCGGAGTTCGCGCGGAACCGGTCCGAAGATACGCGTGCCGATCGGCTCTTTCTTGTTGTCGACGAGAACGGCTGCGTTCTTGTCGAAACGGATCACGCTGCCGTCCGGGCGGCGGATGTCCTTGGCCGTGCGAACCACGACCGCCTTCATCACATCGCCCTTCTTGACGCGGCCGCGCGGGATGGCTTCCTTGATCGACACCACGATGATGTCGCCCACGGAAGCGTATTTCCGCTTCGAGCCGCCCAGCACCTTGATGCACATGACACGACGGGCGCCGGAATTATCCGCGACGTCGAGGTTTGTTTGCATCTGAATCATGACTGGCCGCCTTCTTCTTTTCTAACGGGACGGGTTTCTCACCCCTCCCCGGTCTGTCCAAAATTCGTTTCGTTGGCCCTGATCAGGCCTGGTCCGAAGACACCACGACCCAGCGCTTGTCCTTGGAAATCGGCTTCGATTCCTGGATGAACACCTGATCGCCGACCTTGTGGGCGTTGTTCTCGTCGTGCGCCTTGTACTTCTTGGTCATGCGCACGGTCTTCTTCATCACGGGATGCGTGAAGCGCCGTTCGACCTTGACGACAACCGTCTTCTCGTTCTTGTCGCTGACGACGGTGCCCTGCAGAATGCGCTTTGGCATGGTTTTCGTCCTTAAGCCTTCTTGGCCGCGGACTTTTCCGCAGCGATGGTCTTGATACGCGCAATGTCCTTGCGGACCTGCCTCACGCGCGCGGTCTTCTCAAGCTGGCCGGTGGCCTTCTGAAAGCGCAGGTTGAACTGCTCCTTCTTCAGGCTGGCCAGGTCGTCGGTCAGCTGGTCCTGGGTCTTGGTCCGGATGTCTTCGGCTTTCATGATCAGCCCGTCCTTATTCTGCGATGCGCTGTACGAAGCGCGTCCTGACCGAGAGCTTGGCCGCGCCGAGACGCAGCGCCTCACGGGCGGTTTCCTCGTTGACGCCGTCGATCTCGAACATGATGCGGCCCGGCTTGACGCGTGCCGCCCAGTAGTCGACCGCGCCCTTGCCCTTACCCATACGGACTTCGGTCGGCTTCGACGTCACCGGCACGTCCGGGAAGATACGGATCCACACGCGGCCGGCACGCTTCATCTCGCGGGTGATCGCGCGGCGGGCCGCCTCGATCTCACGCGCGGTGACGCGGTTCGGCTCAAGCGCCTTCAGCCCGAAACCACCGAAATCCAGGTTGGTGCCGCCCTTGGCGGTACCGTGGATGCGGCCCTTGAACTGCTTGCGGAACTTTGTGCGCTTTGGCTGCAGCATCGTTCTAACTCCAAATTCCTAAATGTCTTACGCGTTTTCGCGACGGCGACCGCGTTCGCGCTCACCACCACCGCCATGCGCATGATCGCCCTCGGTGGCGCGGCGCTCCGAAGCCATCGGGTCGTGCTCGAGGATTTCGCCCTTGAACACCCAGACCTTGACGCCGCAGATGCCGTAGGCCGTATTCGCCTCGGCCGTGCCGTAGTCGACGTCGGCACGCAGCGTATGCAGCGGCACGCGGCCTTCGCGATACCATTCCATGCGCGCGATCTCGGCGCCGCCGAGACGGCCGGCGCAGTTGATGCGGATGCCTTCGGCACCGAGGCGCATCGCCGACTGCACGGCACGCTTCATGGCGCGGCGGAACGCGATGCGGCGCTCGAGCTGCTGGGCGATCGACTGGGCGACCAAGGTCGCGTCGATCTCCGGCTTGCGCACTTCGACGATGTTCAGATGCGTCTCGGACTTGGTCATCTCCATCAGCTTCTTGCGAAGCTTCTCGATGTCGGCGCCCTTCTTGCCGATGATCAGGCCCGGACGCGCCGCATGGATGGTGACGCGGCACTTCTTGTGCGGACGCTCGATCACGACCTTCGAGATCGCAGCCTGCTTGAGTTCCTTCTCAAGATATTTGCGGATCTTGATGTCCTCGTGCAGCAGCTTGCCGTACTCGCCGGTGTTCGCGAACCAGCGCGAATCCCAGGTGCGGTTGATGCCGAGACGCAGACCGATCGGATTGACTTTCTGGCCCATTATGCGGCCTCCCCTTTTTCTTCGACTTCACGAACGACGATCGTGAGGTGCGAGAACGGCTTCTCGATACGGCTGGCGCGCCCACGGCCACGGGCATGGAACCGCTTCATGACGATCGACTTGCCGACATAGGCTTCCGCCACGATCAGCGCATCGACGTCGAGGTCGTGGTTGTTTTCCGCGTTGGCGATCGCCGATTCCAGCGTCTTCTTGACCGTGCCGGAAATCCGCTTGGCCGAGAATTCGAGGTCGGAAAGCGCTGTCGCGACCTTCTTGCCGCGGATCAGCGCGGCAACCAGGTTCAGCTTCTGCGGGCTGATACGGATCGTGCGCAACACGGCGCGCGCTTCGTTGTCAGCAAGCCTGCGCGGAGCTTTGGCCTTGCCCATGATTATTTCCTCTTCGCCTTCTTATCCGCGCCGTGACCGTAATAGGTCCGGGTCGGAGCGAATTCACCGAACTTGTGACCGACCATGTCCTCGTTCACCGAGACGGGAACGTGCTTCTGGCCGTTGTAGACACCGAAGGTGAAGCCGACGAACTGCGGCAGGATGGTGGAGCGGCGGCTCCACATCTTGATCACCTCATTGCGACCACCTTCACGAACCTTGTCCACCTTCTTCAGAAGGTAGCCGTCGATGAAGGGGCCTTTCCAAATCGAACGAGTCACTTGGCGTTACCTCTTCTTAGCTCTTGCGCTGATGGCGCGAGCGCAGGATGAACTTGTCGGTCGCCTTGTTGGACCGCGTCTTCTTGCCCTTGGTCGGCTTGCCCCAGGGCGAAACCGGATGGCGGCCACCCGAGGTGCGGCCTTCGCCGCCGCCATGTGGATGGTCGACCGGGTTCATGGTCACGCCGCGATTGTGCGGACGTTTGCCGCGCCACACGGTGCGGCCTGCCTTGCCGTCATTGATGTTGCCGTGGTCCGGGTTAGACACGGCGCCCACAGTGGCCATGCAGGAGCCGTGGACGACACGCTGCTCGCCCGAATTGAGGCGCAGGATCGCCATGCCCTGGTCGCGGCCGACGAGCTGGCCATAACCGCCGGCCGAACGGGCGACCTGAGCGCCCTTGCCGGGCTTCAGCTCGATATTGTGGACGATCGTGCCGACCGGCATCGAGGCCAGCGGCATCGCGTTGCCCGGCTTCACGTCGACCGATTCACCGGCCACGATCTTGTCGCCGGGAGCCAGACGCTGCGGGGCGATGATGTAGGACAGCTCGCCATCGTCATACTTGATCAGCGCGATGAAGGCGGTGCGGTTCGGATCGTACTCGATGCGCTCGACCGTGCCGACGACGTCGAACTTGCGGCGCTTGAAGTCGATGATGCGGTAGGTGCGCTTGTGACCGCCGCCGATGAAGCGGGCTGTGATGCGGCCGTAATTGTTGCGGCCGCCCGACTTGGTCAGGCCTTCGGTCAGGCCCTTGACGGGCTTGCCCTTGTAGAGGCCCGACCGATCGACGATGACCAGCTGACGGGTGCTCGGCGTTACCGGGTTGAATTTTTTCAGTGCCATTGTTCTGTCCTCGCGACCTTGCTCAGAGACCCGTCGCGACGTCGATCGACTGGCCTTCGGCCAGCGTCACAACCGCCTTCTTGACGTCGCTCTGGCGGCCGATCGTGCCGCGGAAGCGCTTGATCTTGCCCTTGCGGACAAGCGTGTTCACGGCCATCACCTTGACGCCGAACAGCGCTTCGACGGCGGCCTTGATTTCCGGCTTCGACGCCTTCTTGGCGACGTTGAAGACGACCTGGTTCTGCTCGGAAGCCATGGTCGACTTTTCGGTGATCGCCGGCGAGACGATCACGTCGTAATGACGAAGGTCGGTCATTTGAAGCGCTCCTCGAGAGCCTCGACGGCGGCCTTGGAAAGGACCAGCGTGCCGCGGCGCAGAATGTCGTAGACGTTGATGCCCTGGATGGGCAGCACGTCGATGTTCGGGATGTTGGTCGCTGCCAGCTTGAAGTTCTTGTCAAGCTCGGCGCCGCCAATCACCAGGGCGTTGCTCAGGCCCAGCGTCGCGAAATTCGCGATCAGCGCCTTGGTCTTGGCCTCGGTCAGCTTCAGCTCGTCGATGATGATGATCGACGCGCTCTTGGCCTTGGCCGAAAGCGCATGCTTCAGGCCGAGCGCACGCACCTTCTTAGGCAGATCGTGCTCGTGGCTGCGCACGACCGGGCCGTGGGCCTTGCCGCCGCCGCGGAACTGCGGAGCGCGAGCCGAATGGTGACGGGCGCGGCCCGTACCCTTCTGCTTGTACATCTTGGCGCCGGTGCGGGCGATTTCCGCGCGACCCTTGGCCTTGTGCGTGCCCTGCTGCTTCTTGGCAAGCTGCCAGCGCACGACGCGCTGCAGGATGTCCTCGCGCGGATCGAGGCCGAAAATCTCTTCGGAGAGCTTCAGCTTGCCGGCGTCCTTGCCGCCAAGCGTTGTAATCTTGAGGTCCATTATTCCGCTCCCTCTGTGGCCGGGGCCTCGTTCGTGGCGGCACCGTCAGTCGCAAGGGCGCGGATCGCGGCGGGCTTCGGCGCATTGGCCGGAAGCGCCACCTTGGCCGCGTCGCGGACCAGGATCCATGCACCCTTCGAACCCGGGACCGCACCGCGGATCAGGATCAGGCCGCGATCGGCGTCGGTCGAGACGACCTCGACATTCTGCGTGGTGACGCGGGTGTCGCCCATGTGGCCGGCCATATGCTTGCCCTTGAACACCTTGCCCGGATCCTGGCGCTGGCCGGTCGAGCCGTGTGTACGGTGCGACACCGAGTTGCCGTGCGTTGCGCGGCCGCCACCCATGTGGTGCCGCTTGATGACGCCCTGGAAGCCCTTGCCGATCGTGGTGCCCGTCACATCGACCTTCTGGCCGACGACGAAGTGCTCGACGGTGATCTCGGCGCCAACATCGATCATGTTGTCGGCAGAGACGCGAAACTCGGCAACCTTGGCCTTGGGCTCGACGGAAGCGGTCGCGAAATGGCCGCGCATCGCCTTCGACGTGTTCTTCACCTTGGCAAGGCCAACGCCGAGCTGGACGGCGGTATAGCCGTTCTTCTCCTGCGTGCGCTGCGCCACGACCTGGCAGTTCTCCATCTGGAGAACAGTGACGGGAACATGTTCCCCGGCATCGTTGTAGATGCGGGTCATTCCCACCTTCTTTGCAATCACACCTGAACGCATCGGTTCAATTCCTTTAGAGTTCCCTGTCGGGGCTGTCGCCCCTCCACGCCTCTTGTTCCTTCAGAGTTCCGGGTCGCCCCGCTGACCTCTGGTTCCTTAGAGCTTGATCTCGACGTCGACACCGGCGGCCAGGTCGAGCTTCATCAAAGCATCGACCGTCTGCGGGGTCGGGTCGACAATGTCGAGCAGACGCTTGTGCGTGCGCATCTCGAACTGCTCGCGGCTCTTCTTGTCGACGTGAGGCGACCGGTTGACCGTGAACTTTTCGATCCGCGTCGGCAGCGGAATGGGGCCGCGGACGTTGGCGCCGGTGCGCTTGGCGGTCGACACGATTTCCCGTGTCGAGGCGTCGAGCACCCGGTGATCAAACGCCTTCAGGCGGATGCGGATATTCTGTCCGTTCATGCGTCACTTCCTTGTTCTGGCGCGGCGCGGGCAGCGCCCGCGACAGATCGGTTTAAGTCCAAATTACTCTGTGATGGTGACGACGATGCCGGCACCGACGGTGCGGCCGCCTTCACGGATGGCGAAGCGCAGCTTCTCTTCCATGGCGATCGGCAC
>NZ_JAMYPO010000058.1:0-31324 GCF_040320365.1 Mesorhizobium sp. M0701
CCCACCGGGTCCTGCTGTGCGAGGACATCATGTCGCGCGATGTGATTTCGGTCGATGAACATGCGCCTGCCGACCAGGCGCGTCACTTGCTGCTCGATCACAACATCCGGACGCTGCCGGTGACCGACGCCGAGGGCGGGCTGGTCGGTGTAGTTGGCCTGCGCGAGCTGACGAAGGCGACCGACGCGGTGAGGGCTGTGATGTCGAAGGCTGGCACCGCCTCTCCCGATACGCCGGCCATGAGCCTGCTGCCGGTGCTCACCGACGGCCGCAGCCATGCCGTGGTCATCGTCGATGCCGAGCGACGCATTATTGGGCTGATCACCCAGACCGACCTGTTGGCAGCGGCAGCGCGCGTGCACATGGCGGACACAACGCTGGCAGCGGCATAAAATAGGGATCCGGACTTGCTCAATCCGGGAACCCGATGGGGCGCCAATAGGATACCAGTATGGCGGCCGCCCGACGCTCTCCGGCATCTCCTTCGAGGCGAGCAATGCATCGCCGTCTAGGCAAGGCGAATGCTCCGGACTTCCCAGCCTTTCTTGCCTTGCCCGCCTTCGACAAACACCTTCTGTCCCGCCACCAGCACGCTGAGCCCTGAGCGCGTCAGGGCGCTGGCATGAACGAAGACGTCCTTCTCACCGTTGTCAGGAGCAATGAAGCCGAAGCCCTTTTCGGGTTTGTACCACTTGACCGTGCCCCCGCTCTCCAGCTGCGCACCGGTTTCAACGAAGGTCCCTCCAGCGACGCGCGTATGTGACGGAGTTTTCGCGCGGTGATCGCCGATCTCCAGCACCTGCGCGACTTGATGACCTTTTGGACTTTTTTCGACCGTGATCTTGAGAGGCGTTCCCGCGGCAACATCCCGGCTTCCGGCCGCCTCTAACACTCGCACGTGCAGATAGGCCTCCGTGCCGTCCGACAGTTTGACGAAGCCAAAACCCTTGCTGACTGTGAACCACAATACCTCCGCATCGACAGGATCTGCCGTCACGGGCGGCGGGCGCTGAAAATAGCTTGGCTCGGAAGTCCGTTCCGAAAAGGAAACGGGGTCATCGTCATAGCGATGCCGGCGTGGCTCGCGATGGTCTCGATATTTGCCCATGATCATCTCGACTGGCATGGATGGCGCACTGCGCTACCGTCAAGATAATCTCAATCGGGCGACGCGTTTATGTCAAAAAGGCCGTGAAGGCCGCAGCTGTGCCCGGCCTATCGGCCGAACCCTTTGAAACTAGATTCATTTCCCCTGAAACAATAGTGCCGGCGAGTCGATTTACTGACTCGCATAGGTTGTGTTGGAGTGCGAGTGCGATGATGCTGGCGCGGGCGCACTGGAAGGGCTTTATCAGGCATTGCGGAAAGCCTGCTCCGGGTTTCTTCAAAAGGAACCGAACGGCGGGTCGACGACCATTTGCGCCGGCTCCAGGCCACGGCGCAGGTCTGACCGTGCATGATCATCATCTCCAGCGTCACGCCAAGCGTCGACGCCAAGCCGTGGAGAACTATGCCGTGGGCCTCCTTCCCCAAGCACGGATGTCGCGTTGGCACTTTTTATGCAGCTGCGAAGAGCTAAAATCGCCACGACGGGTGGTGTTGACGCGCCGACAATTATCAGACAAAAACGGAATTCAATCGGTTCAGCCGCCTACGCGGCAGGGCTCTGCTCAACGACGTCGGGGACCATGGACGATCGCGCAAAAGGGATTAGGAAAGGCGGAGCTGGAGGCAAGGCCAACGAGGTCAATGCGGACTTGATCGCCGTTGTGGTCGCCATGGACAGCAGCGCCCCCTGCGTTCTGACCATCCCGCAGGCAAACGCCCTGCCCTCCGGCCCGTTCGAGCTTGCTCACCGTTCGCTGCAGTCGGGCCTCAGGGGATGGGTGGAACAACAGACCGGCCAGCCGCTCGGCTATATCGAACAGCTCTACACCTTCGCCGATCGCGACAGGGTTGGCGCTGACGACCGCGTGGTCTCTATCAGCTATCTGGCGCTCACCCACCAAGACGAAGCTGGCGACCCGGCCGGGCGACACTGGGGAAGCTGGTACGACTATTTCCCGTGGGAGGATCACCGCTCCGGCACACCGGCGGTCGTGTTGGACGAATTGCGGCCGCGCCTGATGGAATGGGCGGATGGCACTGACGACGGTACGACACGCCTCGACCGACGACGGCGGGCGGCGATCGCCTTCGGCTTTGACGACCGCCATTGGAACGAGGAACTTGCGCTTCAACGTTATGAGCTGCTCTACGAAGCCGCCCTGGTGGAGGAAGCAATACGCGCCGGACATTCCGCTGCGCCCACCTCGGTGTCGGGCAGATCGATGATCGCCGATCATCGTCGCATCCTGGCGACCGGCATTGCGCGGCTGCGCTCCAAGATCAAATACCGGCCGGTCGTATTCGAACTGATGCCGCCGGTCTTCACGCTTTTGCAGCTGCAGCGCACCGTGGAGGCGCTTGCCGGCAGGCTCGTACGTAAGCCGAACTTTCGCCGGCTAATCGAGCAGCAGGAGCTGGTCGAGGAAACCGGTGAGACAACCGCGGAAACCGGCGGCCGGCCGGCGCAACTTTATCGCTTCCGTCACGCCGTTCTCGACGAGAGGGTGATAGCCGGAACAAAATTGCCGCTGTCGCGGGCTTGACCCGCCTTGCGCCAGCAGCCCTGACGATGTCGCGGACGGCTTGGCCCTTGTGAGAACCGGGATTGTCGAGAATGACGATGTCGCCCGGCTTCAGTGTTTTGTTGAGTTCGGTTTCGACATAGACGCGAAAGGCCTGCGTATTGATGGGTCCGTCAATGACCCAAGGCGCCTCCACCCGATCCTGCCGCAGCGCGGTGATGAAGGTCATCGTCTTCCAATGGCCATATGGTGCGTGGGCCATCAGCCGCTTGCCGCGCACACCCCAGCCGCGCAACGGCGCCATGTTGGTCTTGACCCATGTTTCATCCAGGGAGACCAGGCGCGTAGGGTCAATGCGGGTCTGATAGCGCATCCATTGCGCACGCCCGCGCATCAGCTTTGGCTTGAGCTGCTCGGCCGGCAGAACGGTTTTCTTGAAGCTCTTGCCCTCGCGGTGCAGGAAGCGACCGACGCTCGCAGGAGACCACGTTCAGCCAGTGCCGCCGTCAATTGATGAAGCGTCATGTTGGCATCTCGCTCAACCTCGCCCAGGACGAAAGCACGGTGCTCCCCGTCGATCAGATAGGGCCGATGACCACCCATCTTGCCGGGTGCCGCACTGCCACGGCGACGCTTGCGGCCTCGGGCGTTTCCTGGGCGAAGGCGGTGGCGATGAAAGCCGAGACGACGCCACAGACTGGGCTGGCGGATAGTAGTTCGCGAGTCAGCCACGGTAGCGGTCGCTACGAAGCGCGCAGCACTTTGTCATCGGTACATTCCGTCCCATGCCTGAAATGAGCAGTGCAGCCATGTCGCCTCCTCCGCAGTCACCGTGGCGAAAGCAATCCTTCCGCTGCCACACGGACCTAATGTCGCCTGGCACTAGCTTGCTTCAGCAAACCACTTAGCGCAATTCTCAGGAGCTACCGTGCCCGCATCGCAGGCGAGGTCCGGGGAGGCTTGCTCACTCAGTTTGCCATTCTGGAAAGTCGCGTTCTTGCCAACGCGCATAGCGAGATATTCTCTCGCAATCGCCTCTACAAGATCTTGTTGGAGCTCTTTGCGAAGGCACGGCATTTCGCTGATTGCCAAGCTGTGCTCTCTCGCAAAATGAATGGCGCAACGATATCCGTCAACGTCTTCCAAAGTGGGACGGACTGCATCTTCCTTCCACTGATCCGCAAGTTCCTGCAGCAATGAAGGTTGTCCTTCTCTTGTGACAAACATGTCTGTGACCCGACGCTTGGCTCTCTCCAGAAAGGCGTCCGAGTTGCCGAGCCGCAACCGCCTTACATGCCACCGAAAAGCGCCATCCCAATGCTGACTTCGCGCCATTAAATTGAGAAGGGAGATCGAACCGCCTTCGAGGATGAGCCCCGGCTGGGAACTACGCTCATCCACTTGCATTATCAGCTTACGATGGGCGGTCTCGGCGTCGATGATGCCCGCGGTTAGCGGGCGCGAATCCAAGTAGATCCGCTGGGTAGATTGCAGTTCGGAATCCGAGGGACGCCCGCTGCCGGTGGCGATTTGAGGACAGCATTGTACACGATCCAGCGCAATGACCGGCCATCCGGTCTCTCGTGCAATTTGGATTGCCGCGTCTGTTTTGCCGCTGCAGGTCGGCCCGTAAATCAAATAGATTAGCATGTGTATGCCGCTTAGTTTATCGGAACTAACCGCCCCCCAAGCACAAGATACTCGGTAGGCTTTCACCGGACTTGTCGCAAACATTTTGACAAGCGGCGATTATGCCCTGAAACGACGCCATTTTCGAACTTTGTGAAGTCCGAAAGGGCGCAAGCAGCCCGTTCTGGTCGTTCAGTCCAGTCACCAACGCCTCTGTTTGACGTTTGACGACGGTCCACTTTGCACATCTCATGCCGACTGTGACGCAACGCGGCACCGCAGGATGGTGACCTCGTTGTCTCCGGCAAAAGATCCTTGCGCGTCTTGGGTTAATCGAGGCGGCGGCGCACGGGCGCCTTATTGTCTCGGAACATGGCCAGGAAGGCGGCTGATCAACAAAAGTGGAAGACGGTGTCCCGACGACCTCACCGATTTGTGAGGCGACCGAGGATCTGCCCGACATCGTCGATCTCGTCCTCGAGGTGGGCCGTGTGCCGGCCGCGCCGCCAAAGCCTCCTCCCCTGCCGGTCCGGCTGGAAGCCTCGTCGAAACGGCACAGGAGTACACCAAAGCCGCCAGCGCGCAAACACACAGACCGCCGGCGCCAAGGATTGGCGCTTTTTGCGTGGCGTCCGCTCCGATCTTCCGGAAGGGGAGCTGGCTGCTGTTTTCTGGGCACTCGCTGCGCATCGCCGCTGCGCAACGCCGAACTGTACATCGAGCGGCTACGCGATGAACCGCATGGTCTGCCATTATGAGGCTCTTGCTCGACACTAATGGCCTCTCCGAGGTGACGAGGCCGAGCCCTGACGCGCGCGTGCTGGAATGGATGACGGGCTCGATGAAGACCGCTCATTTATCAGCGTTGTGTCGATCGCCGAGATCCGGCGCGGCGCTGCCCTCATGGACAAAGGTCGGAAACGTGACGCACTGGCCGGATGGCTCGCCCGGGACCTGCCGCAGCGCTTCGAGCCGAGAGTCCTGCCCGTGGACGAACTGGTTGCCCTGGCCTGGGGCGACCTGACGGGCCTCGCGAAGCGGCGTGGCCGCGGTCTGTCATCGATGGACGGGCTGATTGCAGCCACCGCGATTTCCTGACCCATCACATGGCGGGGATATTCATGCGCTGACGGCGAAACACCCAGATGCCCCGCACCTACCACGATCAATATGGAGACGCCTCGGTGGCAGCCACGAGGTCGATGTCATTGAAGATGAGATGAAATAGGCGGATCAGCTCTGCTTTTCGCATCCTTGACGCGCGCTTCATGACAGGCCTCGGCCAAGGGCGTCGAGTTTAGCTTCCGGTTGGATGCTTGCCCTCACCTGTGGCTATGCTTACGGCCATCCCGATCGAGAAAAGCATCGAACGCGGCAGCGACAGCGCGAATTACAAAGCGATGCTCCCGCCGTACGCGGACAAAACCGTTTTCGAAGTCCACTATCCCGTCCTCGGCCAGCATCACCAAGCGTTCAGCTGAATCGAGAAGACGGATCGGATCAGATCCGTGGGCGGCACAGATTGCCTGCACATCGGCCTCGAGATCGCACATTAGTCGCTCGATAATTGCGGCTCGCACGCGGTCGTCGTCGGTGAGGCGATAGCCCTTTGACGTCGCCAGACGGCCAGCTGCGATGTGCTGGATGTAGGAATCCCGTGTAACTTCGTTTTGGACGTACCCCTCGCCGACGCGGCCGATAGCCGACGCGCCGAAACCGATCAGGGTTCTGCAGGTGGTGGCCGAGTAGCCCAGCGAGTTACGCCGCAGGCGACCCGTTTTCTGTGCCAGCGCGAGCTCGTCGTCCGGCAAGGCGAAATGGTCGAGCCCGATCTCGCGGTAGCCGGCGGCAATCAGCGTCGCGGCCACGGCCGCATACTGTTCGGCGCGGGCAGCGCTGCCCGGAAGAACTGCCTCCTCGATGAGGCGCTGATTCTTTATAAGCGACGGGATGTGCGCATAGCCGAACACCGCAAGCCGGTCGGGGCGCATTGCGACCGCCGCCCTCGCGGTCTCGACGCAGGACTGCACCGTTTGATGCGGGAGACCGAAGATGAGGTCGAAGTTGATGCGGCTTACTCCATGCCGGCGCAGCATTTCCACGGCAGCCGACGTCTGCGCCTCACTCTGAACCCGGTTGATTGCTTTTTGAACAATGGGATCGAAGCTCTGCACGCCGAGACTCACACGGTTCACGCCGGCTGCTCCTAAGGCCTCGGCCATCTCGGCCGTGAACGTGCGCGGATCAATCTCGACGGCAACCGTAGCTGTTTTTGTGAGAGCGAAGCGGCGTCGCAGGAACTCCATCAGAGCCAGGAACTCGGCTGGTCCTATGAGAGACGGCGTTCCGCCGCCGAAATGCATGTCGCTCACGGGCAGCGTCTGCGGCGCTCGCTCCGAGACCAAACGGATCTCGTCACGCAGGGCCGCCAGATAGTTGAGGATCGGCGCATCATGGCGGGTGATGGTGGTGGGGAAGCCACAATACCAGCAAGCTGATCGGCAGAACGGAACGTGGAAATAGAGCGACACCGGATCGTCCGCCGGCAGGTTCCTGAGCCATTCCTCATAAGCCTCGGCGCCGACCGCCCCAGAGAACTCCGACACAGTCGGATAGATAGTGTACCAAGGCAGGCCGGCCTCGCGATATTTTGTGGTCTGCAACAGTTACCGTCCCATGCTGATAACCACCAACCTTACCGCTGCGCTCGCCTGTGTCTTTGCGCTATGTCAGTCCGTTCCGCTTTGGGCTCGAAAGTTGTATTTCTCAGCCATAGCGGCCGTTCAGTCTTGGCTGGACGGTCAGCGACTGGCCATGGCTGTTCCCGCCGCGACCCTCACGCGCACCGTTTGGTTCCACCATCCCTTCCCTTCAGCCTGCGCCTGGTCGAGTAGATTCTGCTGAGCGCGGCTGCCGCATCCAACGAGATAACACGGCGTTGGGATCAGACTTTGCTCGCCAGCTAACGCAGCCCCATAGTGATCTCTGGCATCTCGATGAGCTCGTTGTGTGAATTGCTGGCAAGAAGCATTAGCTGTGGCGCGCCGTCTATCAGGACGAGAGGCTGCTCGACGCGACCGTCAGGTCGGCCGCAATGCCAGGCCGGCGCGCCTACTGACTCCGTGGTGGAGGCAAGGCTGGGCGTTCAGCGCGTGATTGCCGATCATCGCGCTCGCCAAAATGACGGAGTCGTACCGAGCGGTGCCGCCGCATGACGTCTCAACGTCGGGGCTCACAGCAAACAAAGCTGTCGCCATTGAACGAAACTGTCGCGAAGCGAACAGACGAACCGTAGCCGGAGTTTGCCGTTCGTGCTTGGGTTGATCCGCAAGGCAAAAAGGAAGGAAGAGCGAACCAAGGTCCGCCGGCACACTTGAGCTTCAAGCCGCAGCTGCGTCGTCAGGATGGCACGTCATTTGCAGTAGAAGCCTTTGTGACGGCCCGCCCACAACTAGCGGAGATGACGGGGATGATTTGTACAGAAATGTTGGATGGAGTCGTTTCGGCGATTATTATATTTGTAATAACAATCGCATATTTGTAACAATAACACCCAAATCATATGCTCAATTTCTGATGAATATCTGGCGTGACTAGCGCATCAAAACTGCCCAAATTCAACTCAATGCGCATCGTTATCGACTGTTTCCTTAGCAAGACTTCATCACTGACGTCCATTCCTTTTACTCTTTGAACGGAGATCAACAATGAACATTAGGAGCCTCCTCCTCGGCTCAACTGCGGCACTGATTGCCGTTTCCGACGCTCGCGCCGTGACCGCCGTTGCCGAGCCTGACCCGACTGAGTACGTTAAAATCTGCGACGTCTACGGCTCGGGCTACGTCTACATTTCAGGCACTGAGACCTGCGTGCGCATCGGCGGCTATGTCCGTTACGACGTCGGCTTGGGCCATGTCGGATTGGTTGATCACGCAAGAACCTCGGATGTGAGGACTGGTGAGGATCAGGGCACATGGCAAAACAACACGCGCTTCACATTGAAAACTTGGACCGGCCAGGAGACCGAACTCGGCACGTTGAAGACCTACACCGAAACCCGCATGAACTTCGGCAACCGCGGCGCTTCGGTTTCGGACAGTTCTCGGCCCTATGCCTTCAACGGAGACAGCACTTTGACTTTCGCCTGGATTCAGCTTGGTGGCCTCCGAGTTGGTAAGGACTGGTCGGCCTTCGACATGTTTATTGGCGGCGCCGGTGACGTACTCAACCAGACGCCGGTTCCGTACGGCCCTTTCGATACCAATGTGGTTCAGTACTACTTCGACGTCGGGAACGGCTTTTCGGCCGTGGTTTCGCTCGAAGAAGGCTCGGGCGTGGTCGGCACAATCGACAGCTACGCTCCGCACGTAGTCGGCGGCTTGAAATACACACATGGCTGGGGCGCGATCACCGGCGTTGCCGCTTACGATAGCAACTACGAATCGGTGGCCGCCAAGGTCCGTGTCGACATCAATGTCACCAACAAACTGTTGCTGTTCGGAATGTTCGGCTACGGTTCCAGGGGCAAGCTCAACGACGACTCCACGAACGCGATCGACGCTCATGGTCGCGGCTTCTATAAGATTTGGGGCGGGAACTGGGCTTTCTGGGCTGGCGCCGCTTACGAGCTCAACGAGACAACTTCGTTCAAGCTTCAGCTCTCCGGTGATCAGCTCAAGAACCATGGTGTCGCTGCAAACGTCGCCTATGCGTTTCTTCCAGATTTCACAGTTACGGCGGAACTCGACTATGGCCGATACGGTAACTTCGCCGTCGGCAAGCTGGACGCTTCCAACGTGAATTGGACCAACGCCAACAAGAAGAGCAGTGTCGGCGGAATCCTGCGTTTCGAACGCTCATTCTAACGGATGAAAGGGTTGAGCTCCGAGATCCGGTTGAGCGGACCAATCCCGCAACACTCCAAGAGAACGTCGCATGGAAGCTATACGAGATTGGAGCCTCGATCTCGGGGCCGGACGATGTTTCATATCAGATCTGGTCCGGATGATCGCGCAGGCGATATTCATCGCTCGATTATGTGTTTTGATCTGCAGCTCTTTCATTTCCTCATCCCTTCCGCCCGCTTGACGGACCCTGCCATTCAGCAGTACCCGGCCAGGTTTTCCAAACTCGAAGGCCCAGTCGGGTCAGGACGTGTTCAACTTGTTGAGCGATTGTGGGGTGCGGCCCGACGCACTTGAAAATCGCAAATGGATCGCCTCCGTTCAGCCATCCCCGCGGAAATTCGGGCGCGAGAGAACAAGCTCCAGAGCATAAGCGAGGCTGATCGAGGAACAGACGATTCTCAGGCGACGCTCCATCCGATCTTGCGCCTGGCCGAGACGATCGCCCGACGATCCTCGCCGCGGCCAGAACGCGCTTGACAAACCGGAGCCGTCCCGTCCAACCTCACGCATTCACCAGGGGAGTCCCGGCAAGGGGCTGAGATACTGCTGGCATTCGCGGCGCAGTGACCCGTTGAACCTGATCCAGTTCATACTGGCGTAGGGACGGTGCAAGCGCTTTGCGGGAGTTTACGCCCGAGGTCCTGTTTCGGCAGGTCGCTAGAAGCGTCTTTTCATCCTTCCGGCACAGAACTGGGTCTCCAATGCAACGAGCAAAGGAGCCTCAAGATGAATGCCCTCACCCCCGCCGTCTCGACGGGACCGCTGCCTGCCTCACGCAAAATCCACAAATCCGGTACCATCCACCCGCAACTCAGGGTGCCGATGCGCGAAATCTCCGTCCATCCGACGGCAGGCGAGCCGCCGGTGACCGCTTACGATCCGTCGGGCCCCTATACCGATCCGGCTGTCGAAACCAGCATCGAAAAAGGCCTGGCCCGACTTCGCCACGAATGGATTTTGGCGCGCGGCGATGTCGAGGCCTATGACGGCCGCCATGTCCGGCCGGAAGACAATGGATTCGCGACGGGCGAGCGCCTGACGCCGGAGTTTCCCATCCGCAACCGGCCACTCCGGGCCCAGACCGGCAAGGCGGTGACGCAGCTTGCCTATGCGCGCGCCGGCATCATCACACCCGAAATGGAGTTCGTCGCCATCCGCGAGAACCTTGGTCGCGAGATCCTGCACGGCAAGCTTGAGCGCGACGGCGAGGCCTTCGGCGCGGCCGTTCCCGATTTCGTCACGCCGGATTTCGTGCGTGATGAGGTGGCGCGCGGACGCGCAATCATTCCCGCCAACATCAACCATCCCGAGAGCGAGCCGATGATCATCGGCCGCAATTTCCTGGTCAAGATCAACGCCAATATCGGTAACTCCGCCGTCACATCGTCGATGGCTGAAGAGGTCGAAAAGATGGTGTGGGCGATCCGCTGGGGCGCCGACACGGTGATGGATCTGTCGACCGGCCGCAACATCCGCGAATGGATCGTCCGCAACTCGCCGGTGTCGATCGGCACGGTGCCGCTCTACCAGGCGCTCGAGAAAGTCGGCGGCATTGCCGAGGATCTGACCTGGGAGGTTTACCGCGACACGCTGATCGAACAGGCCGAACAGGGCGTCGACTATTTCACCATCCATGCCGGCGTGCGGCTGCACTACATCCCGCTGACCGTTGACCGGGTCACGGGTATCGTCTCGCGCGGCGGCTCCATCATGGCCAAATGGTGCCTGCACCATCACCGGGAAAGCTTCCTCTATGAGCACTTCGCCGAGATCTGCGACATCTGCCGCGCCTATGACGTCTCCTTCTCGCTCGGCGACGGCCTTCGTCCCGGCTCGATTGCCGATGCCAACGACGCGGCGCAATTCGCCGAGCTGGAAACGCTCGGCGAGCTGACGCAGATCGCCTGGGCGAAGGATTGCCAGGTGATGATCGAGGGGCCCGGCCACGTGCCGATGCACAAGATCAAGGCGAACATGGACAAGCAGCTCGCCGTCTGTGGCGAGGCGCCGTTCTATACGCTTGGACCGCTGACGACCGACATCGCGCCGGGCTACGACCACATCACTTCCGGCATCGGCGCGGCGATGATCGGTTGGTTCGGCACCGCCATGCTCTGCTACGTCACGCCCAAGGAGCATCTCGGCCTTCCCGATCGCAACGATGTCAAGATCGGCGTGATCACCTACAAGATCGCCGCCCATGCCGCCGACCTGGCGAAGGGTCATCCGGCGGCGAAAGTCAGGGATGATGCCCTTTCCCGCGCGCGCTTCGAGTTCCGCTGGGAGGACCAGTTCAACCTGTCGCTTGATCCAGAAACCGCGCGATCTTTCCACGACCAGACCTTGCCCAAGGAAGCGCACAAGGTGGCGCATTTCTGCTCGATGTGCGGGCCGAAATTCTGCTCCATGCGCATCTCCCACGACATTCGCGCCGAGGCGCAGAAGGAGGGGATGGCGGCCATGGCGGAGAAATATCGCGCGGGCGGCGATCTTTATATGCCGGTGGAGACGCCCGAGGTAGAAAAACAGGCCTCAGTGCAGGAAGATCAGGGGGCGCGTTGAGCCATGCGCCGCATTCTTGTCAAAGGCGCCGGTGTGGCAGGCCTCACCGTCGCCCATGAATTGGCCGCGCGGGGTGCATCCGTCACGGTTGCTGAAATTCGCAGCCAGATCGGCGGCAATGCCTCCTGGCTCGCCGGCGGCATGCTCGCCCCTTGGTGCGAACGCGAAAGCGCCGAGGAGGCGGTCGTCACTTTCGGCAACGTTGCGGCCGACTGGTGGGAAAGGGCGCTGCCCGGGCTGGTGACGAGGGCCGGCACTCTCGTCGTCGCCCATACGCGCGATGCCTTCGAGCTTGCCCGTTTTGCAGCTCGTACGCGCAACTATGAGTGCGTTGACGAAAAGGCGGTTGCCGCCCTCGAGCCCGATCTTGCCGGCCGCTTTCATCAGGGCCTGTTTTTTGGCGGCGAAGCTCATCTCGATCCCCGTCGGGCTCTCGAAGCCCTCGCCGGCAAACTGCGTGCGATGGGCGTCGTCTTCCTTTTTGAGACGGGTGAGGTTGGCCTTTCCGGCTTTGATCAGGTGATCGACTGCACGGGCATCGCGCGGGCCGACGACGATTTACGCGGCATGCGCGGTGAAATGCTGATCCTCCACACGCGTGATGTCTCTCTCGCGCGGCCAGTGCGTCTCGTGCATCCGCGTCATCCGATCTATATCGTGCCGCGAGCCGATCATCACTTCATGGTCGGCGCGACCATGATCGAAAGTACCATGACGGACCGATCACCGCCCGTTCGCTGATGGAACTCCTCAATGCGGCGTATGCACTCCATCCGGCGTTCGGTGAGGCCGAAATCGTTGAGACGGGAGTGGGCGTGCGCCCTGCCTATCCCCACAATCTGCCGCGGGTGAAGCGCAGGAAGGACGGCACGATCACGATTAACGGCCTTTACCGGCACGGTTTCCTGCTTTCACCGGCCATGGCCGAGCAGGCTACCAGCCTTGTCTTCAACTCATCTGCCGACCAGGGAGCCTGAAAATGAAGCTGATCGTCAACGGCGAAGCGCTTGAAGCCAAGGCAACGACGCTCGACGCTCTTTTGAAGGAGATTGACTATGAGGGCGGCTGGCTCGCCACCGCGCTCAACGGCGACGTAGTGCCCGCGGCCGAACGGGCGGAATTCCGCTTGAGCGAGGGCGACCGGATCGAAATCCTGTCACCCATGCAGGGAGGCTAGCCGATGTTCGATCTTCTCGGGGCAAAGCTTGCCTCACGCCTGCTTCTCGGAACCGCCCAGTATCCTTCGCCGGCCATCCTTGCCGATGCAGTGAAGGCGTCTGGCACTTCGGTGGTGACGGTATCGCTGCGCCGTGAAATGGCCGGCGGCAGGGCCGGCGAGAAATTCTGGTCGCTGATCCGCTCGCTCGGCGTGAGCGTCCTGCCCAATACCGCCGGCTGCCACTCCGTGAAGGAAGCCGTGACGACCGCGAAGATGGCGCGCGAGGTCTTCGGCACGTCCTGGATCAAGCTCGAAGTGATCGGCAACCACGACACGCTGCAGCCGGACGCGTTCGGCCTGGTCGAAGCCGCGCGCGTCCTTTGCGAAGACGGCTTTTTGGTGTTCCCCTATACCACCGACGATCTCGTCGTCGCCGAGCGGTTGCTGGAGGCGGGCTGCAAGGTGCTGATGCCGTGGTGTGCGCCGATCGGCTCGGCGGTCGGACCGGTCAACATCATGGCGCTGCGCTCGATGCGCGGATATTTCCCCGACATTCCGTTGATCGTGGATGCGGGGCTCGGACGGCCATCGCACGCAGCAACCGTAATGGAACTCGGCTTCGACGCTGTGCTCCTGAACACGGCGGTCGCCAAGGCGGCCGATCCGGTCGGCATGGCGCGCGCTTTCAGCAAGGCGGTCGACGCCGGTCGCGAAGCCTATGGTTCGGGACTGCTCGAGCCGCGCGGCGTCGCCGTGCCATCGACGCCGACAATCGGCAGGGCGGTTTTTTCATGAAGCTCGATCCCTTCTACCTGATCGTCGACAGTGCCGCCTGGATCGAACGGCTGGTGCCGCTCGGCGTTAGGCTGGTCCAGCTCCGCATCAAGAACATGGACGAGAACGAGTTGCGCGCGGAAATCCGCCGCGCGAACGGCGTCTGCGCGGTCCATGGTTGCCAACTGATCGTCAACGACTATTGGCGCACGGCAATCGAGGAAGGCTGCGACTTCGTTCATCTCGGCCAGGAGGATTTGGCTGCGGCCGACCTGCTGGCCATTAAGTACGGCGGATTGAAGCTCGGACTTTCGACCCACGATCACACCGAACTGGAAACGGCGCTGGCGGCCGAGCCGGACTATGTGGCGCTGGGTCCTATTTATCCGACGAGCCTCAAGAAGATGAAATGGCCGCCGCAAGGGCTTGAACGGCTCAGCGAGTGGAAACGACGGGTCGCGCCGATCCCGCTGGTCGCCATCGGTGGCCTCAACCCCGACCGGCTCGACGGCGTATTCGAGGCTGGGGCAGACAGTGCCGCGGTGGTCACCGACGTCACGCTGCATCCTGACCCTGAAGCGCGCACCAGAGAGTGGATAAAAGAGACCGCCCGATGGCGCTGAGGCAGGAATCGCATGTACTTGTCGTCGGCGGATCGGACTCCAGTGGGGGTGCCGGAATCGCGCGCGATATCGAGACGCTCTCCTCCATGGGCGTGCGCAGCTGCCTTGCCGTCACTGCGGTGACGGTGCAAACATACGACATCGTCACGGACATCCTTCATCTGCAACCCGGTCTGGTGGCCGATCAGATGCGTGCAGCGCTGCAGGCCAACAAGCTGGCGGCCGTCAAAATCGGCATGCTCGCAACGGCTGAGATCGTCGCTGCGGTTGCCGCTGTGCTGCGCGAAAATCCGCGCATACCGGCAGTCCTCGATCCGGTGCTGGCTTCCACGTCGGGCCGAGCGCTTCTTGAAGCAAGCGCCATCCCCATCATGAAGCAGCATCTGATGCCACTTTGCCGTATCGTCACACCCAATCTCATCGAACTGGCGCTTCTTGCCGGCTCAGAGCTAGCGGTGGATGAGGTCGGCGCGCTTCAACAAGGACAACAACTGCTCGCCGCCGGGGTTCAGGCCCTGCTGATCAAAGGCGGCCACGGCTCAGGACCTCGCTCAACGGATGTTCTCGTTCGACCTAACCAAGAACCCGTGCGCCTTGACACTCGTCGGCTGGCAAGAACGATGCGCGGCACCGGCTGTGCCCTGGCCAGCGCGATAGCCGCGTATCTGGCGATCGGGGCCTCGATTGAGGAAGCGGTGCGCCAGGCCAAGCTTCTGGTGTTCGAAAAGATTTGGAAACACCCCATATGAGAATCAGGCTCGCGATAGGCGGCCCCATTTTATCGCCGACGATTTCAGCCAACGGAGGGTCATGTTCGCTGGCCGGTGCTTATGACAAAAGCATCTGATCCTGACCGCTTTTGTGGCTCTGGTTTCGTCGATGGGTGAATGATCTTCGGTTCAGCAGACGATTAGCAGCGGGAGCTAGGCACCGCCAATCGCGTGGAATCTAGGATCATATTGCGCGAGCAAGAATCCCCTTGGCGGCGATTATCACCAAGGGGATCTTGGCGTCGGCGACTGTGCACACCTGACTAAATCTAGTTTGCGGCGATCATAGCCGCAAAACATCAAAAAATAAGAGCGAGTAAATTTTAGTAGACAGCTCATAACTCGAAGCAACGTTATCGTAGCCGCCGGCGCGCACACTGGTGCATAGTTGGTCGCCTCGCGCAACCCACCTCGTCTGCTGGACTCCTCCACCATTTGGGACCCGGATGGGTCATCCAAACAACTAATTTTATCAATCTACCAGGATGCCCGCATAGCGGTGCCGGCAGAATGCTCACCGTTTGGATCGTACTTCGGTTAGCCTTGTCAACGCGAGCCCATTTGCTGGGCGAGACAAGGGCCGCGCGAAGGAAGGAGCAAACAAATGCAGATTCTCGACGTTAATCAGATGGTCCAGTACTACCTAACATCGCTTGAGCTGGTTGTGATCTTCGCTACCGTTTGCGCGGCGCTGGAGCTAACCTTTCCGGCTTCTCGATACAGTTTTGCCTCAAATGTTCGCGGCGTGCGGAATTGGATATTGGCTCGGATGGGGTACATTTATCTGGCATCTCTACGCTGCGAGCTTGGGCTGGTTAGGAATAAAGCCGCTCGTAACGATCAATTTCGGTGCGTTTCTTCACTCTGACAACGCAGTCATTAACACTGGATGCGCCGTCATTTCAGGGGTCTTAGTCGCGATTGCCGGCGACTTCTTTTACTACTGGATGCACCGCGCTCAGCATGCTGTTCCATTCCTCTGGCGCATGCACGCTACTCACCACTCGATCCGCGAATTGACGGCATGGACAGCGCTTGTATCACCCACTCAAGCTGATCCATTTCGAATCTAGCGTAGTGCCCGCTGTTGCCATGACACTGATTACCTTTCAGGGACATCTTTCACACTCTAGCACCCGCATCAATCTTGGGCCGCTTCGATACGCTGGCGGCGTTCCTCGGGCGCGTCACCGGCATCACACTGATCCGGGATAAGCTGCACCGTTACCGGGACCGGCAACGGCTGGAGGCGTTTGTTGCGCGCAAGACAGAGCTCGTGCAGGCGAAGCGCGGGGCGGCGCATATCCAGCGGGAGCGGCACCGGCTGCAGGCCGTAGACGGCGAGCGCACGCTGAAGGCGCTGGCGGCGGTCGAGAAACGCGAGCTGCAATCGCTGGAAGTGAAGCGCGGGCGCGAGCAGCGGATCAAAGACCGGGCGGGGCATGTGCATATGCCGGCGCTGACGCTGGAGCTGAAGCCGAGGGGCGCGGCGCGTTGGTGCGCAAGGCGCAGAATCGCTACAAGGATACGCTGCGTGTGCCGGAAGAGCGGCAGGCGCGGGTTGACCAGGCGGCCAGCCCTTCCATCGACCTGCAACAGGCGATGCAGGATGCGCTGGCGGCGCAGTCGCCGTTGTCGAAAGCGGTGGACGTGCGTGACGGTTCGCGCGCGCAGCCGATGACGGGAAGAGCGGGGACAGACAGGGCAGTGGTGATGAGGGCGCGATTGCCGAGAAGCCGATCTCGCGGGCGTCGCGGCGTAGTGAGCGCGGGCGCGGCCGTGATGATCGTGGCGGGAGGGAGAGGTAAGGAGCGTCTTTTCTTTGAGAATTCGCGTTTACGGGTACCCACGATGCACAACGGGCGAGTTTTTCAAAGAGGCGCGTCCTCCTTCGAAGCGCTTCGGAGATCCAGGCTCTAGGCTCGCCCCGAGCCCCTGCGTAGCCTGCGGGGGAGCTGGGTCTCGGCCCATCCGGGTAACAATCCTTCGCGCAGACGAGCTATGGACACGATCAAAGGGGTGATTTCACTGGGTTATTCCCGATTATCGCATAAAAAACTTGTTATCGCACAACGTAAAAAACTTGCAACTCCACAGCATCATTGACTTGTCGCCTATCAGCACTATATACTTGTAATCGCACAGCTCTAAAAACTTGCAAAGGCACGGCCATGGCCAAGCCCCATGAAAAACTCGCTGAATCACTGGCCGTCCTCAAAGAGCTGCAGGAGGGTGGGCGGCGCATATTCAAGTCCGATGAGCTGACCCGCGTCCACCGGGAGCGGCTGCTGCAGAACGGGTTCCTGCGCGATGTTATCAAAGGCTGGCTCATGTCGACCGGCCCGCAGGCACAGCAGCAAGACACCACCTCCTGGTACGCGAGCTTCTGGGAGTTCTGCTCCCTTTACTGCAATGACCGGTTCGGCAAGGACTGGTTCCTGTCACCGGAGCAGTCGCTGCTTCTGCACGCGGAAGCGCCCACTATTCCGCCTCAGGTGGTGGTGAATACCCCCAAAGGCACGAATAACAAAATCGACCTGCTGTTCGGCACTTCGCTCTATGACCTCAAGGTCAAGGAGATGCCGGCCGAACTGACAGAGAAAAACGGCCAGCGCGTGTTCACTGTCGAGGCCGCCCTTACCCGGGTGCCGGAAGCGTTCTTCCAGCGCGCCCCTATCGAGATGCAGATCGCCATGGCGTCGGTGCGCGACGTATCAACCGTTCTGGCCCTGCTGCTTGATGGCGGCCATTCCGCCGTGGCGGGACGGCTTGCGGGGGCCTTCCGTCGCGTAGGACGCGACTCCTTTGCCGATGAAATCGTGGCCGCCTTCAAAGCCGCCGGCTATGACGTGCGCGAATCCGATCCGTTCGCGGGACAAATTGGAGTGACAACCATTGCGGCGGGCGTACCGCCGTTGGTCGCCCGCCTGCGCGCGATCTGGCAATCGCAGCGCGAAGCCATCATCGAGATATTCCCGAAGGCACCCGGACTGCCGTCCGACAAAGACGCCTATATGAAGTTCGTCGAGGATATCTACGAAAGCGACGCCTACCATTCGCTGTCGATAGAAGGGTACAGCGTCACCCCGGAACTCATCGACCGGGTGCGCGAGGGGAGCTGGAATCCGGAGATTGATGAAGAGGACCGCAAGAACCGGGATGCGCTTGCCGCGCGTGGCTACTACCTCGCATTCCAGAAGGTCAAAGACTCTGTTGCCGCGATCATCAACGGCAAGCCAGCCGGCGCGTTGACGCGGGACACTCACCGGGAGTGGTACCGGGAGCTGTTCGCGCCGTCAGTGACCGCCGGCATCCTCAAAGCCAGCGCGCTTGCGGGATATCGCAATCACCCTGTGTACCTGCGCGGCTCGCAGCACGTGCCGCCGCGTACCGAAGCGGTGGCCGATGGTATGAATGAGCTGTTCGACCTGCTGGAGGCGGAGAAGGAGGCCTCCGTGCGTGCCGTGCTGGGGCATTGGCTTGTGGGCTATGTGCACCCCTATCCGGACGGCAACGGACGAATGGCGCGGTTCCTCATGAACGCGATGCTGGCTTCAGGCGGTTACCCCTGGACAGTCGTCAGAGTCGATGACCGGAAGGCCTACCTCGCAGGGCTGGAGGAGGCGAGCGGCAATATGAATGTGAAAACGTTCGCCGCCTTTCTCGCCGAACGGGTGAAGTGGTCTATGGAGAAGGCGGCGTGAGGTCGGTGGTGTGCCATGTTTAACTTGCTTGTCTCGGGCCACGGCGAGTGGTGGGAAACGCCGCCGTTCACGTCAACCATTGACCGGTTCAAGGAATATAGCGGCGCCGAGGCCGAGGCTATCGACCTCGCGCGCCCTGAAACATTGCGCCGGCTGGAGGAAATCCCGGCGCTGTTGATGTACGAAGTCGGGGCGGGAGGCCCGCACGCGCGCGTGGTCCGGCACGGCTGCATACGCAATATCGTTCGGCGCGGACACGAACTGGCCTTCACCTTCGAGCCCGATCCGGAACATGCCTTTCTCGACCGGTCAGCGGTGTTGAGAATTGCGGACCGGCTGGGCATTCAACAGTTCGAACAGCACCGTACGCACTGGGCTATCAAGGATGGTGACATTCCGGCCGAGCTGATTGCCACCGGCACCGCTGAACGGGCGCAGCGCACCGTTGCCGTGGTTGCGGCAGAATATGTAGAAGCGCGCCGCGAGGGACGAAGGAGAGAAGCTGCCGAACTGGCCGAAGAACTGGAGGATTTTCCTCCCTCGCTGGAGAAAGCACTGTCGCTCGTGCCGGCGCGTATCCTTCAGCAGCCGACACCCGAATTATACCCGATCCTTGGGATAGAGCCCCGCACGCCCGAAGGCCGCAACGCCGTCGTGGCCGTCGTCGCAAGGGATCACAATGGGCAGGACTTGCCTGCCGACTGGTCTTACTCGCTGGCGTGGTTCCTGGACCTTTACGGCAGCGCGACGGAAGCGGGGCGCCTTGACGGCGCGCTGGCCCAATGCGCAATGCATATGATCGCGCTCGGCACTGGCGAGGGAGAAGCCGCCGCCCCGGTTGAAGATATCGGCTACGCACTCTGGCGCTGTTCGCGAAGCCCGAAACTTATCGGCGATCTGCGCCGGGAATCGCTGAGATAGCGCAGGAGGTTTTGTCGCTTACCAAAATCAACTGGAACTCGACCCAAATCAACCAGAAGCTTCCCATTCCCATTCTAGCAGCCAGAAGAGTGGGTGAGCTTTTGAAATATCTATCCGAGGAATCGATAAGCTCAGACTATCGCAAGTATACATAGTTTTTTCTGTTATATGGTCTGCTCGGCTGCAGGCAAAGAGTCCCGGATAAACTTCAGCACGAAAGCAGAATTGAATGAAGGTGGGCTACACGGAGTTCTCATTTGGGTATGCCTTCACCGAAAACCTTATCCGGTCATCGTCAGCCGCACCTGTAGGCGCGCCGGTCTTTCCAAACCTCATACAGGAGGGGCATTCTGGCTTTGACATCCGCATCAATTTCCCAGGGGTTCCGCTGTTTTTCCAGTACAAGCTTCCGGAGCTGATGAAGCGAGGAACTGCCTTTGAGATTGCGAGCGGACATTGTCCCGGTTTGTCGATACCATTTTTTCGGATTGCCATGATGCGCAGGGATGTGTCGCGTCAGCATGAACTGCTTCTTCGGCTTGAGGCGCGCTATCCGTCAAACGTCTTCTATGCGGCTCCTTGTATTGCAAACATCAGCGATTTCGACCGCTCTTATAATGGAGCAACCGTAGCACGGCAGTCCATTTTCGTCTCACCAGGGGATATTGGGCCCTTGCCAGACGACAAAGCGCACAGCCTTGCCTATAAACCTGGACTGGCAACTGGATATTTTTGCTCGAAACCCAAGCCCACCAAAGTTCAAACATTTGATGATCTCGCTGCGCTCTTTAAGGAGCAGTTCGCCGAGAAGCGTTTTGCGGAAGTCGGCGAGGCGGCGCGTGAGATGCGCGAAAACGTACTTGAGCTTGCTTCGCCGTCAATGCGGCAAGCCGAACAGCTCATTGCTGAACGGGTCGGCGCGAGACGCATTCAGATTCTAGACGGCGCAGCCAGACCGCCCGAGGAAGAGCGTGCAGTCACTGACATTCTCGTAGCGCGGGAAATTGCGCGTGTCGATCTTGGCGTCGACCTGCTGGTGGCCCAACCACGCTAACGACATCATACCTCGCTGATTAGCCCTCCTTTTGTCTAGGCCACAGTTATGAGACTACGAACTACTTGGCCAGGAAGAAGATCGGATTGAAAGCGAACCTTCCTTGTCATCTTTGCATCACGGTCAGTCTGCACGAGATTGACCGCTGCAAGCCGGGAGCAAGACCGGGCTGCGCAAACGTTGCAACAGATCCTTCAAGGAAATTCATAGACTCTTAGCAACTCCGGTTCGCTGTGAATGGTAGGCTTATTGCAACGTTTGAGTCAGTGGGGTCCGAACCGTGGCTTATTCTCCGACCCGCCGAACTGCGTGCAATTTCGGCTAAAGGCAATGGCAAGAAGAGCGCCCATCTTGTTTGTTCGACACAGCCATATCGGCTCAAAACAGTATCTTCACGGCCACCGAGATTGTCCGGTCGGTGGACAAGCAACCATATTATTTGGTTCGAAAGCTGCAACATCTGTGGAGAACGCGAAATGACAAATTCAGTAGGACGAGTGCCCAGGCTTTCCAAGTGGCTTGGTCGTGACCAATGCTGACACTGGTCAGTCGCCTACGGACGGCAGCGCATTTAGATCGCCTTCGAATTCTAGGCCTTTGCGCGCACGCGGACCTAACTGTCTGCCAGCTAGCGGAGATTCTGGGTCTGCGTCGTGAGCACGTTGTGCGACACGTTCGGCTGCTGGCCAGAGCCGACTTTCTTTACTGCAACGAACAACGTCCGTGGTGCTCGTACAATCTCAAAACAGGAGGTAAGGACGGCGGGCTGGTTCAATTGTTGGTTGATCTCCTGCCCCACGGCGATGGCTATCACAAACGAGACCTTCAACGGCTCGAAGCGGTACGAGACACGCGGCCGAAGGGGACCGCATGCTTGACCGTGAAATAGGTCATCCAATTGGAGCGCGAAGCTATCATGGACAACTCCGCCGACGGCGCGATCGCACAGCCCGACACCTACGGGCAGTCTTCCTTGGCGGCGGTTGATTGCCGCGTTCACGAACTGCTTCTAAGACAGGAGCGGCAGGAGCGGACGACCCTTAAGCTCATCGCCTCAGAGAACTTTGCGTCCTCGGCCGTGCTGGAAGCGAACGGCTCGATTTTCACGAACAAGTACGCCGAGGGGTACCCCGGTGCGCGATACTACGCTGGAAATGAGGTCGTTGATGAGCTTGAGAATCTAGCCATTGAGCGCTTGAAAACACTATTTGGCAGCGAGCATGCCAACGTCCAGCCTTATTCCGGCTCGCCGGCCAACCAGGCTGTCTATCGTGCGCTTTTGAGCCCCGGTGACAAAGTCATGGGCTTGCCCCTTCCGGAAGGGGGCCATCTGACTCATGGTTGGGCCATCAACTTTTCCGGAACTGACTATCAACGCGTCCCCTATGGACTAGATGAAAAGACACAGCAGATTGACTATGACCGCTTGCGCGAGACAGCCAAGCGGGAACGGCCGCGGCTCATTTGGGTCGGCGGAACTGCTTACCCGCGTGTCTTTGACTACGCGGCAATGGCAGAAATCGCCCTGGAAGCGAGCTCCTATCTCGTAGCCGACATTGCGCACATCAGCGGCCTGATTGCCGCGGGAGCGCACCCGAATCCCGTGCGCCATTGCGACGTGGTCAGCAGCACCTCCCACAAATCGATCCGCGGTCCCCGCGGTGGCTTCATTTTGTCAAGGAATGAAGATCGCTATCAAGCGCTGTATCATTCGAAGGGCAAATACAATCTCGCCAGACGAATAGATCGCGCTGTCTTCCCTCAACTGCAAGGCGGCCCCCATATGAATGTTATCGCTGCGCTAGCAGTTGCCTTGCACGAAGCCGCGAACCCGTCCTTCCGAAGCCACGGCCAACAGACCGTCAAGAATGCCAAGGCTCTTGCACAGGCACTGATCGAGCGAGGTTATGACCTGGTTACCGGGGGGACGGACAATCACATGCTGATCCTTGATCTGCGCGATCGACCACTATCGGGCAAGGCCTATGCCGAGCGGCTAGCAAAGGCAGGCATCATCACAAACTTTAACATGGTGCCTGGCGACCCGCGGGATCCGGCGGTCACAAGCGGAATTCGCCTGGGGGCGCCAGCAGTGACGTCAATGGGCATGCGCGATGTGGAAACCGTGCAAATTGCTCGCTTCATTGACTCCGTCCTCTGGCGAGCCAGACGACGAAGATCTCCATGCCTCCCTGCGAAGAGACGTTGCCGACTCGTGCGCTGCGTTCGAGGTCCCGGGCATCCCCGACAGGTAAGGTGGGCTAAGCAAAATGCCCCATACAACTCCAACACCCGAAGTGAGGCATTTCATGGCTAGGCAGTTCGTGTTCTCTTCCGAATCGGTTGGCGCGGGACACCCGGATAAGTTGGCCGACAACATCTCGGATGCCATCCTCGATGCCATCCTCCGCACCGATCCCAAGGCGCGCGTCGCCTGTGAAGCGTTGGTAAAATCAGGGATAGTCGTTCTGGCTGGCGAGATTACCAGCGATGCGCGGGTGGATTATAGCCAAGTTGCGCGCGATACAATTCTCGATATTGGATACGACGATGAGGCCGTCGGCTTTGACGGCCGGCGTTGCTCCGTCGTTCATGCACTCACCGAGCAATCGCCCGACATTAGCCAGGGCGTTGACGAGGGACGAGGGCAGGACCTCCAGCAGGGAGCGGGAGATCAGGGCCTCATGTTCGGCTACGCATGCCGCGAAACCGATACTCTAATGCCTTTGCCGATCCAGCTCGCTCATCGCTTGACGAAACGACAGGCAGATGTCCGGAAAGCACGACAGCTTGGCTGGTTGCGTCCTGACATGAAATCCCAAGTCTCAGTGCGCTATGACGGGTTGCGCCCGGTCGCCCTTGATACCATCGTCGTATCGACCCAACATGACGAGCAGGTCTCGCAAGAGACGGTCCGCGAGGGCGTCATTGAGGAAATCATAAAGCCTGTCCTGCCGACCCACCTGGAGACGGAAGGCATAAGAATTCTGGTCAACCCGACGGGGAGGTTCGTAGTCGGCGGGCCGCGCGGCGACTGCGGTCTCACTGGACGCAAGATCATCGTCGATTCCTATGGTGGGATGGGTCGTCACGGCGGCGGCGCCTTTTCGGGCAAGGACCCGTCCAAGGTTGACCGCTCAGCTGCCTATGCGGCCCGGTATGTCGCAAAGAATATCGTCGCTAGCGGACTTGCGGACGTCTGCGAGGTGCAGCTTGCTTACGCAATCGGCGTGGCCAGTCCGGTTTCTGTCATGGTCAACACGTTCGGGACAGCGAGGGTTGAGGAAAGAAGGATCGAGCGCCTCATTCTTGAGTTGTTCGATCTCAGACCGAAGGGCATTATCAAGATGCTTGATCTCTTACGCCCTATATACCGCAAGACCGCGACCTATGGCCATTTCGGCCGTGAAGAGCCTGACTTCACCTGGGAGAAGACAGACAGGGCCGACGAATTGCGTCGCGAGGCAGGACTTGCCGCCCCGTGAGGGCTGGCGCCGAACGGATTGGCAAGCGAGAAAGCCCATTCCCACTGGCCAGACCCGCGCCCGGCCGGGGTGGCAAGAAGCCGGCAGAGTTTTGGCGGAGACATTGATGCCGGATTATGACGTGCTTTGCATCGGAAATGCCATCGTCGACATCATCGCCCAGTGCGACGAGGCGTTCCTGGAGACCAACGGCATCATCAAGGGCGCGATGAATTTGATCGACACCAGGCGCGCCGAACTGCTCTACAGCCGCATGGGCCCGGCCATTGAAGCCTCGGGCGGCAGCGCCGGCAACACGGCGGCGGGCGTTGCCAGCTTCGGCGGCCGCGCCGCCTTCTTCGGCAAGGTCTCGAACGACGCGCTCGGCGAAATCTACGCGCATGACATCCATGCCCAGGGCGTCGCCTTCGACACCAGGCCGCTCAGCGGCGAGCCACCGACGGCGCGCTCGATGATCTTCGTCACGCCGGACGGCGAGCGCTCGATGAACACCTATCTCGGCGCCTGCGTCGAGCTCGGCCCGGAGGACGTCGAGGCCGACAAGGCGTCGGGCGCCGCGGTCACCTATTTCGAGGGCTATCTATGGGACCCGCCGCGCGCCAAGGAAGCGATCAGGCAGACGGCGAAGCTCGCCCATGCCGCCGGGCGCGAAGTGTCGATGACATTGTCGGACTCGTTCTGCGTCGACCGCTACCGCGACGAGTTCCTCGATCTCATGCGCTCCGGCACCGTCGACATCGTCTTTGCCAACAGCCACGAGATCAAGTCGCTCTACCAGACCGCGTCCTTCGACGAGGCGCTGGCGCAGATCCGCAAGGATTGCAAGATCGCCGCCGTCACCCGCTCGGAAAAGGGCTCGGTGATCGTGCGCGGCGACGAGACCGTGACCATCAATGCGACCAGGATCCGCGAGCTGGTCGACACCACCGGCGCCGGCGACCTCTACGCCGCCGGCTTCCTCTACGGCTACACGCAAGGCCGCAGCCTCAAGGATTGCGGCGATCTCGGCTCGCTGGCGGCCGGACTGGTCATCCAGCAGATCGGCCCAAGGCCACGGCAGAATCTGCGCCGAGAGGCGGAGCAGGCGGGATTACTGTAGGTGGCGAGCCAAGAACCAGCTGCCCACCCTCCTTAATCCAGCCCGAGCCTTTTCTTCAGTTCCGCATTCTCCTTGCGGAGACGATCGGCAAGCAGGCTCTTTAGCCGCTTGTTTTCTTCCTCGAGCGCGACGAGATCCTTCAGCCCGTCACTGTCCGCCGCCGGCGCCGAGGCCTTCTTCCAAAGATAATATGTCTGTTCCGAGATGCCGGCTTGCTTCACCGCGCTCTTGAGAGTAGCGCCGCCGCCGATCGAGGTCTCGATCTGCGCCAGCTTCTGGGCACGATCCTTCGCGGAGTAGCTCTTTCGGCCTGTTCGCGCTGACGGCGGTGCTTCAGTGGTCGCGGATATCGGCTTGGCGCCCTCCTTGCGGGCAGGCGCGCTCGCCTCAGCTTCTGGCTTCCTCGACCGCCGCGCTCTCGTCTTCGGTTTTGGCGTTTCCGCTTTGTCTGCCGGTGCGCTAGGAACTACTGCTGACTCGGTTTCCAGGGGATTGGCCATGAAATGCTCCACTCGCGGTTTTTGCAAAGGTTCAGCATCAAGGGCCACTACAGTAGAGTCAACAAGCTGACGATTTAACGGCTCGACTTCCTTTGTTGTCTCGGCCATCGCCGCGGCGATGTCGAAATTGCCCCAGATGGAACGTGCGGATTTTTGATAATTGCGCTTTTGTTTGACTTCCACGGTGAATGGTCGCGTCTGCCGCCTCATAGTTCCTTCCTGAATAGGAGAATGAAGTCGCCGCTCGAATTTTTGGCGCTTCCTGCTTAGCGCGGAGCATTATCGTATAGCCGCTCAACGGGCAAGTGATGCCGGTCTTCGATGGCTGACCCATCTGGGGAGATTTGAGCGGCTTCGCGCGTCCTGCGCATGCCTGTAAGGCCGCCAAGTTTTCTGGGTTAGCAGGCGCGCCACTGTGGCAGCTTGGCTTGTACGGCGAGGCCATGGTTGAGTGAGGCGAACCAAATCCAGCCCCGCGCTCGATCCCGAAGCTTCCCACAATGGCGAAGAGAACATCTTCACTCGTTCCTTTTCAGCACAAGACCTTCCGTTCGCTATGGTCGGCTGCACTCGTTTCGAACCTTGGCACCCTGGTGGAAGGTGTGGCGGCGGCTTGGCTGATGACCAGCATCGCCACCTCCCATGGAATGGTGGCGCTCGTCCAGTCATCGACCACCCTCCCCTACATGATCTTCTCCCTCGCGGCGGGAGCGCTCGCGGACAACTTTGACCGTCGCCGGATCATGTTGACTGCGCAACTGCTGATGGTCTGCGTATCCGCCTTCCTGGCGTTCCTGACCTATGCGGGGGAAATGACACCCTGGATCCTTCTGGGTCTCACCTTCCTGATCGGCTGTGGTTGGGCATTGCACGATCCCTCTTGGCAAGCCTCGATGGGGGATATCCTGCCTCGCGAACACCTGCCTAGCGCGGTTGCGCTCAACGGCATGAGCTACAATCTCATGCGCAGCATCGGGCCGGCGATTGGCGGCATAATCGTGGCCACAGCCGGTGCGGCCTTCGCGTTCCTCTTTAACGTCTTTTGCTACTTCGCTCTGATCGCTGCGCTGTTGCGGTGGAAAGCCGTACGGGCACGACAAGCGCTGCCGCGGGAGGCTTTCGGCAGTGCGATGGCGGCGGGCTTCCGTTACGTGCTCTTGTCGCCGAACCTTCTCAAGGTGATGTGCCGGAGTTTCATTTTCGGCCTCACCGCCGTTGTCATTTTGGCTCTCCTGCCGTTGGTTGCTCGCGAACAGGTCAAAGGGACCGCGGTCACCTACGGCGTGATGCTTGGCTTCTTCGGCTTGGGAGCGATTTGCGGCGCGCTCCTCATCGGGCGGGTCCGAGAAGTTCTCTCCAACGAATGGGTCATTCGCGGTGCGTTCTTTATATTGGCGATCAGCTGCTTCTTTCTGGCATGGAGCGAGCACGTTTGGCTGAGCTGTCTGCTCCTCATGCCAGCCGGTGCGGCCTGGATTCAATCATTCTCGCTGTTTAACGTCACAGTGCAGCTTTCGGCGCCGCGGTGGGTGGTTGGACGCGCCCTGTCTCTCTATCAGACGGCCACATACGGCGGCATGGCGGCGGGAAGCTGGCTTTGGGGCGAACTGGCGGATGTCCAAGGTGTTTCGGGAGCCTTCCTCGTCGCCAGCGTGGTTCTTGTGATTGGTGGACTGATGGGGATCGTTCTGCGTCAGCCGGATTTCGAAACGCTCAATCTGGATCCGACCAACAAGTTCAGCGAACCGACGCTGCAACTTGACCTGCGGCCACGAAGCGGTCCGATCATGGTGATGGTCGATTATCGTATCGATCAGAGAGATGTCCCAGAATTTCTCAGTGTGATGACATCGTGGCGAAAAGCCCGGCTGCGAGATGGCGCCAGACAATGGGCGTTGCTGCGTGACCTGGAAAAGCCAGAACTATGGACCGAGTGCTATCATGTGCCAACCTGGGTCGAGTATGTTCGCCACAACAACAGGCAGACCCAGGATGACGGCGAAATCGTTGCGCGCCTGGAAGCGCTGCACCGTGGCGATTGCCCGCCCAAGACGCATCACAAGATCGAACGCCAAACCGTGCGCGTGCACGACGATTTGCCGCTCAGGCCTCATTTGGACAGGACTTGAGCTGGCCCGGTGGTTTGAGCCGGGTTACCTTGAGCCGGTGGCTGCGAACGAGCAGAACGTTGGCCTCGACCCTTCGCAACACGCCGCTATACCGGGCCTCCGGTGCTCCCCTCGAAATCGTTGTGTCGTGCCACCGAGGGCATCACGGCCAACACCTTCCACATGGGCAACAGCCTCGCCATGGAGTCGAATGTGGTCGCGAGCAGATCACCAAAGAAGCGGTCGGAACCTCGGAGCCGAAGTTCGATGCCGAGGTGGCGTTCGCATGATGCGGGAAGCAGCACCACGGCGCTTGCCGGTATGTTTGCCGCCGGCAGCCGACGAACTCCTATCCTCCTGGCGAAGAGCGATGTGCGTCATTGCTTTGATTTACCGGCCGCTCAAGGCTCCCACAGTTTTCGCTTTCGAGGCGACCTATGGGAACATGCCAACGGAAATTTAACATAACGACATAAACATTTCTTTATGCGGCGTTGACAAAGAAGCGAACTGTTGTAATTGTCTCCCGAGTCGTGGTTCTCCGTACGGCGCTGCCGCAGCGGAGCTAAGAGGGAAGCCGGTGCGATGCCGGCGCTGCCCCCGCAACTGTTAGCGGCGAGCCAACCCCACTCATGTCACTGAGGCGAATAGCCTTGGGAAGACGGGTAGAGGCTATGACCCCGCGAGCCAGGAGACCTGCCACGGCGAATTACGTCCACGGGCGGGGTGTCTCGGTGGCCGCTGCAGCCTGGCGTTCGTGCCGGCCCGCTAGCGCCTTCCTTGTCACCGACGCCCCAACCATCGGGGTATGGCATGACTGTCTCTCAGCAAATTCCTGTAGCAACGCTCGGCGTGCCGCGCTTCGGTCGTCGGCGAGAACTGAAATTCGCGCTTGAAAGTTACTGGTCCGGAAAATCTTCCGCCGCCGACCTTCTCACGACGGCGAAGGCGCTCCGTGCCGCTAGCTGGGAGGAGCAGCACGATCGCGGCGTGTCGAAAATCCCGTCGAACGACTTCTCGCTCTACGACCATGTGCTCGACACCGCAGCCATGGTCGGCGCCGTTCCATCCCGTTACGGCTGGAATAGCGGCGAGGTCCCACTTGACATCTACTTCGCAATGGCGCGCGGCAACCAGGGTCAGACGGAGGATTGTGGACACGCTGGTCACCAGCACGCGGCTCATGGGCCTGATGTAACCGCGATGGAAATGACCAAGTGGTTTGACACCAATTATCACTACATTGTGCCGGAACTCGACGATGATCAGACGTTCGCCCTCTCGTCGACGAAACCGGTCGACTACTTCCTCGAGGCTAAAGCTCTCGGCATTCACACACGCCCAGTCATCCTTGGACCGATCACCTTCCTCAAGCTGGCGAAATCGCCTGCCGAAGGATTCGATCCCATCGCGCTCCTGCCGCGGCTGCTGCCCGTCTACGAGCAACTCGTGCAGAGGCTGAAGCTGTCGGGAGCCGACTGGGTGCAGATCGATGAGCCAGCGCTTGTCCTCGATCTGAACCCGAACGAACGAGCTGCGTTCGAATTCGCCTATAGCCAGCTGTCGAAAGCCGCGCCCGAGTTGAAAATCATGCTGGCTACGTATTTCGGGCCGCTGGGAGACAATCTCGAAACCGCGGTTTCTCTGCCCCTGGCCGGGCTGCATATTGATCTCGTGCGCGCTCCCGAGCAACTGGAAACCGTGGGTCGGCTCGCACCGAAGGATCTGGTGCTCTCGCTTGGCTTGATCGATGGCCGCAACGTCTGGCGTGCGAACCTGCCCGCCATTCTCGACCGCATCAAACCGATCGTCGCCGGCTGGCCCTTGGACCGCGTCGAGATCGCGCCTTCTTGCTCGATGCTGCACGTGCCGATCGACCTGCGCATGGAGACCGAACTCGACGCGGACATCAGGTCGTGGCTCGCCTTCGCGGCCCAGAAGACCGACGAGTTGGTGTTGCTGGCCCGGGCCCTGACTCAAGGCAGGGATGCGGTGGCAGGCGCGTTGAAAGCGTCTGCCGAGGCTGCCGCCACTCGCGTGACATCCACGAAGATCCATGACCCGCTTGTTGAGGGACGGATCGCCAGCATTGACGACAGCATGAAGCGACGAGAGAGCGCTTTTGCCGAGCGCTCCAGAGTCCAGGCCGGCACGCTCGGGCTGCCGCCGTTCCCGACGACGACCATCGGGTCCTTCCCGCAGACGCCGCAGGTACGCAGGGCGCGGGCCGCTCATGCGAAGGGCCAGCTGAGCTATGTCGACTACGAGACCTTCCTGAAGAAGGAGATCGAGGCTGCAATTCGCTGGCAGGAAGAGATCGGGCTGGACGTGCTGGTGCACGGTGAGTTCGAACGAAACGACATGGTACAGCATTTCGGCGAGCAGCTGTCCGGCTTCGCCTTCACCCAGCATGCCTGGGTGCAGAGCTATGGGTCGCGTTACGTGCGCCCCCCCATCATCTTCGGCGACGTATCGAGGCCCAATCCGATGACGCTGCGCTGGTGGCAATTCGCCCAGTCGCTTACGGAATACCCTGTGAAGGGAATGCTCACAGGCCCAGTGACCATTCTCAACTGGTCTTTTGTTCGCGACGACGTACCCCGCTCCGAGGCATGCCGCCAGATCGCGCTTGCCATCCGCGACGAAGTGACGGATCTCGAATGGTCCGGCGCAAGGATGATCCAGATCGATGAGGCCGCGTTTCGCGAAGGATTGCCACTGCGCCAGTCTGACTGGAAAGACTATCTCGACTGGGCTGTCGAATGCTTCCGGATCGCTTCAACGGCTGTAAAGGACGCGACTCAAATCCATACCCACATGTGCTATTCGGAGTTCAACGAGATCATCGACGCGATCGCCGAAATGGATGCGGATGTAATTTCGATTGAGACGTCGCGCTCGAAAATGGAACTGCTGGACGCCTTCACGAGCTCCAAATATCCGAACGAAATCGGGCCCGGAGTCTACGACATTCACTCACCACGTGTCCCGGAAGTCGGGGAGATTTCGGATCTCGTCATGCTTGCCCGCGAGCGACTGTCGGATTCCCAACTGTGGGTAAACCCGGACTGTGGCCTCAAAACACGCAAATGGGAGGAGGTCCGCCCTGCCCTCATGAACATGGTCGATGCAGCACGTGCGCTCCGGGAGAAAGTGTAGGCCGGAGGGTTTCCTGGTTGCTCACCATGTGGTGAGTCACCGGCTGCCGCATGTCGGCCGTGAATGTGCCAAAACGCGATCACATCCTTTGAAATAAGTCACTCGAGCGAGAATGTGCACTTTCCTTCGGCACGTGTACTAGTCGCGCAGGAGTAAAGGGTACCGTTTTCTCCCTGTGACGTGTCGAGTTCGAAGGGGATGTGATCGGCGTCGAGACCGCTCCAGCCATGGTTATCAGAA
>NZ_JAMYPO010000059.1:0-30010 GCF_040320365.1 Mesorhizobium sp. M0701
GACGGCTCCCTTGTTTGAGATCTCAACGAACTCATTCTGGCACATCCGATGCCGTCGGGCGCCGTCCACCCCATCATGCCGTTACCTTGCGGCAGTGCTCCAGCAGACCAGAACCAAACGCTGCCACCCGGTCCCGCGAAAAAGCTCGAAGCACTCTGGGACTGGTCGTCTCGATCAATTCGGTCTTCCATTGGCGGAGCCAGCGCTTCCGCAGCTTCTGGCTCGCGGTCATGGTGGAAGGGCGACGAGCGCAATGGCGGATACAAGCGCCGTTCTGAGCCGCTGCATTCTTCGGCTGATGTCACGGCATGGATCCCAGGGTCTGCGCGACGTCGCTTCGCTCCTGCTCCGCCCTGGGATGACGAAGGTGTGGTGTCATATGCTAATCGCCAGCGTTGGAGATTGGCGGATGTAGCTGGTCGGCAGCGAACGTTTGCAGTTGCGACACTCCCAGGCGTTAATCCCAACGTTCTCAGATCGTCTGCTTTTTCCCATCTTTTGTCGGCATGAGGTCGATGCCGTTGACCTTGCCGATATGCGTGGCCAGCATTGGCACGTACTGATCGGCGGGGCCGGTGGCGAAGGCGCCGGCGAAGGCGTTCTTGGTGGCGTTGCCGAGCGGGTTGGCGATGCCGGCAGCACCCGCCATGGACTCGAGATAGGTGAGATCCTTCAAGGCGTTGGCGATGGTGAATTTGTGCGCGTCGCGGTCGCCTTCCAGCGTCCAGCGCATGAAGGTCTGGTAGAAGCCGCAATCCATGCGGCCGTTGCGGATGACGCTGTCGAAGCGCGGCGGCGAGATGCCGACCTTCTGCGCCAGCGCCAGCGCCTCGGAATAGATCGCGGCGTAGCCGAGCGAGATGAAATTGTTGAGCAGCTTCATGCGATGGCCGTCGCCGGTGTCGCCGATATGGACGATGCGCCCGGCCCAGGTTTCGAGCACCGGCTTCAGCCGGGCAAAAACCGCATCGGGGGCGCCGACCATGGCATCGAGCGTGCCTTCCCAGGCCTCCTTCGGCGTGCGGCTAAGCGGGGCATCGACATAGTCGACGCCGAGCGCCTTGAGTTCGGCGGCCAGCGCCACCGTCGAGACAGGATCCGAGGTCGAGCAGTCGACGACGACCGATCCCGGCTTCAGGCCTTCCTTGAGGCCGCCTGGGCCGCGAATGATGGCTTCGACCTCGCGCGAGCCGGTGACGCAGATGAAGACAACCGTCGATCCCGCCGCGACGTCGCGCGAGGTCGCCGCTTCCCTGGCGCCGCGGCCGAGAAGGTCTTCCGCCGGCTTGCGGTTCTTGCGGCCGAGAAACGTCAGCGGATAGCCCTTGTCGACGATGTTCTTCGCGATCCCGTGCCCCATCAGGCCAAGCCCGATGAAGCCGATCTTTTCGCTCGCGGCGGTCGTGTTCATGTCGTTTCGTCCTATTTGCAGTGATGGATGACGGCGCTGCACATTGCCGGCGAATTGTTGAAGCGGGTTTTTGCCGCATGCCATGGCAGGCGATTGCAGAGTTCGGTATTGTCTGACAATACACATGAATCTTAGGGAGAGCAAAATGACGAAGCGGATCATGTTCACCGGCGGCAGCGGCAAGGCCGGGCGCCACGTCGTGCAGTATCTGGTCGAGCAAGGCTGCCAGGTGCTCAACATTGACACCAAGCCGCTCGACAATCCCAAGGTGCGCACGCTGATCACCGACATCACCGACAGCGGGCAGGTGTTCAATGCGCTGTCGAGCTATATGGGCCTGCATGAATTCGACCCGTCGCTGCGCACGCAGCCGGTCGATGCCGTGGTGCATTTCGCGGCGATCCCGCGCATCATGATCACGCCCGACAATGAGGTGTTCCGCATCAACGCGCTCGGCACCTACAACGTCATCGAGGCCGCGGTGAAGCTCGGCATCCGCAAGGTGGTGATCGCCTCCAGCGAAACGACCTACGGGTTGGTCTTCGCAAACGAGCCGCGCAACCCGACGCATTTTCCGCTCGACGAGGCGTACGACGTCGACCCGATGGACAGCTACGCGCTGTCCAAGGTCGTCAACGAGAAGACGGCGCGCGCCTTTGCGCTGCGCAGCGGCTTCGATATCTACGCCTTGCGCATCGGCAACGTCATCGAGCCGCATGAATATTCGCTGTTTCCGAAATGGTTCGCCGATCCGGGTTTCCGCAAGCGGATTGCCTGGAGCTATATCGACGCGCGCGATCTCGGCCAGATCACGCTGCGCGCCATCGAAAAGGACGGGCTCGGCTATCAGGTGTTCAACGCCGCCAACGACGACACCTCGTCCGATCTGCCGACAGCCGAACTCCTGAAGCGGTTTTATCCCGATGTGCCGGTCAAGGGGGAACTTGGCGAATACGAGACGCTGCTCTCCAACCGCAAGGCACGGGATATGCTCGGCTTTCGGCCGGAGCACAGCTGGCGGAAATACGTCAAGACGACCTGACGGAGGCAGCTGACGCGGAACCGGCACTGGGCCAGCCCCGAATTGCTGGTCATGAGGCCAGGCTCACGTGTTTGCCGCGCGCGGCAAACTCGAGCTACTTGTCTTTCCAGAATTCGGCCTGGAGTTGCGCCGCTTCATCGGCAAGCAGCGGGCCGACGACTTCAGTCGGACGCTGCCCGGCTTCGAAGACGATCCTGCAGGGCAGGTCGAGTGTGGGATTCTCGACATGTGCACCCGTTACCCGCTTGAGGTCATGTTCGCTCTGCCCAAAGACGACCCGTCCGATGCCCGCCCAATAGATTGTGCCGGAGCACATCGCGCAAGGTTCGGCCGACGTGTAGAGGGTGCAGGAGGCCAGCTTTTCGAGATTGACATTCATCCCCGCCCATGAGGCCAGCAGCCTTTCGGCATGAGCGGTGCGGTCGCCGCCGCCGGCTTTGTAACCGTTGGGCTGCTCGCGCAACACATTGCCGTCCTTGTCGGCGAGCAGCGAACCAAAGGGATGGTCGCCAGCATCGCGGGCCTTGCGCGCGACTTCGAACGCCTGACGGAGCAGCCGCTCATCATAAGGGCGTTGTGGCATCGGCAGACCCTCCGTCGGCTGCAGCGGGGTCTTTGCCGTCGTCAATCACTTCGTCGGCTTCCTCGCCTGTCGCAATGCGCATGACATGGACTGCGTTGCCGATCACATCGGCGGGGCGCTTCTGGCCTCTAGGACCGGTTGGCATAGGCTGGCTTCCCAAGTGTCCGGGCATCATTCATGCAGTCGGCCTTTATAGCCTCATAGTCCGGGCCCTGCCGTTCAACCGAGCGTCCGTCATAATGGCGACCGCTAAATCGGTACATGCCAGCTGAGATCTCGCCAGAGGTAAACGTCCAACCTTCCAATGCGTCTTGATTGTGATCGCTCACGATTGCTCCCATGCTTTCCGGTAAGCATACAGGAGCTCAGCCCGATATGGGAAATGCAGATTGCATTCCGTCAAATTTCAAACTGAGACACTACCGGCCGCTGGCGTCACTGGCAAGCTTTGGGAAATCAGTGATATCGTTGCGCTGATCCAAGCCAAAGAGGCAGAGAAGCCTATGGTTCGCGGCCAAAAAGCAGGGAGTGAGGACATTTGAATTACGAGTGGGCGAACAATCCTCACTTGTTCATTCCAATAACAGCATGTGTCGTTGTCTTGGCCCTGAGTTTCGCAGCCATGTTCGTCGCACTCCTAAGCATAATTCTGCGCACCGATTTCTATGGGTCAATCGACGAGCAGAACCTTCCATGGGGCGAACGACTGGGGAAGCGAGACGCAAGGCTTCGTGCTGGATTTTGGTCAGCGCGCTTCCTGATACCGCGCCGGGTGATTGCATATGGTGCTGTTGTGTTCTTCTGCAGCTTCGGTGCGGTTGAGCTTATTTTAACCGTCTTCGGCCATCCGTCTTGATCGAATTTTCAAACTGACCCACTCCCGCCCAGGCTCAAGCCTCGTTGCGGCTAGGGCGTTGAGCCAGCCAGATGCTGCCGATGACGAAAACGACGCCGGCGATTTGAGGCAAGGTCAGCGTCTGATCCAGGAATACCCACCCAAGCAGCACGGCGGTCACCGGGCTGAGGAAAAGCAGCGATGACACCACTGCGGATTCCAGTCGCGCAATGCCCCGGAACCAGAGGACATAAGTCAGCGCCGCACCGATCAGGCCGAGCCACACCAGTCCAAGCAGGTTGGCCGCGGTCGGGAACGGGATGGGTGGTTCGAAAAGCAGAGCCACCGGAACGAGAAGGAGACCGCCGGCGGTCAGTTGCCATGCCGTAAAGGCGAGCAGCGATGCTGGCGGCTGCCACTTGCGGCTCAACACGCTTCCGAAGGCCATTGAGGCCGCCCCGGCGAGGCCGGCGGCAACGCCGGCCGCATCGAGCGTCGCGTTCGGGGTCAGCACCAGCAATGCAACACCGGCGATCCCGACAAGGGCGGCGACAATCGCCACCCGGAGGACAGGGCTGGCAAGCAGGGCAGCAGCGAGGAAAATCACAATCAATGGCTGGACCGACAGCACGGTCGCCGCGACCCCGCCCGGAAGCCGGTAGGCGGCGACAAACAACATGCTCAGGAAGATCGAGATGTTGAGGGCTCCGAGGACGAAACTGCGCAGCCACCAGATGCCGGTTGGCAGTTGCCGAACGATCGCCAGCAGCAGCAATCCGGCGGGCAAGGCACGCAGCATTGCGACCGTCATCGGCGAAAAGTTGGGCAGGAACTCGGTGGTCACGATATAGGTGCTGCCCCATATCGCGGGTGCGATGGCTGTAAGCAGCAGATCGGAACGGTGAGTTTTCATAAGATTTCCAGAACTTCGGCAAGAGGGCGGCGCGGCTTTTGCGGCCAGTTTCCGGGCGCGGCGCGGCCGACCGCGATGAGCATCACCGGCACTTCATTGCGCGCAAGGCCAAACTCGCGCGCCACGCCTTCGGCATCGAAGCCTGCCATCGGACCGGAGACGAGGCCCAGCGCTTCGGCCGCGAAAATCAGCGTTGCGGCGCCAAGCGTTGCCGAGCGCACGGCTTCGTCGCGGGCCGCTAGAGGATCGGCATATTGGGCGCGGGCGCCTTCCTGCCAGCCCGAAGCCATATCCGCCGGCATGAAGCCGGCTTCCACGAAAGGACGCAGCCTTGCATCGAGCGCAGCGTGGTCGGGCAGTACGCCGCAGATTATGAAGGTGACCGCTGCTTCCTGTACCTTCACCTGGCCGTGGGCCAGGGTGCGCAACCGTGCCTTTGCTTCCGGCGTCCGCACGGCGATGAACCGCCAATTCTGAAGGTTGTAGGCGGTTGGCGCGCGTGTTGCGAGACGTGCCAGTTCCTCGACCTCGGCATCCGTCAATGCGTGCGAGGCATCGAACCGATTGGCCGACATGCGTCGCTCGATAAGGGAGATTGCGGGGTTGGTCATCATGTCATTCCAAACCTGAGAAAGTCGTTCGGAAAGCAGATAGACAATTTACCAAGGAGCGATAATATGCAGCAATTGCAAGACATTATTTACTGAAAGAGAATGGTGCGATGGATCGCCTGACTGCGTTGCAGGTTTTCCGCCATGTGGCGGAACTGAACAGCTTTGCCGAAGCCGGACGGCGGCTCGGTCTCTCGCCTCCCGCGGTCAGCAAGAACATCGCCGAACTGGAGGCGCATCTGGGGGTGCGGCTCATCAACCGGACAACGCGGCGCATGGCGCTGACCGAAGAGGGCAGGATCTATCTGGAGCATGTCATGCATGGGCTCGATGTGCTGGCCAGGGCCGACCAGGTGCTCGGCCCGATCAAGACGGCGCCGAACGGCACGTTGCGGGTCAGCGCGCCGATGACTGTCACGTTGACGCGGCTTTCGGCTGCCATGCCCGCGTTTCTATCGCGCTATCCCGATTTGAAGCTCGATCTGCACCTTGACGACAGGCGCGTCGATATCGTGCGGGAGGGATTTGACCTTGCCATTCGCGGCAGCGACAATCTCGAGGATTCCAGCCTGGTCGCCAGAAAGCTTGCGGTCATGTCGCACGTGCTTTGCGCAGCTCCGTCCTATTTCGAGAAGCATGGCCGGCCCAAAGCGCCTGGCGATTTGAAGGCGGCCAATTGCATCCGGTTCAGCCTCTCGGGGCATGCGGACATATGGGAATTCCGCAAGGACGGCCGCACCGAGCGGATCGCCATCGACGGACGATACTCGGTTTCTTCAAGCCTTGCCGTGCGCGATGCGTTGCGTGCCGGCTTCGGCGTCAGCCTGATCCCCTATCCCTATGTCGAGAGCGACCTGAAAGCAGGCCGGCTGCAATCGGCTCTGGATGACTGGGACAAGGTCGAAACCACGCTCTACGCGGTCTATCCGGCACGGCAGCATCTTGCCCCGAAAATCCGCGTCTTCCTTGATTTCCTGATCGAGGAATTCAGCCGGGACAAGGAGAAGCCGTTCGTGCCTCTCCGGCGTGAAGGCTCGGCAAAGCGCGGTGTCGGGGAGGCGACGGATGCGGAAAATCAAACTGGGATACCGCCGTCGATTTCATCTCCTTGACACGCCTTCAAATCCGGACTTTGTGGAGCCATGCGGGACGCGAAGCCGGATAAGGGAAAGACAGCGGCCGAGGCGTTCGCCGAACGCACGAGCGGTATTCGCCGGGCCGATGCGGCGCGCATACCGGGGTCGAGCGTGCATGCGTCGCTGGCCAACGAAATCGGGCTCAGGATCGTGCGCGGCGACTATCCGCCGGGAACCATCCTGCCCAACGAAGCCAAATGGTCGGAGACCTTCGACGTCAGCCGCTCGGCGGTGCGCGAAGCCATAAAAATGCTGATGGCGAAGAGCCTGCTGGCGTCACGCCCGAAGATCGGCAGCTGGGTCGAGCCGAAGGAGCGCTGGAACCTGCTCGATCGCGACGTGCTGGCCTGGTATGCGACCTCGCCGGACCGCGAGGTGTTCCTCAGGACCGTGCAGGAATTCCGCCACATCATCGAGCCGGAGGCCAGCGCCTTTGCCGCCATGCGGCGCACCGACGAGCAGATGGCCGAGATCAGCCAGGCCTGCCGCGAGATGGGCGAGGCGACCAATCTGCAGGAGCGAACGCGCGCCGACACGCGATTTCACCTCGCCATCCTGCGGGCCTCGGGCAACGATCTGCTGGTGCCGCTCGGCGTGCTGATCGAATCGGCATTCGATCATCTGTTTGCTTATACCACGCGGGAACTCGACGATTTGCAGCATGCGCAGAGGCTGCATGAGGCAATCGAGAAGAGCATCCGCCTGCAGCGGCCGGACGCCGCGCGCAATGCGGTGCGCAAGCTGCTGGCCAATACCGACAGCGTCATCAAGTCCAGATAGCGCCGTTCGGCTACAGGTGGAGTGCTCAGTCGAAGGGTGCGGTCGCGAGATGCCGCCGGGTCAGCCCGATCAGCAGCGCCTGGTCGCGGGCGGCGTGTTCGGGTGGGTTGACGACCGCATCGCCATTGACGATCGCTGCCCAGAAGCCACGCATCTCTTCGACGAAGGCTTCGGCGTAACCGGCACGCAAATCTTTCTTCGACAGCGTGTGACCGTCCGAGGTCGTCACCGTCAGCCGGGTCGGATGATGGTTGAGCCAGGGCGAGGGGAATTCGAGCTCGAGGCTGGCATCGTCGAAGAACAGCGTTATCCGCTCCTTGTAGTCGGCGAGCTTGGGTACGGTGAGGTGGGTCATGGTCCACAGCGCCTGCCCGTCCAGCAGCTTGACGGCGCCGTGGCCGCCGTCGCCATTGGCAAAGATCTGCGCGCCGACGACCTCGCCGTCCGGCACGCCGAGCGCATCGAGCAGGCCATGGACGGCATTGACATCGTGAATCAAGGCCGAGCTGTAAGCGCCGGTAAATCCACGGAAAGCGAGATCGGTCAGATGCACGCCGACGGCCTCTTCGACCTGGCGCTTCTGCTTGGCGGCGACAGTGGCGACCATGTCTTTTGGGATATCGGTACCGCGCCTGTAGGGCTGATGGGCGATGAACGGCCAGGCGTCGGGATCGTTTACCTCCACCGAGACCGCGCGCAGCGTGCTCGATGTTCCAGGCAGCGAAGCGAGCGCCAGCCGGTAATTCGGGTCGAAGCGCTTCATATAGCCGACCTGAACGATTTTCCTGGCGGCGTCGCGCGCGGCGATGATCCCGGCGATTTCCGCCAGCGAATAGCAGAGCGGCTTTTCGCAAAAGACATGCAGGCCAACTGCCAGCGCCGCCAGCACCTGTTCGTGATGCAGCGGGTCCGGCGAGCCGATCACCACCGCGTCGAGGCGCTGGTCGAAGAGCTGGTCGATCGTTTCGAAATTGGCAATGCCATGGGTGTCGGTGACGAACTGCCGCGAAATCCTGGAGGGATCGGCGACCCCGACCAGCTCGAACAATCCACCGAGGCGCAGCAGATTGGGGATATGCTCGACCTGCGAAATCATGCCGGCGCCGACGACCCCGACGCGTATCCTGCTCATTGGATCATTCCCCGCAATGTCCGATTGTCAGCTCAAGCCGCCGCAGGCGGCCGGTTGCCGATCTGGGCGAGCAGGCCGGCAATCTCCGCCTCGACCGCCTTCAGATCCTCGCCGCCCGACATGATCGAGATGACCTCGTCGCGCGAGATTTCCGATTTGGCGTAGGTGCCGCGATTGCGGCCGCGGTTGAGCAACGTGAAGGTGTCGCCGACCGGATAGGCGTGGTGGATGTTATGGCTGATGAAGATCACGGCCAGGCCCCGCATGCGTGCTTCGATGATGAATTTCAGCACCATCGCCGCCTGGTGGACGCCGAGTGCGGAAGTCGGCTCGTCGAGGATCAGCACGCGCGCGCCAAAATGCACGGCGCGGGCGATCGCCACCGACTGGCGCTCGCCGCCCGACAGCGTGCCGACGGCCTGCGTCGGATCGCGCACGTCGATGCCGATATCGGCCATCGCCTGCCTGGCGATGGTGTTGGCGCGCTCCTTGTCGATGCGCGAGAAGGGCAGGCTGCTTTTGGTCGGCTCGCGGCCGAGGAAGAAGTTGCGGGTGATCGACATCAGCGAGATCATGCCGAGATCCTGGAACACCGTTGCCACGCCGAGCTCCTGCGCGTCGCGCGGGCTGCGGAAAGTGACCGGCTTGCCGTCGACCAGGATTTCGCCCTTGCTCGGCCGATAGACGCCGGACAGGACCTTGATCAGCGTCGACTTGCCGGCGCCGTTGTCGCCGAGCAGGCAGTGGACCTCGCCCGGATAGACCTTGATGTCGATGTTCTGGAGGGCGCGCACCGAGCCGAAATTGACGCTGACGCCGCGCAGTTCCATTGCCGGTTCGGTCATTTGGGCCGGTTCGGTCATTTGGGCCGGCTCGGTCATTTGCCACCTCCGCGGCCGAGCGCCTTCAGCCTGATGTAGTTGTTGACCAGCACGGCCATCAGGATGACGATGCCGAGGAAGACCTTGAACCAGTCGGTGTCGATGCCGGTGTAGAAGATGCCCATCTGCACCAGCCCGAAGATCAGCGCGCCGAACAGCACGCCATAGACGGTGCCATAGCCGCCGGTGAGCAGCACGCCGCCGATGACGGCGGCGATGATCGCCTCGAATTCCTTGAGCAGGCCGCGCGTGGTGTCGGCGGAGCCCGCCTCCATCACCTGGATGGTGGCAAGCAGCGTCGCCGCGCAGGCGGTGTAGACGAACAGGCTGATCTTGACGCGATCGACCGGCACGCCGACGTTGCGGGCTGCGATCAGGTCGCCGCCGGTGGCGAAGATCCAGTTGCCGTATTTCGTCTGGGTGAGCACGTAGCCGGCCAGCGCCGTCAGGCCGAGCCACCAGACGATCGACATCGGAATGCCGGCAACGAACGGGATGCCGTCGCTGCGGGTGGCTACCCAGCCCTGCGCGCCCATCCAGTGGAACAGGCCGGTGAGCAGATGGCCGTTGAAAATGCCGGCCGTCGCCGGATCCGGTGCGCCTTCGAGTATGTAGGGGATCTGGGTGCGGCCGGTGACGGCGCGGGTGATGCCGATCGACAGTCCGCGCAGGATATAGAGCGTGGCAAGCGTGACGATGAAGGAGGGCAGGCGCGTCTTCACCACGATCAGGCCGTTGAGATAGCCGGTGAGGATGGCAACGGCGAAGGCACAGGCGATGCCACCCCATAGCGGCAGGCCCCAGTACTTCACCGTCAGCCCGATGACGACACCGGCAAAGCCGACCATGGAGCCGACCGAAAGATCGAACTCGCCGGCGATGATGAGGAGTGCTGCCGCGGTGGCGACGATGCCGAGCTCCGCCGACAGCGTCAGGAAGGTCATCGATCCCTGCAGCGAATAGAGGTTTGCCGCGCCCGGCAGCAGCGCAAAGATGATGATCGTCGCAAGCAGCCCACCGGCGGCACCGGCTTCCGGCCGGCGCAGCCACTGGGTCAGCTTGCCGGTGCTGGCCAGCCGCTCGTCGGCGCCGGCGGCCCGCTTCGACGTCATGCCGAAGCGGTCGGTCGCCTTCAGTTCGCCCGGAGGTATCGCCTTGTCTTCCACGACCGCCATTAGGCTCTCCAATCGCTCAATTCGCAATCTTCGAACGGATCGGGAGTGCGCTTGGCGCATTCTCCCGTTCCGTCGGAGCGCTTGCCTAGCGGATGCCCTCTTTGGCGAGCGCCAGGATCGCCTTGGCTTTTTCCGGCGAGTCTATGAACAGCGGTCCGGTATAGGCGTTGTTCTGCGGCCAGAAGCCGTGCGTCGCCTGCTCGACCAGATAGATCACCGGCAGATAGCCCATCAGATATTGCTGGGCGTCCATGCCGAAGCCCATTTCGCCGGCCACGACCGAATCGAGAACCTCCGGGCTGATGTCGAATGTGTAGAGCTTGAGCTTGCCGAACAGTTCCTTGTCGCGGAACATCGGGATCAGCGGGTTGGCGGCGGTGGCGCCGAGCGCAAAGACGGCCTGCGTGTCGGGATGCGCCGACAGATAGGCCTCGGTGCGGCGCTGGACGTCGGCGGGATCCGGCGCCACGGCCAGAACCTCGGTGCCGCCGCCGGAGGGCTTCAGCCCGTCATTGAGGCCCTGGCAGCGCTGGTCGAGGCTGACATTGCCGACCTCGTGGTTGATGCAGACGACCTTGAGCGTGCCTTCCTTGGCCAGCCGCTCGCCGGCCTTCTTGCCGGAATCATATTCGGAAACGGTGCCGACATAGAGCGTCGTGCCGAGCTCGGCGCCTTCCTTTTCGCCGGAATCCAGAACCACCATGGGAATATTGGCGGCAAGCCCGGATTTGACCGATTTGCCGAGCGCATTGGCGTCGGCGATGGAGACGGCGATACCGTCCGGCTTGGTGGCGATGGCGGCGTCGAGAAGCCGGGCCTGCTCGACCACGTCGAAGACCTGCGGCGCGTAATATTCGACCTTGGCGCCGGTGAGGGCGGCCGCGTCATCGACGCCGCGCTTGACCACCGACCAATAGGGATCGGACGCCGACCCGTGCACCACGAAGGTGATGCGGACGTCCTTCGGATCCTTGAGCCCCGCGGCATGCGCGATACCCGTCATCAGGCCCGCCGAAACGAAGGCGCCCAATGCCACTTTCAGAAGAGTTTTCATCTTATTCTCCCATTTGTCGTTGCAGTTCCAATCCCTCTGGCGCCGTTTTCCGGCCGCGACGATCGGCTCACGTTGCGGATCGGGTGGCCGCTTTGCGGGCCTTTGCCGACGCCAATCGCTGTTCGCCCACGGTGTGGCCGCGGGCTGTTGTTGATGATCGCCCGGCCGAGAGCGTGGCGCGAAGCTCCTCGCGCAACGGCTTCATGCCGATGACGTCGATCGGCTGTGCGGCGAGCCAGTCGCGAAAGCCCTGGTCTCGGAACAGCTCGTACTCTTCGGTGCGAATATAGGCGGAGCGCGGCTCGATCAGCTCGAGTTCACCGGGCGCGTTGCAATGCAGGCAAAAGAAGGTCAGGCCCTCGCGCACACCCTCGATGAGCGCCTTGTAAGCCGGCTCGATCGGCCTGGAACGCGGCCGGCCCCAGGTCGTCTGGATGGCGGCGTCGAAAATGGCAAAGCCGCCAGCGCGGGCCAGCGCCACGCCGCGCTGGAACGCCTCCTCGGTGACGCCGACCAGATTGTCGTGGGGGGAATAGGCGGACAGGGTCTTGGTCAGCAGCACGGGCAGCTGATATTCGAGCCCGAGCTTGATGTAGATGTCGCAAAATTCCGGCGACAATGCCGCGCCCATATGCGCGTCGAGATGGGTGACGTCGATGCCGGCGCGATAGGCGGTGTCGATCTGGGCGCGAAGCTCGGCCTCGACCGCCTGCGGCACCGCCTTCCGGCGCGTGGTCGCCACATCGGGCCAGAAGAAGCCGAACTCGTCGGTCAGGCCGGCCGCCCGCGACGGCGCGGTCAACGGCCGCCATTTGTAGTGCTGCTTCTCGCTGTTCAGCGTCAGGTGGACGCCAAGGTCGAGGGCAGGGTTGGCGGTGGCGCTTTCGGCCATTTCGAGGAACCACGGGCACGGCACCATCACCGCGCCGGAACTGCAGACGCCCAGCCCGCTCAATTCGAGGAAGGCGCTGTTGGCGCCGTGGCACATGCCGACATCGTCCTCGTGGAGCACGATCCGTTTGCTGGAGCCGGCGGCGTTCACGACCGGCCGCCTTCCCGCCGGCGCGCCGGTTTCGAGGGTCTTCCAAAGTGTGTCCCGTATTTCATGGAACCAACCGTTTGCCCAACTGGCCGGAATGGAACGCCGAAAGCTGGGTTTCCGACAGGGCCACTTTGGCGAATTCGGATGGGTACGATTTGCCTGCCGGCTGAGACACTTAGCTGCCGATTTCCCCAGTCACGGTTCAAAACCAGTCATAGGAACCGTCTTCCGGGCGCAGATGGCTTGGTCGAATAGCGGCGGAGTGGTTCTTTCAAACTGTGCCGACAAGCCTACAGCTGTCCACACCATCAAGCGACCACATTATCAAGTGACCCACACTATCAAGTGACTGGAGGCCTGTCATGTACACCGCCGGCGAAGAGGAAATCGAAGCCATTGCCAGGGTGATCCGCTCGGGCGCGCTGTTTCGTTACGGCAAGGACAGCGAATGCGACCGCTTCGAGGCCCGCTATGCGCAGCATCTTGGCGTCGAGCATTTCGCGCTGGCCGCCAGCGGCACCTATGGGCTCGCCGCCGGCCTGATCGGCCTCGGCATCGGCCCGGGGGACGAAGTGCTGGTGCCGGCGCACACCTATATGGCGACCGCGACCGCGGTGCTGTCGGTAGGGGCCATTCCAGTCATCGTCGACATCGACGAGAGCCTGACCATCGATCCCATGGCCTTGCGCGATGCCATCGGGCCGCGCACCAGGGCGGTCATCCCGGTGCATATGTGGGGCGCGGCCTGCAACATGAATGCGATCATGGACATTGCTGCCAAGCGCGGCTTGCTGGTGCTGGAGGATGTCTGCCAAGGCATCGGCGGCGGCTATGAGGGCCGCAAGCTCGGCTCGATCGGCCATGCCGGCGCTTATTCCTTCAACTACTTCAAGAACATGACCTCGGGCGAGGGCGGCGGCATCGCCACCAGCGATCCGAAAGTGGCGGAGCGGGCGCGCTGCGCCATCGACCCTTGCCATTTCTACTGGCAGGGCAGAAGCGACAGCATCAAACCCTTCGCCGGCATCGGCGCGCGTGCTTCCGAACTGATGGGGGCGATGCTCAACGTCCAACTCGATCGACTGGACGGCATCATCGAGGCGATGCGGGCCGAGAAAAAGACGGTGCTGGCCGGCACCCGCCACCTTAGCAATCTTGGGCTGACGCCGTCGCCGATGAACAGCGCGGACGACGATTGTGCCGCACAGGTGATGTACCTGCTGCCGAGCGAGCAGGCGGCGCAGACTTTTTCGAAAACCATTCCGAGCGTCGTTGCCGGCAAGACCGGCCGTCACAATTTCACCCAGTGGGACCAGGTGCTGATGCATGAAGGCGCGCATCATCCGGCGCTCAATCCTTACGCACTGCCCGAGAACCAGGGCCTGCGGCTGGATTATTCCGACGACCTCGGCAAGCGCTCGCTAGACATCCTCAACCGCACCGTGATGGTCGCCATGAACCCGGCGCACAGCGATACCGATATTCAGGACATGATCCACAACATCGACGCGGCGGCGCGGGTGGCGCTGGAGAATGCTTCGCTCGATGATATCGAATTGCGCAAGGCGGCACCGGTCGATCTGCAGAAGTTCGACAGTGTGAACTAGACCAGATCCGGCGCGGTTTGCTACCTGCGGCCGAGTTCCTTGTCCGGCGGCCGGGCGAGGATTCCGGCCGGCATAACCGGTCGCCAAAAAATCCGCAGGCCCGTGTCGGATAGGCCGGGCTCCGCTCGTCCTAGGGGGCATCGATCAACAACACGGAGGATTAACGATATGCCCGGCACCGTACGGCTGCACCGCGTTCTGACAACCAGCCCGGAGAAAGTCTACCGAGCGTTCCTCGAAGCGGACGCACTTGCGAAATGGCTTCCGCCGAACGGCTTCACCTGCACGGTTCATCACTTCGAGGCGAAAGTCGGCGGTACGTTCAAAATGTCCTTCCGCAACTTCACCACCGGCGACAGCCACTCGTTCGGCGGCGAATATGTCGAGCTCGTGCCCAATGAGCAACTGCGCTACACCGACCGGTTCGACGACCCCAACCTGGCCGGCGAGATCGAGGTGACCGTGACATTGAAGAAAGTGTCGGTTGGCACCGAAGTCAATATCACGCAGGCAGGTATTCCAGACGCCATCCCGGTTGAGGCCTGCTATCTCGGCTGGCAGGAGTCGCTGCGAAATCTGGCGAAGCTCGTTGAACCCGAGATCAAGCAGTAAGATAAAGCGCTGCCCTGGCGGGTTGGCGTCGCTAACCGGAAACCCAGGGATGACGCCATTCTTCCCAGGCGACATGCGCCGGGGCCGGAAAGGCGGGATCGGCGAAGCAGCCAACGGCGACGGCGATCCATTCAGGCCTTTGCTCGGGCTCCCAGAAGACGCTTGAGCCGGGCAGAAATGGAAAGTGACGTGATGGCCGCTCCGAGCTGACCGCCTGTAGGTACTGGCGTCGCCTTCGGCTTCTACCTTGTCGCGCGCAAAGAAGGCGGCGACGCCGTATGTGCTGCCGGTCCGTTTCTGGCAGTCGAGGCAGTGGCACTGTGCGACCAGCTGCGGCTCTCCGTTACAAGAGATCCTCAGTTGCCCGCAGGCACAGGATGCGGTTCTCATGGCAATCCTCATGGTTCAAATGAATGCGTCGCCGGCCTATACCGGCGGTGGCATGCTTCTGGTTTTCGGGGAGGTTCGGCCTTGCGAGGCGCGCTTTGCGCGAATGCCAAAAAACAAACGATGCCTATACTCCTAATCACGGCGGGCGATTGATTCAACCCCGCGGTGAACGAGATGGAGAGCCTGGCTCTAGCTTCTATCCAATCTTAGGAACGCGGCGCGCAGCGCCAGCACAGCGCGCAGGATCTGGCGTTCGTCCATCGCCGCATAGCCGAGCAGCAGCCCGTGCTCGGGTTCAGTGGAATGATAGTTGATCGAGATGCCCTGGACGTCGAGCCCCTCCTTGAGGGCGGCGGCGACCACGTCACTGTCCTTATAGGGCCTGACGAAGCTCGCCAGCAGCTGCATGCCGGAATCGTTTTCCGTCACGGTCAGCCATTCGGCCAGGTGCTCCTGGCACAGCTTGACGAAGTTCGCCTGCCGGCGCGCGTAGAGCCGGCGCATGCGCTTGAGGTGCGTGGCGAAATAGCCCTGGGTGATGAAGTCGTTGACCGTTGCCTGCAGGATCAGCGGCGCGAACTGACCGGTGATGCTCACCGCCCGGTCGAACGGAACCGACAATTCGCGCGGCACGATCAGATAGCCGATGCGCAGCGCCGGGATCAGCGTCTTGCCGAAGCTGCCGATATAGACGACGCGGTCGGCATGATCGAGCCCGCGCAGCGCCGGCACCGGCCGGCCGCGGAACCGGTATTCGCCGTCATAGTCATCCTCGACGATCCAGGCGCCGTTGCGTTCGGCGATGTCGAGCAGCTGCAATCGCTCCTCGATGCGCATGATGGTGCCGAACGGCCACTGGCAGGATGGCGTCACATAGATCAGCCGCGGCGGCGGCAGCTCCGGATCGGCAAGATGCCAGCCGCGCCGGTCGACCTTCAATGGTGCCAGCCTGGCACCGCTGGCGAGAAAGGCGCTCTTGGCGCCGAGATAGCCGGGCTCCTCCATCCAGACATGGTCGCCTTCGTCCATCAGCACGCGCGAGACGAGATCGAGTGCCGCTTGCGCACCGGTGACGATGATCACCTGGTCGGCGGTGCAGCTGATGCCGCGCGACAGGCCGATGGTCGAGGCAATGGCCTGACGCAGGCCGGGATGGCCGGCAAAGGAGAGATAACCAAGCAGGCTCTCGTCGCGGCTGCGTGCATTGCGCACCAGAAGGCTTGACCAGATGGTGAACGGAAACGATGCCGTTTCAGGCACGCCGGGATGGAAATTGATGACGCCGGCATTGCGTGGCGGTTGCGGGCCGTTGACGATGGTCTGGCCACGCCGCGACAGCTTTTGCGGCGCTGCCAGTCCGGCGCGCAGGGATGCCAAGGGGCGGTTCTGCTGGATCGGCGCCACCCAGGTGCCCGATCCGGCACGCGCCTCGATAAAACCTTCGGCAAGGAGCTGGTCATAGGCGGCGATGACCGTGTTGCGCCCGACCTTCAGATCTTCGGCCAGCGAGCGCGTCGACGGCAGCAGCGTGTTCTGCGGGATCTGGCCGTCAAGGATGAAGCGTCGCAAGGCGCCGTAGATCTGACGATGCATCGGTTCTTCCGAAGCGCGGTCGACCGACATGATGTCGAGGGAAAGGCGCATGTGGTCGGCCACGGCACTATCCCCCGACGAACCGGGCGGCGCGGGCGATCTTTTCCTCGTTGAGCCGGCAGACGGTGTCGAGCACCAGTCGCCTGGTTTCGGGGCGGATCTCGCGGCTGTTCTTCAGCGCGCGATGCACGGTGGCGGCGCCAAGTTCCGCCTTCTCGGCAATCTCCCGGATGGTGCAAAGCCGTTCCATGCCAAGCGCAGCTTCGAAAGCCATGTCGCTCCTCCTCGGTTGCATCAAGGCACGGCTTCCGGCCGGCCTCAAGCTTGAAAGTCAGGGTTTGCAATCCAGAGCCGGGATTCTGCGATCCGCGCCGCGCAGGGAGCAAGGCGGCGCGGATCGCCGGGCGCTTTCGCGTCGCTAACCCCATCGAGGCGCGCGCCCATTGTGTTCCCCGGCTCGCAAGTGCAGGCCGGTCAGTTTGCCTGCCGCGTCGCCACTTCGAAGCCGGCCTCGCGGGCGGTGGCGAGCAGCGAGAAATAGCCCTTGCTGGCATAGGTCAGCGGATGCGCCTTGGCCGGATCCTGCTCGGCTTCGACAACGAGCCAGCCTTCATAGCCGCGCGCGGCGAGGGGTTTCAGCAATGACAGGAAATCGACCGAGCCGTCGCCGGGCACGGTAAAAATGCCGTCCATTACCGCCGCCATGAAGCTCATGTCCTCGCGGCGTGCCCGTTCCAGCACCGCCCTGCGAACGTCCTTGCAATGGAAATGCACGATACGGTCGAGATGCCGTTGCAGCAGCGATTGCGGGTCGCCGCCCGAAAACAGGCAGTGGCCGGTATCGAACAAAAGGCCGACGCTTCGGCCCGTCGCCGCCATCAGCCTGTCGACTTCATCGTCCGTCTCGACGATGGTGCCCATGTGGTGGTGGAAGGCCATGCCGACCCCGAATGCAGCCATGCGGTCGGCGACGGCGGTCAGTTTCTCGCCATAGGACGGCCAGTCCCTGTCGGCGAGGCGCGGACGCTCGGAGATCGGTGCGAAAATGCCGTCATGGCGACCGCGCGAGGTGTCGGCGTAGACGACGATCCTGGCGCCGAGGTCGCGCAGCAATGTCAGATGCGGGGTAATCGCCGCGAATTCCTCGTCGACCGTGCGGTCGAGAATGCGGCCATCGTACCAGCCGGAGACGAGTTCCAGGCCATAGGAAGACAGGAGCGGCCCAAGCACTTCAGCCTGGCGCGGAAATTTGCCGCCGAGTTCGGTGCCGCGGTAGCCGGCCAGCGCTGTTTCCGACAGGCAGGTCTCCAAGGACGTATCCCCGCCAAGCGCCGGAACGTCGTCATTGCTCCAGGTGATGGGATTGATGCCGATCTTGACCGTCATGACGCCAGGCTTTTGCGGGCTTGGGAATACAAGCCGAGCCTGCAGACTGGCGACAAAGAGGCCCTGTCACTAGGTCCAGTTCAGCCGAATTTGGCAGAACCAATTAATGGTGACCGATTCTAGTCTTCCTTTGGGCGGCCAAAAAGGACGCGCAGTTCATCTTTGGCGTCCTCCAGCACTTTCTTCTGCGCCGCCGGCAGGTTCTTGCCGGCGCGGTTGATGTAGAAATTCAGCATCGACATGGCGGATTGAAACGGCCCTGCCTTGCGTCGGTCGCTGTGCTCGGCCGATCGCTTCAAAGAGGCGGCGATCTTCTTGGGATCGTGGGATTCGAAGATGTGTTCCTCGAGGTCCAGCGCGTCGCTGTGCTCGGTGACGTCGGCGGACCATTTCCGTTGCGCGGTCATGGCAAACTCCTTCCACTAGGTCGTTGCCGGGAAAACGCCTTATGGCGCACCCCTGTTCCACTTCGGCCCGAATCCCTGGAGCCACGGATTTGCCTGTCGTGGCGCTGCTCGGCGATGCGAATGCGCCGATAGTGGTCAGAACCGCCGATTCAAGAACTGCGGACAGGAAACGCTCTTGACCCCAATCGTCTCAAGCCAGGCAGGAAGTTCCGGCATCGACAGTGCCTATGCCTGGATACGGCTGGGCATCTCGATGCTGCTGGCAACGATCGGCGGGGTCGGCATGTGGGCGGTGGTCGTGGTGCTGCCTGCCGTGCAGGTAGAATTCGGCGTCGATCGCGCCGCTGCCTCGATGCCCTACACCGCGACCATGGTCGGCTTTGCCGCCGGTAATGTGCTGTTCGGCCGCGCCATCGACCGCATGGGGTATTGGATCCCGGCGCTGATTGCCGCGATTACACTTGGCGCCGGCTTCCTGCTGGCGTCGCTGACCAGTTCGATCCTGCAGTTCACCCTCGTCCAGGGCCTGTTGGTCGGCGTTGGCTCGTCGGCGATCTTCGGGCCGTTGATCGACGACATCTCGCACTGGTTCAACCGGCGCCGCGGCGTCGCGGTGACGGCTGCGGCATCCGGCAACTATCTCGCCGGAGCGATCTGGCCGACGGCGATGCCCTATGTCATGCAGACCGAGGGCTGGCGCTTCACCTATGCCGCGATCGGCGTTGTCTGCCTGGTCACCATGGTGCCCTTGATCCTGCTGCTCCGGCGCGGCGCACCGCCCCGGGCGGCTCCGGGATCGCCGGGCAGCCGCGTGGTTCAGCCGATCTCCCTGTCGCCGGCGGCCTTGCAGGCGCTGCTCATCGTGGCCGGGCTCGGCTGCTGCGTGGCGATGTCGATGCCGCAAGTCCATATCGTCGCCTATTGCATTGATCTCGGCTACGGCGTGGCGCATGGCGCCGATATGCTGTCGATCATGCTGGCGGCGGGCGTCGTCAGCCGGCTTGGCTCGGGTTTCCTTGCCGATCGCATCGGCGGTGTGAAAACCCTGCTGATCGGCTCGGTGCTGCAATGCCTGTCGCTGTTGTTCTATATCCCGTTCGACGGGCTTGCCTCGCTTTATGTCGTCTCGCTGGTTTTCGGCCTGTCGCAAGGCGGCATCGTGCCCTGTTATGCGATCATCGTGCGCGAATATATGCCAGCCAAGGAGGCTGGCCAGCGCGTCGGCATCGTCATGATGGCGACCATCTTCGGCATGGCGATCGGCGGCTGGATGTCGGGCTGGATCTACGATCTGACCGGCTCCTATGCCGCCGCGTTCCTCAACGGCATTGCCTGGAACCTGCTGAATATTTTGGCCATGGTGCTGCTGCTGTGGAAGGCCCGGCGCAGCGCCGCTGTGGCGGCCTGAAGCACAGCGGTACGGATACAGTCTCTCCGGCCGTCGCTTGACAACAGCCGAAGGCTGCGCGACGCCAGACAAGGTGTGGCAACGGGCCAGTTTGGCATGGCAGCAGTTTCAAAAACGCTGAACATCGTTTCACGGTCGCGTGTGGGCGGTTGCCCGGCGTCCGGACGAGTACGGTGATCAAGCCGCGCTCGCGCCGCGGCGGCGGCCGCCCGACCATCGCCGACGTCGCCCGCAAGGCCGGCGTCGGCGCCATTACCGTATCGCGCGCCCTGCGTGAGCCGGGGCGTGTCTCGGAAGATCTGCGCCGCCAGATCGAGTCGGCCGTGAACGAGCTCGGCTACGTGCCCGACCCGAATGCGCGGGCGCTGGCTTCGGCGCGCGCCGAGGTCTTTGGCGTTCTGGTGCCGTCGCTTACCAACAACGTCTTTGCCGAAGTGGTGCGCGGCATCTACGACAGCCTGTCGGACGGCCCTTTCCGGATTCAGCTCGGCAACACCCACTATTCCGGCCTCGAGGAAGAGCGGCTGCTGCAGGTGTTTGGCCCGCAACGCCCGGCGGCGCTGATCGTGGCCGGCATCGACCAGACGCTGGCCTCGCGAAAACTGCTGGAAACGGCAGGCTGTCCGGTGGTGCAGGTGATGGAGACCGGGCCCGATCCGGTCGACATGATGGTCGGCTTCTCGCATTTCGAGGGCGGCAAGGCGGCTGCGGAACATCTGATCGAGGCAGGCTATCGCCGGATCGGCTTCATCGGTGCGCGCATGGATCCGCGTTCGCAGCGGCGGCTTGCCGGCTATCGCGCGGCGATGGAGGCGGCCGGCCTGTTCGATCCGAGGCTCACCACCACGACGCCGGTGCCCTCCAGCGTCACCCTCGGCCGCGAATTGTTCCGTGACGCGCTGGCCAAGGTGCCGAGCCTCGATGGGGTGTTCTGCAACAATGACGATATCGCCCTCGGGGTGCTGTTCGAATGCCATCGCGCTTCGATCGCCGTGCCGAAGACGATCGGCATCGTCGGCTTCAACGATCTCGACATGATGGAGGTGGCTTTTCCGTCGGTCACCAGCGTTCGGACGTATCGCTACGAGATCGGCCGGCGGGCGGTCGCCATGGCGCTTGCGGCGATCGAAGGCAACAGGCCGGAACAGCGGGTCGTCGACCTCGGCTTCGAACTCAAGCGGCGTGAAAGCACGGCGCGCTGAAAGCTCGAAAAAAGGGTCCGGCGATCCGGTAGTATTCGAGCACCATCGCGATGCGCCGGAGGTGTTCGAGGAACTGAGTAGGTCTCGGACACCTACGCAGGCCAGGGTCCATGAACATCTGGGCGACTTCCTATGGGAAAATCCGGAGGCCGAACCGCTTCATTGAGGCGCATGGTTCTCCAGACGGCAAGGTCGTTCTTGGCCCAGTTCTCCACAATCTGGCGGTCTTCATCGGAAAGAAGGAGCGCAAGGCTCGCCAGTACATCGAATACGCCAGCTGAGTAGCCACGGCGGTACATGTGTTCCAGTTTTGGATCAATATGTCCTTCCATCATTGGCTCCCCACATCCAGCGTTGTTCTGCGCAAAGCGACGAAACAGTAATGCGTTTCATAGACGCTGTCGCCGTTTTGGATGCAACGGATCGACGGGTGGCGCAGGTGTCGTCGCGACCTCGGTTTCGAACTCAAGCGGCGTGAAAGCACGGCACGCTGAAGCGCGCTTCAACGCAATGGCGCTTTACACTACGTCATGGTAGCGCTACCAGTTATCGCCGGGCGGTACTTCGCTCAGAAGATGGGGGCTGTTTATTATACATAAGCGACAGCTCATGCTTGTTTATTATGTATAATATGATAGTTTTTGCGGGACTAGCCGGGCAGCAAAGGAGGGGATCGGGTCGGCATTCGGCCACCTGAACGCGCGACGGGTACGGCGGGAGGTGCCGGGCCGGAAACGCGCAAATTCATCGGCGTAACAACAAACAAACTGCAACTGGGAGGAATATCGATGATCAAGTCACTCGTTGGCGGTATCGTTGCCGCCACTGCTTTCGTCATGCTGAGCTCGTCGGCGATCGCCGATCCTGAAATCGTCAAGGGGCCATCGGCCGAGCCTGACTGCTTCGCGCCCTGGTCGGCCGATACGCAGTTCTTCAAGTTCCCCAAGAAAGATGGCCCGTACCGCATCGCTCTGGCCAACGGCTATATCGCCAACACATGGCGCATCCAGATGGTGCAGACGGCGAAGGCCTATGCAGCGCAGCCGGCGGTCGCGGCCAAGCTCAAGGAATTCAAAGTGGTCTCGACCGGCGAGGACGTGCCGGCCCAGATTTCGGCAATCAATAATTTCATCGATTCCGGCTATGACGCGATTGTCGTCAACGCCCAGAACCCGACCGCGTTCGGCCCGGTCATCAAGCGGGCCAAGGAAGCCGGTGTGGTGCTGGTCGCTTTCGACAACATCCTCGACACCAAGGATGCCATCAACGTCAATGTCGACCAGAAGGGCCTTGGCGAATTGTGGGCCAACTGGCTGGTCAAGCACGTGCCGAACGGCGGCAAGGTGCTGGAAGTGCGCGGCGTCGCCGGCACGTCCGTCGACACCGATCGCCACAACGGCATCCACGAGGTTCTCGACGCTTCCGGCAAGAAATGGGACGTCACCGAGGTCGTCGGCAAGTGGGATGACGGCGTTGCGCAAAAGGCTACGGCCGATGCCATTGCCACCAACGGCCCCTTCGACGGCATTACCGGACAGGGCGGCGATACCGGCATCGTGCAGGCGATGATCGATGCCAAGCATCCGTTCGTGCCGTTCGGCGGCGAGACGGAGAACGGCTTCCGCAAATTCTGCGCCAAGTTCGCCGCTGACGGCCTGAAATGCTCGTCGGCCGGTACCGGCCCGGCGCAGGTCGCGGTTGCCATCAAGACGGCGATTGCAGCACTTGAAGGCCAGGTCGTGCCGCAAGCGGTCAAGCTGCCGCTGGCGATCGTCGAGGATCCGAACTTCAAGGCAGGCCAGGACTACTTCCCCGACCAATCCGACAATTTCTTCGTCGGCAATTCCTTCCCGACCTGCGGCATCAATTTCACGGCGCAGGAAATCATGGGCCAGAGCAAGGAAAACCAGTAAACTCCGACAGCCCGACGCCGCGGGAGATCCCGCGGCGTCGGCGCTCGACATCCTGATTGCCAAGCGCCTGGGGAGGGCCGATGGACGGTGCGGTTCCGCTCTTCCGCATGGAAGGCATATCCAAGCGCTATGGCGGCGTGCGGGCGCTGGAGAAGGCCGAACTGTCGGTCACTCCAGGCAGCATCCACGCCATTCTCGGCGAGAACGGCGCCGGCAAATCGACGCTGATCAAGGTCATGGCGGGGGTCGTTGCGCCCGACGAGGGCCGCATGATGCTGGACGGAAGCGAAGTTACCTTCGCTTCGCCGGCCGCCGCCAACCAGGCCGGCATCGTCTGCATCTTCCAGGAGCTGTCGCTCGTCCCCGAACTCAGCGTTGCCGACAACATCGTCATTTCCGATCCGCCGAAGCGTTTCGGCATGATCGACCGCAAGGCGCAGCGCCGCATCGCCGAAGAAGCCCTTGCTCGCGCCGGCGCCTCCGATATCCATCCGCTGGCGCTGGTCAAGGATCTTCCTCTTTCAAGAAGGCAGATGGTCGAGATCGCCAAGGCACTGGCGCGCAAGCCACGCATCCTGATCCTGGACGAGGCGACCTCGGCGCTGACCGCGGCTGACGTCGCCAGGGTTTTTGCCGTGTTGAAGCGGCTGCGTTCGGAAGGGCTGGCGCTGCTCTATATATCGCACCGCATGAACGAGATCGCCGAGCTGGCCGACCAGTGCACGGTGTTCCGCAATGGCCGCAATGTCGCCAGCTACGCGGCCGGTACAAAAAGCGACAACGAGGTCGTCGAGCTGATGATCGGGCGCGAATACAGCCACATCTTTCCGCCCAAGCCCGCGCGGGCGGCTGCCGCAGCCACGCCGGTTCTCGAGGCGCGCAGCCTGTCCTGGACGGATCGGCTGCACGATGTCTCGCTATCGGTCGGGGCGGGCGAGGTGGTCGGGCTTGGCGGCCTCGACGGCCAGGGCCAGCGCGAATTGCTGCTCGCCTTCTTCGGTGTGCTGCGTGGCCTGTCGGGCCAGATCCTGATCGACGGCAGGCCGGTGGCGATCGCCAGCCCGGCCGCGGCGCGCGATGACCGGATCGGCATGGCGTTGATCCCGGAGGACCGCAAGACCGAAGGCTTGATGCTGCCGATGACGGTGCGCGAAAACCTCTCCTTTGCCGCCCTCGATCGGCTGTCCAGGGCCGGCATCATCGATCGCGCCGCCGAGCAGCGGCTGATCGACGACATGGTCGGTCTTCTGGCGATCAAAACCGCCGGCCTCGACATTTCGGTCGGCGCGCTGTCCGGCGGCAACCAGCAGAAGGTCGTCATCGCCAAATGGCTGATGCGGCAGCCGCGCATCATCCTGCTTAACGACCCGACGCGCGGCATCGACGTCGGCACCAAGCAGGAGCTTTACCAGTTGATGCGCAAGCTTGCCGACCAGGGTGCGGCGATCCTCTTCTATTCGACCGACTATGACGAGCTGATCGGCTGCTGCGACCGCGTGCTGGTGCTCTATGACGGCGCGGTCAAGCGCGAACTGGTCGGCGCCGAAATCACCGAGCGGGCGCTGATCGCCAGCGCGCTCAACATTCACGAAGAGATGCCAAGGCAAGGAGCGGACGCGTGAAGGATTGGCGCTACTGGCTTGCCGAACAGCGCGGAACGTTGCTGGCGTTCGGCATCTTCGTTGTCATGTTCGTCATCTACACCTCGAACCATCCGGCGGGCTTCACCGCCAACGTCGTACAAACGGCCTCGAACAAGGGCGTGCTGCTCGCCTTCGTCGCCATGGCGCAAACGCTGGTGGTGATCACCGCCGGCATCGATCTTTCGGTCGGCATGATCTTCACCCTGACCAACTGCCTGGCGTCGTGGCTGGTCGTCGGCACCGGCATCGAGACCGCCTTCGGCGTCATCGCCGTGCTCGGCACCGGCCTGCTGTGCGGGGCAATCAATGGCGCCATCGTCATCTATGGACGCCTGCAGCCGATCGTCGCCACCATCGCCACCGGTGCGGTCTATTTCGGCATCGCGCTGCTGCTTCGGCCGTTTCCGGGCGGCTCGGTCAATGAGGGGCTCGCCGACGCGCTGACCGGCCGCCTGTTTGGTATCGTGCCGGCGAGCCTGGTGGCGCTGCTGGCGGTCGTGCTTGTTGTCTGGGTGCCGTTCAGCCGGTCGGTGCTCGGCCGCGCCGCTTATGCGGCCGGCTCCTCGGAGATGGCGGCCTACATGTCCGGCGTGCCGATCCGGCGTGGAAAGTTCGCCGCCTATGCGCTTGCCGGTCTGCTTGCCGCGATCGGCGGGCTGTTCCTGACGTTCTTCACCTATACCGGTGATGCGGCCTATGCCAGCGGCAACGCCTATACGCTGTTTTCGATTGCCGCGGTCGTGCTTGGCGGCGTGTCGCTGTTCGGCGGCAAGGGCAGCGCCATCGGCGCGATCTTCGGCGCGCTTGCCTTCCGCACCATCGGCGACCTGCTGTTCGTCTTCGATTTCGATCCGCTCTGGCAGCCCCTGTTCCAGGGCGTCATTCTGCTGATCGCGGTCAGCCTCGGCGCCTTCGCCCTGTTTCGGGTCCGCAACCGGCTGGAGTGGTTCCTGTGAGCGAAACGACTGTGAGTGGTCTCGCCGGCCGCATGCCGAAATTCCTCCGCCGCGCCGACCCGGCGGTGCTGACGGCGTTCGCCTGTATCGTGCTGCTGCTGTTCCTCGGCAGCCTCTATTCGCGCAGCTTCCTGTCGCCTGAATACCTTTTGCAGCAGCTCAAGGTGGCGTCGTTTCTCGGCGTCATCGCGACCGGCATGATGCTGGTCATCCTGCTCGGCCAGATCGACCTGTCGGTGCCCTGGTCGGTGGCGGCCGGCGCGATGATGGCCTGTGCCGCGGCCGCATACGGCCCGGTCGGCGTGGCGCTTGCCATTCCGTTCGGCATCTTCTGCGGTGTTCTGATCGGCATCGTCAACGGCATCGGCGTCGCCTATCTGCGCATTCCCTCGATGATCATCACGCTTGCCACCAACGCCGTCGCGCAGGGGCTGATGGTGGTCTACACGGGCGGTTTCTCGCCGCAGGATTCAGCGACCGGTGCGATGCGCTATCTGGCGACCGGCTTTGCCGTTCCTGCCGTGCCCAACGCCGTCCTCATCTGGGCGCTGATCGGCGCCGCAATGGTGTTCGTGCTGACCCGCACCGGCTTCGGCCGCACCGTTTACGGCATCGGCAATCGCGAGCGTGCCGCCTATCTTTCCGGCATCGATACAAGGCGCGTGGTGATGATCGCCTTTGCGGTTTCGGGCGGGCTCTCGGCCTTCGGCGGCGTGCTGTTGGCCGGCTATGCCTCCAAGGCGGCACAGTCGATGGGCGATGCCTATCTGCTGCCGTCGATCGCCGCGGTGGTGCTCGGCGGCACCTCGATCCTCGGCGGGCGCGGCTCCTATCTCGGCACCGTCGCCGGGGTAATCCTGATCACCCTCTTGCAGTCCATTCTCTCTGTCATGCAGATGCCGGAGGCGGGGCGCCAGATCATCTACGGCGTCGTCATCGTCGCCATGCTGCTGCTCTATGGCCGCGCGCCGGCAAGCCGCTGACCTGCATGACCGGTAAAGACGTGGCATATAAGCCGGCGAGCACTGTTCGAACGATACCCGCCATCGTGGTGATGGGCGTTGCCGGCTGCGGCAAGTCGGTTGTCGGCGAAGCGCTTGCAGCGGCATTGGGCGCCGTCTTTATCGAAGGCGACAGGCTGCATCCGCCCGAAAACGTCGCACGCATGGCGAGCGGCCAGCCGCTCACCGACGCGCTGCGCGAAGGCTGGCTCGACGCGATCGGCCAGCGGGTGGCCGCGTCGGTCGCAAGCGGGCAAGGTGTGGTCGCCGCCTGCTCGGCGCTGAAGCGCAGCTACCGCGATCGCCTGCGCGGCTTTTGCCCGGATATCGTTTTCGTTTACCTGGAAATCGACCCGGCAACAGCAAAACAGCGCGTAGGCAGTCGCAAGGGTCATTTCATGCCGGCAAGCCTGGTCGACAGCCAGTTCGCCACGCTCGAGGCGCCAGCGGCGGACGAGGCGGCGATAACCTTGGATGGCACGCGTCCGGTCGCCGACACCGTCGCGACTGCCTTGAGCCTGCTCGCGCGCTAGATTTGCGACGTCAGTTCGACTGGGAAATCGTCATTGTCGGCGTCGCGCATGGCCGCGAGGCTGCGGTTGTCCAGCACCTCGGCGATCGCCTGCCGGACCTCCAGCATCATGTGCCGAACCTGGCAGGTCGCCTCGTCGCAATCCTCGCAGCGCTGGTATTGCGTGCGGCTGGCGCAGGGGATCGGCGCCAGCGGCCCGTCGAGGACACGCACGACATGGCCGATCTTGATCTCGGAAGCCGGCCGGGCAAGGCGGTAACCGCCTTCCTTGCCCTTGCGGCTCTGGACGAAGCCGGCGTTACGCAACTCGCCCAGGATTGCATCCAGGAATTTCTTGGGGATGTTATTGGCGACCGCAATGTCGTTGACGAATGCGAGCTGGCCGACCGGCAGGCCCGACAGATGCACGAGGGCCTTGAGGCCGTATTTGCCTTTTTTGGTAAGCATGCCCCGAGTCAACCCATGAAGCCCCAACCACCCGCGTCTGGCGGCTGTTTGTGTGCAAATCATGACGGTTTGATCGCGCGAAGCTGTTCGCGAAAACAAGCCGTCCGTTCTCACGGTAGGCACAAACGCGTTGATTCTTTGTAACGTTTTGGACGGAATGCGCTCGGAAAGTGCCAGAAATCACCTTTCGCAGCGCGAAAGCAAAGAAGCCGGCAAAGCCGGCTTCTGTCAAAGTTGGAAGATCGCCTCAGCGGCTGCCATAAGTCTGGTCGAGCAGGCCGCCCGCTGCAAAGTGCTCGGCCTGGACCTTGGCCCAGCCGCCGAAGACGTCCTCCACCGTCAGCAGGCGGACATCGGGAAACTCAGCCTTGTATTTGGCGGCGACCGCCGCGTCGCGGGCCCGCAGGCCGTTGCGGGCGGCGATGTCCTGGCCCTCCGGCGTATAGAGGAAGTCGAGATAGGTCTTGGCGAGATCGCGCGTGCCATGCTCGTCTGCAACGGTGTCGACGATCGCCACCGGAAATTCCGCCAACAGGCTGACCGAAGGCGTTACCTGCTCGAACTTGTCCTCGCCATACTCCTTGCGGACGCCGCGCGTTTCCGACTCGAAGGTGATAAGTACGTCGCCGATTTCGCGCTGCACGAAAGTGGTGGTCGCGGCGCGCCCGCCGCTGTCGAACACCGGCACGTTGTTGAACAGCTTGGTGACGAACTCCTTCACCTTGGCGTCGTCGTCCTTGAAGGCTTCCTTGGCGTAGGCGGTGGCCGCAAGATAGGTGTAGCGCGCATTGCCCGAGGTTTTCGGATTGGGGAAGATCACCTGCACGTCGTCGCGCACGAGATCGCTCCAATCCTTGATGTGCTTCGGATTGCCGGCCCGCACCAGGAAGGAGGGCAGCGAATAGAAAGGCGAGGCGTTGTCGGGAAAGTCCTTCTGCCAGTCGGCGGAGATGAGGCCCTTCTTGACCAGGAAGTCGATGTCGATGACCTGGTTGAAGGTGACGACGTCGGCGCCGAGGCCTTCGGCGATGGCGCGTGCTTGTGCCGAGGTTCCGGCATGCGACTGATCGATGGTGACGCTGGGGTGGCCGGCGACGAACGCCTTGTTGACCTGCGCAAACAGTTCGCGGCCGACATCATAGGAAGCATTGAGCAATCTGTCGGCCGACCAGGCTTGGGAGGATGCGAGGACCAGGCCGGCCAATGTGGCGACGCCAAGCAAAAATCGCTTCATGAAAACAGGCTCCAATGCCATGAGCTTAATGCCGGACCATAGCGGCAAGGCATCGTGCGCGACGAGGCACGCAGAGCGGCCGCTCCACGTTGTCGATAGAAGAAATATTCCCGCTGTGGGCGATTTCTAGTTTTTTCTTTCAAGCAGAGTCTCAGGACAGCTTGGCAGCGGCGCCGATGCCGTCGGCGTTGCGTCAAGAAAAGATCAGCCAAGTTGCACAAGAAGGTCGAGGAATTGCTGGCTGAGATACCCGTCTTGCCGCTCGATGTGCCGGTGGATGCCGAGTACGGCGCGATTCGCGCAGAACTGGAAGGCAGGGGCCAGACCATCGGCCAAAATGACCTTTTTATTGCTGCCCACGCCTGTACGCTGGGAACTACCCTGGTGACCGCCAATACCAGGGAGTTCAACCGGATCAAAGGCCTGAAGGTCGAGAACTGGCTGGTGTAGCGCCTGATAGAGGATCAAGCAGCCGGAAAAAGCTTCCAGCGCCGCGGCCTAAAAGCCACGCGACTTTTCTGCGCCGCCGGATGATCGACGGGCAATTCGATCTCGACCCGCTGACGTTCGCCGCCGATTTCGAGCTCGACCCGCCTGGTGCCGGCGACGCGGCGGCTGGCGGCGACCGTGCCGGCGATGCAGCCGTTGCATTCTTCCACCAGATCGACGTCGTGCGGGCGAAAGAACAGCGTCGCTTCGCCTTGCGGTGCGTGCGGCGCGGAAAGCCCGATCGGCCGGTCCGCGATCCAGACCTGGCCGTCCTCGACCTTGACCGGAAGCGAACTCGATTCGCCGATGAAGCCGTAGACGAAGGGCGAGTTCGGAGTGTCGTAGATTTCGTCGGCGGTGCCGACCTGCTCGATGCGGCCCTGGCTCATCACCACGACGCGGTCGGCAAGCTCCAGCGCCTCTTCCTGGTCATGGGTGACGAAGACCGTGGTGTGGCCGGTGGCGTCGTGGATGTCGCGCAGCCAGCGGCGCAGTTCACGGCGCACCTGCGCATCGAGCGCGCCGAACGGCTCGTCGAGCAAAAGCACGGCCGGTTCGATCGCCATGGCGCGGGCCAGCGCCACGCGCTGGCGCT
>NZ_JAMYPO010000060.1:0-2500 GCF_040320365.1 Mesorhizobium sp. M0701
CTCGTTGAAACGATCGAGGCAACCGAATGCAACAACTACTTCGCAAACGCCGGCTACGCTTCCATCAAAACGTGAAAGGCTCTAGGTGCCGGCAGGACGTGGAACTCCGTCGCGGCGCGCGAGCTTCGGTGTTTGGCAGCACGCCCCAAAACAAAGAAACCCGGCGCCGTAAGGCTACCGGGGTTTTTGATGCTCGCATGCAAGGAATTTGGTTGCGGGGGCTGGACCTTCCTTGGTGTCTCGCTGTGCCTGCTTCGTGCGAGGCCTGACGGGGATCGAACCAATCGGCCAGCAAAACGAAAACGGCCCGCACAAGGCGGGCCGTTTTCGAATTTGGTTGCGGGGACAGGATTTGAACCTGTGACCTTCAGGTTATGAGCCTGACGAGCTACCGGGCTGCTCCACCCCGCGTCAACCCTAAAGGTAAGCCTTGGCTCACCGGATTCAAGCTTCCGCCAAATGAAAGGGCCGCTTTCGCGGCCCGGAGTCCCGTTGGCGGGCCTGTTCGTAAGGAGAAGATTAAACAACGTGCGCTTGGCAGACCTGGCAGCGACCTACTCTCCCGCGTCTTGAGACGAAGTACCATCAGCGCTGGAGCGTTTCACGGCCGAGTTCGGAATGGGATCGGGTGCAGCCGCTCCGCCATAACCACCAGGTCGGCAAAACGCACGTTGCTCGAGAAGCTGTTTTCTGTGCCATCCATTTCGGCGCAATCCAAGGATTGTCACCAGAAATGGGCATTAGGAATGAGAACGATCAAGCCGATCGAACTATTAGTACCGGTAAGCTTCAAGCGTTGCCGCTCTTCCACACCCGGCCTATCAACGTGGTCGTCTTCCACGGTTCTCAGGGAATACTCGTTTTAAGGTGGGTTTCCCGCTTAGATGCCTTCAGCGGTTATCCCGTCCGGATATAGCTACCCTGCTATGCGGCTGGCGCCACAACAGGTCCACCAGAGATCCGTCCATCCCGGTCCTCTCGTACTAGGGACAGATCCTTTCAATATTCCTACACCCACGGCAGATAGGGACCGAACTGTCTCACGACGTTCTGAACCCAACTCACGTACCGCTTTAAATGGCGAACAGCCATACCCTTGGGACCTGCTCCAGCCCCAGGATGCGATGAGTCGACATCGAGGTGCCAAACAACCCCGTCGATATGGACTCTTGGGGGTCATCAGCCTGTTATCCCCGGCGTACCTTTTATCCGTTGAGCGATGGCCCTTCCACGCGGGACCACCGGATCACTATGACCGACTTTCGTCTCTGCTCGACTTGTCAGTCTCGCAGTCAGGCAGGCTTATGCCATTGCACTCAGCGAACGATTTCCGACCGTTCTGAGCCCACCATCGCGCGCCTCCGTTACTCTTTAGGAGGCGACCGCCCCAGTCAAACTACCCACCATACATTGTCCCGGACCCGGATAACGGGCCGCGGTTAGACATCCATAGTGATAAGGGTGGTATTTCAAGGGTGGCTCCACCTGAGCTGGCGCCCAGGTTTCAAAGCCTACCACCTATCCTACACATGCCACTACGAATGCCAATGTAAAGCTATAGTAAAGGTGCACGGGGTCTTTCCGTCTAACCGCAGGAACCCCGCATCTTCACGGGGAATTCAATTTCACTGAGTCTATGCTGGAGACAGCGGGGAAGTCGTTACGCCATTCGTGCAGGTCGGAACTTACCCGACAAGGAATTTCGCTACCTTAGGACCGTTATAGTTACGGCCGCCGTTTACTGGGGCTTCGATTCAGAGCTTGCACCCCTCCTCTTAACCTTCCAGCACCGGGCAGGCGTCAGACCCTATACGTCGTCTTGCGACTTCGCAGAGCCCTGTGTTTTTGATAAACAGTCGCTACCCCCTGGTCTGTGCCACCCTCCCATGCTTGCGCATGAAAGGGTCACGCTTCTTCCGAAGTTACGCGTGCAATTTGCCGAGTTCCTTCAGCATAGTTCTCTCAAGCGCCTTGGTATACTCTACCAGTCCACCAGTGTCGGTTTCGGGTACGGTCTATAAGGAGGAGCTATTTCCTGGAACCACGCAGCAGCCCTTTCAATCCGATAAGATTGGACTACCTCAATGATCCGTCACTTCCTCCAGGCCCACGAATATTAACGTGGTTCCCATCGTCTACGCATTTCTGCCTCGACTTAGGGGCCGGCTAACCCTGCTCAGATTAGCTTTAAGCAGGAACCCTTGGACTTTCGGCGGGGGAGTCTCTCACTCCCCTTACGTTACTCATGTCAGCATTCGCACTTCTGATACCTCCACCACCCCTCACGGGTATGGCTTCATCAGCTTACAGAACGCTCCGCTACCGCTTGCATTGCTGCAAACCCTAAGCTTCGGTGTATGGCTTTAGCCCCGTTACATTTTCGGCGCAAAGACCCTTATTTAGACCAGTGAGCTGTTACGCTTTCTTTAAATGATGGCTGCTTCTAAGCCAACATCCTGGTTGTTTTGGGATCCTCACATCCTTTCCCACTTAGCCATAA
>NZ_JAMYPO010000060.1:7500-29956 GCF_040320365.1 Mesorhizobium sp. M0701
GGTCCATGGCGACGCCGCCAAGATCGTTCGCACCAGCGTGTACGACAGGACCCAGCACATCGTCACCATCGCACTCGACGACCACGACCAGTACGTGCCGGCGCAGGAGCCGGAGCCAAATCCCGAATTGCTGACGGCGTTCGACGATTCGCCTGCGCCCGTAGTGCGCGGCAATCTGCCGAACGTCTATGACGGCATCTACCGCACCGCCTATTCCTACGGCATGTCCAAGGCGATGACGCAACGACTGATCAAGTTGCTGGCATCCAGTGTCGACTTTCAGTCGCGCCTCAATCCCACGGACCGCATCGAGGTGCTGTTCTCGCAGCCCGATGGCGACGACCAGGCGTCTGACGAATCCGAGCTGCTTTACGTCTCCGCGACTTTCGGCGGCACGACGCGAAATTTCTACCGTTTCCAGATGCAGGACGGCAGCACCGACTACTTCGACGAAAATGGTAGCAGCGCCGAGCAGTTTCTGCTGCGCAATCCGTTGCCCAATGGCCGATTTACGTCAGGGTTCGGTGCCAGGCGCCACCCCATTTTGGGGTATGTGAAAATGCATACCGGCACCGACTGGGCAGCTCCCGTGGGATCGCCGATCATTGCCGCGGGCAATGGCGTCGTCGAAAAAGCCGGCTGGGCCGGTGGCTATGGCAAGCAGATCATCTTGCGTCACGCCAATGGCTACGAGACGTCCTACAATCACCAGAGCGCCTTTGCCAAAGGCATCGAGCCGGGTGTTCGCGTTCGCCAGGGTCAGGTTATCGGCTATCTCGGCTCAACCGGCCTCTCCACCGGTCCGCATCTTCATTACGAACTGATCGTCAACGGCACAAAGGTCGATTCGATGCGCGTCCGCCTACCGGTCGGCAAGACGCTGAAGGGCGACGACCTCGTCGCCTTCAAGCGCGAGCGCGAACGCATCGACGACCTGCTCAAGCAGGAAGACAGCAATCAGTTGAAGGTCGCGAGCGCCAAGATCGAAGGCTGAGCCGACGTTTTTCGTCGTCAGCCGTGCTGATTCGCCGTGTCGCGCGCCCATGGCAGCCGCTCGCCGGAAACCGTCGTCCACGCGGCGATTGCCGAAAGCAGGCAAAGCACCGCGGTCACCGCGGCAACGGCGGCGAATGCCGCGTCGCTGGCGGCAAGTCGTGCCGCATCGAGGCCGGGCGCCAGGCCGGCTGGCGGCGGTTCGCCGAAACCCGGAATGCCGGAGCCGGCAGCGGTGCCGAGCACGCCAGCATAGACCCAGGCCGCCAGCGATCCCATCGCCGCCACGGCAATCAGGCCGCCGATGCGCGAGACGGCGTTGTTGATGCCCGAGGCCGCACCCGTATCCTTGTCCTCGACCGCCGTCATGACGGCGGGCGCCCGCGGCGCTACCACCCGCGCCCTGCCGCGCCCCAACAAATCCATCAGCGGGAATACCCCGATCCAGAAATTGTGGATGCCCCAATAGGCCAGCAAGGCAAGTCCGGCAAAGGCAAGAGCCACAACCAGACTGCCGCTGGCGATCGGAAAGCGAGGCCCGATGCGGTCGGACCACTGGCCGACCGGTCCGGACAACACTGCGATCAATGCCGACAGCGGCAGGAAGATGAAACCGACCTCGGCCGCGCTCAGCCTCCATCCGGCGATCATGAGCATCGGCAGATAGAACAGATTGGCCGACAGCGCGAAATAAAGGAAGAAGGTCGCCACATTGGCGCCCGCGAACGCGCCGATCCGAAACAACGACAGATCGATCATCGGCTCGCGCCGCCGGCGCTCGAAGACGATGAACACGACGAGCAAAACCGCACCGGCGGCAATACTCGGGCCGGACATCAGCCCCTCCCCGTCGCCGCTCATCGAGGTCAGACCGTAAGCGAGAGCTCCGAACGCCAATATGGCGAGTGCAGCGCCGCCGAGATCGAGGCTGCGCTTTTCCGCCGGCGCGTCGGCAGGGACCTTGGCCAGCAGAAGATAGACCGAGATAAGGCCGAGCGGCAGATTGATGGCGAAGATCGCCCGCCAGATGCCGTCGCCGAACGCCGACAGCACGAAGCCGCCCAGCACCGGGCCGAGCGCCGTCGTCAGGGCTGATGCTGCGGCCCAGATGCCGATCGCCCGGCCGCGTTCCTTTTTCGGATAGGCTTTGGCGATAATGGCCAGGCTGCCCGGCACCATGATGGCCGCTCCGACACCCTGGATAGCCCGAAACGCAATAAGCACCGCCGGGTTAGGCGCCAGCGCGCAGGCAAGCGAGGCGGCAATGAACAGGACGATGCCGGCGACGAAGGAGTGGCGCAGGCCGAAGCGATCGCCGGCGGCGCCGCCGACGAGAATGAGGGCTGAGAGTGTCAATGCGTAGGCATTGGAAATCCATTGTGCCTCGGCGAGGCTGGCGCCGAGGTCGACGCGGATCGCCGGCGTCGCAATGGCCAGGACCGACCCGTCGATGAAGCCGAGCGCGGAAGCCAGGATCGCGGCGATCAGCACGAACCGCCGCTGCGCCTGCGGACAGAACGTATCGGCGGGAAGTGAGCCGGTCAGGGGAACAGCGCCGGTACCGACTTTGGTTGGCGTGTGCATGCCGCCTTACCTAGATCGCCGGCGCGCCGGCGACAACCGGCCAGCACGCTGTTCTCGTTGAAACCAGGCCCAACCTTGGCCACACAGGCAGGATCACGCCGCTCAGGGTGCAAACGGCAAGTGCCGTGCTAAGCTTCTCGCAGCTACAGACAAGGGGGAAATACCGCATGAAACGACCGCTCGAACCCTCGGCGGAAGGACGCGGGCGCGTCGTCGGCATCACCGACGGCGTGTTCGCCATCGCGCTCACCCTGATCGTTCTCGAGATCAGGGTGCCGGCGCATGAAACGGTGCATTCCGAACGCGAGTTGATCACAGCGATCACAGCACTGGCGCCGCGCTTCCTGACCTATGCGCTCAGCTTCCTGACGCTGACCATCTTCTGGTTCGGCCAGCAGGCGCAACACGGGCTGATTGCAAAATCCGACCGGCGGCTTGCCACGCTGAACCTCTGCTTCCTCGGCTTCATCGCCTTGCTGCCGTTCTCGACCGACCTTCTCGCCGACTTCCTCGAATTCAGGACTGCGGTGCTCGTCTACTGGTTCAATCTTTTGATGCTCGGACTGACGCTGCTCGCCAGTTGGCGCTACGCGGACAAAAACGGATTTCTGGCCGAAGGTGTCGACGCGGAGACCACCCGAACGGTCTATCTGCGCATCGTCAAGGCACAGATCCTGTGGGCCGTCGGCGCTGCACTCTGCCTGATCAGCCCGTTGCTCAGCGTCGGCTTCATCCTGGTGGTGCAGCTGATCTATGCCGCAGCGCTGCGCGCGCCACTGCTGCGCAAGGTCATCGGGTGATTCGGGCGCAGGCGTTGCGCTTTAGTCGACGAACTCCACGATAACGCCGGGCGTCACGATCTTGGCAAGCTCGCGCGCGTCCCAATTGGTCAGCCGCACGCAGCCATGGCTTTCGGTCTTGCCGATCTTGGACGGATCCGGCGTGCCGTGGATGCCGTAGGTCGGCTTGTCCAGCGCAATCCAGACCGAGCCGACCGGGCCGTTCGGCCCCGGCGGGATGGTCAGGATCCTGTCGTTTTCGCCCTGCTTGAAATTGATGTTCGGGTTGTAGGTGTAGTTCGGGTCCAATGCGACACGCGACACCGCATGCGTGCCGGACGGCGACGGCGTGTCGGACGAGCCGATAGTCGCCGGATAGGCTGCGACCAGCTTGCCCGCCGCATCATAGGCGCGGACCTGCTTATTGGACTTGTCGGCGATGATGCGCGCCACCGGCGTCGCCACCAGCCTGCCGAAATTGGCGACCTTGATGATGGTGCCCGGACGATTGAAATTGGCGTCCGGATTGAGCTTGTTCAGATAGGTTTCATCCATATGGAAGCGCTCGGCCAGCGCTTCGGGTACCGACGTGTAGCCCATCCGATCGAGCTGGGCCTTTTGGCTGTAGTCCTCCGGTATCGAGGCGACATAGGGACCGGCCGCATCCTCGGGGGTGATCGTATATGAGGCGAAGGCGTCGCCGCCGGATTGCGCCAGGGCCGCCTGGATGCCGATTGCGTCGGTCGATTTCAGATTGCTGCCGGTGATCTCATTATAGGCGGCGAGCGCCTTGTCGACATTCGAGCCGAAGCGTCCGTCGATGACGCCGGGCGATGCACCGGCACGGTCGAGCAGCACCTGCAGTGCCGCCACGTCCTCGCGGGCGCCGAGCGCAAGCGACGGGTCGACCGCCGTCTTGCCGCCAGTGCTTGGCGGCGGGGCTGTGTCTGGCGGTAAGGCCGCCTGCTCGTTCGGCACCGTCGGCTCGACCGGCTCGATCGAGGCTTCATTGAGCGGCTGGCGCTCAATGGTGCGCGGCTTCACCGGCTGCGCTGCCTCCGGAAAATTGTTGCCATAGCCGCCGTCATCCCGCGGCGCTTCGGGGAAGGCTTCCACCGAATTGTCGCCATAGGGGTCGTACTCGTCGGCCGGCGGCACGATGACCCTGCCCTCGTCTTCCAATTGCCTGCGGCGGAAGCGCGCCACGTCCTCCGGATCGTCGAGATAATACGGATCGTCCTCGACCGGTCCGAGATTGCGCAAGCGCTCGCGGCGCAAGGCACGGCGGTCGAGCCTGGTCTGCGGCGGCTGGATGGCGATGACCTTGCCGGTCTCCGCATCGACGATGACGCGGTTTCCCCTGGCATCGTAGTAGATATCGAGATTGCCGTTCTGGGCGACAAGAATGCCGCCGCCATTGGCGGCACGAACCACCCGTAGCGCGGTATCCACTATTGGCGAGGCCATCGCATTCGACGCCAGCAGCCCGGCAGCAAGCGCTGAAAGGGTGAAGATGGTGCGCAACATGATGGCCAAATTCTCCGGTCCGTAATTGCCGCCGCCGGCATTGTCTCTTCAAAGCGCCGCGCGTCTTTTTCGACGCGCAAAGGACGCTCTAACGCTTTAAATCTCCGCATCGTGCTTTGCGAAAATCAAAACTCGATTTCGGGCCGATGTGGTAGGCGAACCCCTTCGCCAGCAAATCAGTTGCCAACGATAAGGTTCCAATATGAACCGGGCATGAAGATGGCGGATTTCTGACCGATTAACCGGCAGCGAGTCCCAATTCCTTGCGCGCCTGCTTCGTCAGCTTCAGCACGACAAGACGGTGGCTTTCGCGCAGGTAATCCTTCAGCGCGCCATCATCCATGCTTTCGCCGGTCTGGCGCTGGATCCATTTCATGCCGCGTGAGGCAAGATAGGGCGCGGGCCGAAGGCCCGGCTGCTCCCTCAGCACGTCATAGGCGATGTCGGAGCATTTGAAGGTAACGAACGGCTCCTTGCCCTCACTCCAGCCGCCGATCGCGAAGACCTTGCCGCCGACCTTCCAGACATGGGCGCCGCCCCACTGCACGACATGGGTCGCCGAAGGCAGCGAGGCGCAGAAGCTGTTATAGTCGTCCAGCGTCATCTGCGCCCCGCCAGTGATGTTGGACCATGAACCGAAGGCCGGCGTAACAAAAGGGTATGCCGGTTTTTCGGAAAGGATCATGGTCGAGATTGAAGATAGGAAGTTCCATCCCGATTCGATCGGGATGGAACAGGCTCTTGGCTTGAGCTCAGGCGGCCGCTTCGGTTGCCACGACTGCCGGCTTCGAGCGGAAGTTCAAGCGGTCGGAGCCGGCGGTGACCTTGACGGTCGAGCCGTCGAGGATCTCGCCGAGCAGGATCTTTTCCGCCAGCGGGTCCTGCAATTCCTTCTGCATCACCCGCTTCAGCGGCCGCGCGCCATAGGCAGGGTCATAGCCCTTGGCCGCCAGCCAATCGATCGCCTCCTGATCGAGCGAAAGCGATATCTTGCGGTCAACAAGCAGGTTTTCCAGCCGCTTGAGCTGGATTTGGACGATCTGGCCCATATCCTGCCGGCGCAGCCGGTGGAACAGGATCACCTCGTCGATGCGGTTGAGGAATTCCGGCCGGAACGAAGCCCTGACGACATTCATCACCTCGTCGCGCACGACGTCGACATCCTGGTCCTCGCCGAGATTGACCAGATATTCGCCGCCGAGGTTCGATGTCATGATGATCAGCGTGTTGCGGAAATCGACCGTGCGGCCCTGCCCATCGGTCAGCCGGCCGTCGTCGAGCACCTGCAGCAGCACGTTGAAGACATCAGGATGCGCCTTCTCGATCTCGTCGAACAGCACGACCTGATAGGGCCGGCGCCGTATCGCTTCGGTCAGCGCGCCGCCTTCCTCGTAGCCGACATAGCCGGGAGGCGCGCCGATCAGCCGGGCGACCGAATGCTTCTCCATGAACTCCGACATGTCGATCCGCACCATCGCGCTCTCGTCGTCGAAGAGGAAGCTGGCCAGCGCCTTCGTCAGTTCGGTCTTGCCGACACCCGTCGGCCCGAGGAACATGAACGAGCCGAGCGGCCGGTTCGGGTCCTGCAGGCCGGCGCGCGCACGGCGCACCGCTTTCGACACTGCCTGCACCGCCTCGCCCTGGCCGACGACGCGCCTGCCGATTTCGTCTTCCATGCGCAACAGCTTGTCGCGCTCGCCTTCCAGCATCTTGTCGACCGGGATCCCCGTCCAGCGCGACACAATATGGGCGACGTGATCGGGACCGACCACTTCCTCGACCATGCCGGCCTTGCCATCCCTGGCTTCAGCCTGCTTCAGCTGCTTTTCGAGTTCCGGGATCTTGCCATAGGCAAGTTCGCCGGCGCGCTGGAATTCGCCCTTGCGCTGGGCAATGGCAAGTTCGTTGCGCGCCTCGTCGAGCTGCTTCTTGAGGTCGGCGGCAAGCCCGAGCTTCTGCTTCTCGGCCTGCCATTTCGAGGTCAGCTCGGTCGATTCCTCCTCCAGGTTCGAGAGTTCCTTCTCAAGCCGGGCGAGCCGGTCCTTCGAGGCATCGTCCTTCTCGACCTTCAGCGCCTCGCGCTCGATCTTGAGCTGCATGATGCGGCGGTCGATCTCGTCCAGCGCCTCGGGCTTCGAATCGACCTGCATGCGGAGCCGCGACGCGGCCTCGTCGACCAGGTCGATCGCCTTGTCCGGCAGGAAGCGGTCAGCGATGTAGCGGTTGGACAGGGTTGCGGCCGCGACCAGTGCCGAATCCGAGATGCGCACCTTGTGGTGCTGCTCGTATTTCTCTTTCAGGCCGCGCAGGATCGAGACAGTGTCTTCGACCGTCGGCTCATTGACGAAGACCGGCTGGAAGCGGCGGGCAAGGGCCGCATCCTTCTCGACATGCTTGCGGTATTCGTCGAGCGTGGTTGCGCCGACACAATGCAGTTCGCCGCGGGCCAGCGCCGGCTTCAGCAGGTTCGACGCGTCCATGGCGCCATCCGCCTTGCCGGCACCGACAAGCGTGTGCATCTCGTCGATGAACAGAATGATGCCGCCGGCGGCAGACGTGACTTCGGAAAGCACCGCCTTCAGCCGCTCCTCGAACTCGCCGCGGTATTTGGCGCCGGCGATCAGCGACCCCATGTCGAGCGCCATCAGCTGCTTGTCCTTGAGCGATTCCGGCACATCGCCATTGACGATGCGCAGCGCCAGCCCTTCGGCGATCGCCGTCTTGCCGACGCCGGGTTCGCCGATCAGCACTGGGTTGTTCTTGGTGCGGCGCGACAGCACCTGGATGGTGCGGCGGATTTCGTCGTCGCGGCCGATGACCGGATCGAGTTTGCCCGCGCGGGCGTCCGCCGTCAGGTCGCGCGCGTATTTCTTCAGCGCGTCGTAGCCCTGCTCGGCGCTGGCCGAATCGGCAGTGCGACCTTTGCGTACGTCGTTGATGACCTGGTTCAGCGCCTGCGGCGTAACACCCGCCTTGGACAGGATGTCGGCGGTCTTGGCCGATTTTTCCATGGCCAGCGCCTGCAATAGCCGTTCGACGGTAACGAAGCTGTCACTGGCCTTCTTGGCCAGTTCCTCGGCGGTCGAGAACACCTTTGCCAGCGGCTGCGCCAGATAGAGCTGGCCATTGCCGCCCTCGACCTTGGGCATTGCCTCCAGTGCCGTTTCAACGCCGAGCTTGACGTCACGGACATTGCCGCCGGCGCGCTCGATCAGCGACGCAGCCAGGCCCTCGTCGTCATCGACAAGGACCTTGAGGATATGCTCGGGGGTGAATTGCTGGTGGCTGCGGGAAAGCGCCATGGTTTGCGCGGACTGGATAAAGCCGCGCACGCGCTCGGAATATTTTTCAAGATTCATGCCTGTCTCCTTCCGTCACCGGCCCGCTTCGCGGCACCGGATCAGATTGCGGTGACGGACCCGCCCGTTCGAGCCGGATCCTGTTCCCGCAAGATATGGGACGCAAACCACGGACCCTCAAGACTCGACACTGGCGAACGCATAATATTCCGAGCGCGCAAACAAAAACGGCGGAGATTTCTCTCCGCCGCCTAGGGTAAACGATGCGCTAAGATCGCCTGAACGTTTCTTCGATCAATTCTCGACGTCGGCAATAATAGGTTGACCGCCGGCGTCTTCAGCCGGCGCTGCATCGACCTTGCCAGTCTCGGCACTGTCAGGGACGGCATTGTCGTTGCCGCCATTTGCCTGTTCGACATCGAGCCGCGGACGGCGCGGACGCCTGGGGCGGCGTGCCGGGCTGTTTTCGGCCGCGGCTTCGTTGAGCTCGGCCTGGGCGGCGAGACCCGCTGGCGAAAGGTTTTCGAATTGCGGTGCGGGCTCGCTCACAAAGACCGGCTCAGCGGCCGGCACGGGCTCCGCCTGCGCCGGCGTCTCGTCGCGCCGTGGCTGTTCGACGCGTTGGCCACCCTGCTGCTCGCCGCGCGCGCCATACTCGCCGCGCTGGCCGTTCTGGCCGTAACCGCCATTGGGGCGACGGTCGCGGTGGCGTCCGCCATTGTTGTCGCGGCCGTCACGGTTGTCGCGGCCGCCCCGATTGTCGCGGCTGTTTTCCTGGTTCAGCGCCAGCTCGGCCGGCGTGCCATCGATGACCGGCTGCGGGCCGGCCCCGTGATTGGCCGAAGCCGATGCCTCGTTGGCATTGTTGTTGCCGGCATTGTCGAACTCGTCGCGATCCTCGTCGCCGTCATCGTCGAAATCGTCGCGATTCTGCTGGGCGTTCTGGATCGGCATCTGCGCCTGAGCGGCTGCGATGATGCGGTTATAGTGCTCTGCATGCTGGAGATAGTTTTCCGCCATCACCCGGTCGCCGGAGCTTTGCGCGTCACGGGCAAGGGTTGCGTACTTCTCGGCAATCTGCTGAGCCGATCCGCGGATCTTCACGTCCGGGCCGTTGCTCTCATAGTTACGCGTCAGGGGATTTGGCCCCTTACGATTGTTGTTGTTATTGTTGTTGCCGCCGCCGCCACTGTTGTTGCGACCGCGCATGCGCCTGTTTTGCTGTTGTGGCCTCATTAGACTCTCTTCACTTTGAAATTTTCGAAAAACTCTTCACGAACGGAGGCGCTCATGCGGCCAGCCGTTTCGTTCCTTCACCGGCGTTCGCCCGCATCAATTGCGTTGGCGCCACGTGCCATCCTGTTCCGGTTACTTCACTTGCCGGACGATTCCCGCACGAAGCTTGGGCGTCGTTTGCGCAAGAAGGCAGCTATTTCCAAGGAAAACCGAATCGCTAAGAGCACTGCCTGCTTCGTCTCATCCGGTTAACGCGACCCTAGCCGCATTCCCCGGTATTGCCAAGCGCTTTTTTCGCACTGCATCACGGCTTCCACCGTTCGAACACAAGAACTCTGTCGTTTCCGCCGAGATCACGAAACACCCCGACCGAACGGTACCCGGCCGCGGAGAATATCTCCGTAACCTGTTGGTGCTGCGTATGGCCGATCTCGACCGCAATCCTGCCTTGGAGTTCCAAATACGCTGCCGCTCCTGCGGCGATCTTCCTGTAGGGGCTCAGACCGTCCACGCCGCCATCGAGGGCCTGGCGTGGATCGAAACCGCGGACCTCGTCCTGCAGATTTCCAATGTCGTCTGAGGGTATATAGGGAGGGTTTGCGACAATTACATGGTACCGGCCAGAAACTTTTTCAAACCAGTCGGATTTGAGCGGCGTGAACCGGCCGGCGAGCCCCAATTCCCCGGCATTACGCATGGCTGTGGCCAGCGCCTCCTGCGAAATGTCAACGCCGGTGGCGGTCGCGGCCGGAACGGCGCTGAGCAGCGCCAGCGCGATGGCACCGGTACCGGTCCCTAGATCGAGGATGCGGCAGCCGCCCTCGCGTGCCGCCATTGCCTTGACGAAGGGCAGTATAGCCTCGACCAGCGTTTCGGTATCCGGCCGCGGCTCCAGCGTTTGCGGCGAAAGCGACAGGCGCAAGCCGTAGAATTCGCGGTAGCCAAGGATCCGGTGTACCGGCTCGCCGGCGATGCGCCGCCGCAAGGCGGCTTCGATCGCTGCCCTCACGCCCGCATCGACCGTTCGCTCGGGATCGGCGATGGCCTGCGTACGGGTCGTGCCGGAAAAATGCTCGATGATCAGCCTGGCATCGAGCGCCGGATCCGCGATCCCGGCTGCGGTGAGCCGGTTTCGCGCCTCCCGCAGCAGCGGCGCCAGCGTGGCGGGCAGGGTGTCAGCCATCGATGCCGATATCGGCGAGCAGCTTCGACTGGTGATCGGCGATCAGCGCGTCGATGATCTCGTCGAGTTCGCCCATCATCACCCGGTCGAGCTTGTAGAGCGTCAGGTTGATGCGATGGTCGGTGACGCGCCCTTGCGGAAAATTATAGGTGCGGATGCGTTCCGAGCGGTCGCCCGAGCCGACCTGCGACTTGCGCGATTCGGAGCGTTCCTCGTCCGCCTTGCTGCGCTCGAGGTCGTAGAGCCTGGCGCGCAGGATCTGCATGGCCTTCGCCCGGTTCTGGTGCTGCGATTTTTCCGCCTGCACCACCATGATGCCGGTCGGCAGGTGGGTGATGCGCACGGCCGAATCGGTGGTGTTGACGTGCTGGCCACCGGAACCCGAGGCGCGCATCGTGTCGATGCGGATGTCATCGGCCCTGATCTCGATGTCGACCTCTTCGGCTTCCGGCAGCACCGCGACCGTCGCCGCCGAGGTATGAATGCGTCCGCCCGCCTCGGTCGTCGGCACGCGCTGCACCCGGTGCACGCCGGATTCGAACTTCAGATGGGCAAAGACGCCCTTGCCCGAAACGGTGGCGATGATTTCCTTGTAGCCGCCGACCTCACCCTCGCTGGCCGACACCGTCTCGAAACGCCAGCCATGCGCCGCGGCATAGCGCTCGTACATGCGAAACAGGTCGCCGGCGAAAAGCGCCGCCTCGTCACCGCCGGTGCCGGCGCGGATTTCGAGGATGGCGTTCTTGTCGTCGGCGGCATCCTTGGGCAACAGCAGGATCTGGATGTCCTTCTGCAGCGCCTCGATGCGATGCTTGACCTCCGGCAGGTCGGCCTCGGCCAAGGCGCGCATCTCGGCGTCGGTGCCCTTGTCGGCGAGCATCGCCTCCAGATCGCCCTGTTCGTGCTCCGCGGCGCGCAGTGCCCTGATCTTTGCCACCATCTCCTGGATATCGGCATATTCGGAGGCCATCCTGACATAGGCGTCCGGCGCTGGCCCAGCCGACATCTGCGCTTCGAGCATGTCGAAACGCTTGACGACTTGATCCATACGGTCGCGGGGCAGGTTGATCATGGCGAAGTCTATAGCGGTATAGAGCGGTCGTCGGCAAAGGCTTGCAGCAGCGCCCGCATCGGCAGGCCATGCGCCGGCGCCATCAGATTGTCGTCGAAGAACGCTTCCAACTCGCTGAGCGGCAGTTCCGTCAGCATCGCCTTGACCGGGCCGATCGATGCCGGCGACATCGAGATCGAGCGATAGCCAAGGCCGATCAGCGCCATCGCCGAGATCGGCTTGCCGGCAAGTTCGCCGCACAAGGTCACCGGCGTCTGGTTGCGAGCCCCGGCATCGGCAATTTGCTTCAAAACACGCAGGAACGGCGTCGACAGCGGGTCGAAGCGGTCGGACAATTGGGTGTTGCCGCGGTCCACCGCCATGACGAACTGGAACAGGTCGTTCGAGCCGACCGAGACGAAATCGACCGCCTTCATCAACTCGTCGAGCTGGAACAGTAGCGACGGCACCTCCAGCATCGCCCCCACCTTGAGGCTGGTCGGCAAATGATGGGCAAAGCGCGACAGATGCCGCACCTCGCGGTCGATGATCTCGCGCGCCTGCGCGATCTCACCGAGTTCCGTCACCATTGGCAGCATCAGTTTCAGTTCGCGCCCGCCGCACGCCTTGAGCAGCGCGCGGATCTGGGTGCGCAGCAATCCGGGCCGGTCGAGCGTCAGGCGGATGGCCCGCCAGCCGAGAGCCGGATTTTCCTCCTGGATCGAGCCCTTGAAATAGGGGAGCACCTTGTCGCCGCCAATATCGATGGTGCGGAACGTCACCGGCTTGTCGCGCGCCGCCTCGAGCACGTCACGGTACAAGCGCTCCTGGGCTTCCGCGCGCGGAAAGGTCGAGGCGACCATGAATTGCAGCTCGGTGCGGAACAGGCCGATGCCGGCCGCGCCCGCTTCGGCCAGTTGCGGCAGGTCGACCGCCAGCCCGGCATTCATCAGAAGGTCGACCTGGACACCGTCCTTGGTCACCGACGGCTTCTTGCGCAGCTCGCGGTAGACCTCCTGCCGGCGCGCCCGGAAACGCACTTTCTCGGCATAGGCCGCCTCGAGGTCGGGCTGCGGGCGCAGATGGATCGCGCCTTCCTCGCCGTCGACGATGATGGCATCGCCGTTTTCCGCCATGGAAACGGCGCCCTTCATCTGGCCGGCGACCGGTATGCCCATGGCCCGCGCCACGATGACGACATGGCTGGTCGCGGCGCCGTCCTCCAGCACCAGCCCGCGCAGCTTGTCCCTGGGATAATCGAGCAGCTCCGCAGCACCCATCGAGCGGGCGACGATGATGGCGTCCTTGGGCAGCGAGGCCGCGACGTCCTCCGGTCCGCGCCCCATCAGCTGCCGCAGCAGCCGATTGGCGAGATCGTCGAAATCGCTCATCCGTTCGCGCAGATATGGATCGGTCATGTGCAGCATGCGGGCACGCATGTCGCTCTGCACCTTTTCGACCGCCGCTTCGGCCGTCAGGCCGTTGCGGATCGCCTCCTCGAGCCGGCGCACCCAGCCGCGGTCGTTGGCGAACATGCGATAGGCTTCGAGCACCTGGCGATGCTCGCCCTCGAAGGCGACGTCGCGGCGCTCCAGCATGTCGTCGATGGAGAGCCTGAGCGAGCCGAGCGACGCGTCGAGCCGCCTGACCTCTTCCTCGCTGTCCTCGTTGAAAAGATTGGTGACGACGATGCGCGGCTCGTGCAGCACCACATGGCCGAGACCGACGCCTTCGTTGAAGGACAGGCCGGTAAAGCTTACCGGGCGGCGCAGATCGAGCTCGAGGCCGGGCCTTGTCAGCCGCTCCAGATCGCCGGTGGCGATCATCTCGGCGATCACCATCGCCGTTGTTTCCAGCGCCTCGACCTCGTCGTCGCGATAATGGCGCATGGTCTTGTTCTGCACGACCAGGACGCCGAGTGTCCGCCCTGCCCGCAGCACCGGCACGCCGAGGAAGGAATTATAGATTTCTTCCCCTGTCTCCGGCAGGTAGGCGAAGGCAGGATGCTCCTGCGCGTTGGAGAGGTTGAGCGGCCGCGCCGAGGCCGCGATCGTGCCGACCAGGCCTTGGCCCAGCCTGAGCTGCGCCAGGTGGACGGCGTTCGGGTTCAGGCCTTCGGTGGCGTAGAGTTCGAGCACCGAATCGGCGCGCAGCACATAGAGCGAGCAGACCTCGGCAACCATGTTGGAGGCGATATCGCGCACGATTCGGTCAAGCCGCTCCTGCGGCTCCAGCGGCTCTTGCATGAGCTCGCGGAGCCGTTTCAGCAAAACGCGCGGGCCACTGGCCGAATCACGCATCGCGGCTTCTTCCTCCAATAGCATTTCAACCGGTGCAGGTTGCCCTGCACAGCGGCACAAACGCAACAACTCAATTAGAGCGCTGTCGTCCAATTGGACGCATAAAGACCGCTCCAAGATTTTCGATCCGCTGCATCCTGCCTTCCGAAAATCGATTCCGATTTTCGGGCCGATGCAGTCTGCTACTGCTTATCCAGACCGTACACGGAATGCAAAGTGCGAACTGCTAGTTCCGTATAGGGACCGTCGATCAGGATCGAAATCTTGATTTCGGACGTCGTGATGGCGCGGATGTTGATCGCGCGGTCGGCCAGCGCCTTGAAGGCGGTAGCGGCGACGCCGGCATGGCTGCGCATGCCGATGCCGATTACCGAGACCTTCGACATGCCGGCTTCCGACTGCACCACGTCGTAGCCGATCGTCGCCTTCAGCCGCTCGAGCACGGCGAGCGCCTTGTCGACGTCGCCGGATGGCACGGTGAAGGTCATGTCGGTGAACTTGCCGTCCTCGGAAATGTTCTGGACGATCATGTCGACGTTGATATTGGCCTCGGCCAGCGGCCCGAAAATGCCGGCGGCGACGCCCGGCCGGTCGCCGACGCGGCGCAGCGAAATCTGCGCCTCGTCCTTGGCATAGGCAATTCCGGTGACGACCTGCTGTTCCACGATCTCTTCCTCGTCGCAAATAAGCGTTCCCGGCGGATTGAGCAAATCCCCCATTCCGGGTGCATCGGGATCGTCGAAGGACGACCGCACGAAAGTACGCACCCTGTGCACCATGGCAAGCTCGACCGAGCGTACCTGCAGGACCTTGGCCCCCAGCGAGGCCATTTCGAGCATTTCCTCGAACGAAATCTTGGCCAGCCGCCGCGCTTTCGGCTCGATGCGCGGATCGGTCGTATAGACCCCGTCGACGTCGGTGTAGATGTCGCAGCGGTCGGCCTTGACCGCTGCCGCGATGGCGACAGCGCTGGTATCGGAACCGCCGCGGCCGAGCGTTGCGATCCGGTTGTCCGGCCCGATGCCTTGGAAACCGGCGACCACCGCCACCTGGCCTTCGCCGAAGCGCTTGATCAGGAATCCGCCGTCGATATCGAGAATGCGCGCCGCGCCGTGCGCGTTGTCGGTCTTGATCGGGATCTGCCAGCCTTGCCAGGAGCGGGCATGCACGCCGATATTCTGCAGGGCGATCGCCAGCAAGCCGGCGGTGACCTGCTCGCCGGACGCGACCACGGCGTCATATTCGCGCGCATCGTGCATCGGCGAGGCCTCGCGCGTCCATTGCACGAGCTCGTTGGTCTTGCCGGACATCGCCGAGACCACGACGGCGACCTCATGGCCGGCGTCGACCTCGCGTTTGACATGACGCGCCACATTGCGGATGCGGGCGATGTCGGCGACGGAGGTTCCGCCGAATTTCATCACGATGCGCGCCATAGAAGCGAAATGCCTTTGACTGGATGCCGGACCGAAGGCCGAAAAGCGGAAAAATACGCCAAGCTGTGGCCGGGCGCTCAATGCGCGGCCTCCTTAGCCAAATGATCGCGGTTTCGCAAGGCGGTGAGGATTCCGTCGCCTTGCCCCGTCCATCAACCAGATTTCAAGCCACGCTCTTGGTGAGCTTTGGCTTTTGCTGCTCGACACGGGCGAGACCCGCTCCGGCGATGACGCGGTCACGGCCCTCAGCCTTTGCCTGATACAAAGCGCGATCCGCGGCATTGACGATCTCCGCCCATGAGGCGCCGAGCTCCGGGAAGGCGGCGACCCCGAACGACGCGGTGATGGTGCCGAGCGTGCGGCCGCGGTGCGTGACGTGCAGCTGCTTGATCGCCTTTCGCAGAGCTTCGGCGCGATCGGCGCCATCGGCCAGTGACGTTCCAGGCATCATCAAGGCAAATTCCTCGCCGCCGTAGCGCGAAACCACGTCGCTTTCCCTGACATGGTCGACCAGCGTGGCGGCCACCTGCTTGAGGACGAGATCCCCCGCTTCGTGGCCGAACGTATCGTTGAACTGCTTGAAATGATCGACGTCGAGCATGATCAACGTCAGCGGCTGCTCGGCACGTTCCAGGCGCCTGAGCTCGCGGCTGCTGGTCTCCTCAAGGTAGCGGCGATTGTAGAGCCCGGTGTTGGGATCCCGGATCGACTGCTGCCGCAACGTCTCGCGCAGACGCAGATTGGCAAGCGCCAACGCCAGCGTATCGACGACGCCACGCAGTATCTGCTGCCGTTCGGCAAGCCACTCCGGCTTGTCAACGGCATTCGGCTCGCACAGATGCAGGATGCCAAGCGTCTCTCCCTGCGCTGCTAGAGGCATACAGACATAACCGCGGCCGCCATTTTCGGTGATGTGGTTGCAGCGCGGCGTCAGCATGCCTGGACCTGCGACGTGCTCCTGGCCGCGCCGCAGCGCCCAACAATCTTCCGGTCCGAACTGGCCGACGCTCGACCGGATGGTGCCCCAATGCGCCATCTCCTCCACGAGGTTGCGCGACGCACTGGTCAGGTGAACGGTTCCGCTCAATCCGCCGAAGAAATCAGGCATGGCGGAGCCGACGACGGAAAATGCCTCGCGAAAAGTGACGCAGGCCTGAAGCAGTTCGCCGAGCTTGACCAGGCGGGTCGTGGCCTCCGATGTCTCTTTCAGTTCACGATTGAGCCTCGCCAGTTCTTCGGCACGATCGTGCACCGCCCGCTCGGCACTGCGCAGGTCGCTGATGTCGCTGAGCGTCAGCACGATGCCGCCATCGGCGCGGTTGAGCGGATTGCAGCTGACGACCACGGGCAAGGAGGTCCCATCCGGTTTTGCCAGCCTCACCTCATTCTGGTGGCGGCGGCCGGTGGTCATGGCCAGTTCGACCGGAGATGTTCCCGACGCGGGCTTGTCTCCCGACGGCCCTCTGATATCCAGGGCCGACTGCCAGTCCTGCCCCACGACCTTGTCGCTGCGCCGCCCGATGATCTCGGCTGCCGCCGGATTGACGGACACGACCTGACCCTTGCCGTCGATGACGGCGATGCCTTCGGCAACGGTCTGGACGATGTCTTCGATGTAGGCCTTCTGATCGACAAGTTGAGCCCGCGAGGCTTCGATTTCGGAGGCCATAGTGTCGAACCCTTGCGCCAACTGTCCGAACTCGTCATCGGAGGTGCGGCCGATACGGGCCCCGGCGTCGCCGCGCGCCAGCGATTCGATGCCGCGGTTGAGACCAGCAAGGCCTTTACTGAAGCCTCGCAACAACAGGAAGGCGGAGGCCGCCGCGATCAGCACGGCTGCCGCGGTACACAGGCACACAAGCCACAGCATATCGTTCGTGCGCTGCTGTGCGGCTCGCAGCAGCGGTGTGTACTCGAACAGGACGGCGCCGACGATCTTGCCGGGTGCATCCTCGATCGGCACCGCAACCAGGTCAATCGGGTCGGCCACGTCGGCACTGGCCTCGACGAAGTTGCGCGGCACGCCGTCGTCAATCGTCCGGGCGATTTCATTGCCGGGATCGTAGTCGAACGTCGTGCCGATATTTTGCTCTTCTCCCGGAACGTCGGCGAAAATAACCTTGTTTTTGTCTACGATGACGAGATCGCGTTTCGAGCGGCCGTGCTGCAAAGTCACGAATTCGCGGAGCCCATCGGGTCTCTCGAATAATGAACGCGGCGCGTCCGATGCCCTGAAGGCAATAGTTTCGGCCAACTGCCGTGCGACGCTTGTCGCCTCGGCCAGCGCCACGGATTTGGTCAGCGATATCTGCGAGATGATCGCAACGCCGCCGACCAGGCCGATCAAGGCCACGGCGCTGAACAATGTCGCGACTATCTGGGTTCTTATGCGCACCGGGCTGCCCCTACTCGGACAGCAATCTAAATGCCAAACACTGACCCAACGTTAAGAAACCGCCAATATCGTAAATTTGCCGTTAAGCCACACCGGCCAGTTGCACTCCCAACGCGGGCGGTTCAGCCCGTCCGTACGATGGCCTGCCACAGGCGCGGATAGTCGAGGACGAAACCGAGCGGCGAGACCTCCAGTGTCTCGTGGTAGCCGAACATCGGGGCGGCATAGGCGTAATGTGCAGCATCGACGCGCTGATAGGTTTGCTCGAGGTGAACGAGCCTGAGTTCGGGAAATGCCAGATAGGCTGCCGGCGCGGGCGTCGCCATACCGACATCGAGGGCAAAGCGGCGAAGCGCCAAAAGGTTTGTGGCGGGCGTGAAGCCGAGATCGACATCGATGAGACCGTCGACTTCCGCTTGATGCTCGCCGTTCAGCGTCCATTGGCGCTCGGTCAGCCGGTCGATCCTGTAATGCAGCTGTTGCGTGCCGAGAAAGCCGTCGGCGCGCGCCGATCGTGTATGCCAATCGGCGTCGCAGTCCGCCTCGTAGGCGATGCTGCACGGCTCGCCGTCCTGGACGAAAAGCGCGTGTCCCAGGTTCCACCCGGAACTCGCTTCCGACAGAAGGCAAGCGTCGTGGCCTTCCTGGTCAAGCCGGCGCCAAAGAATGGAAGCAACCGCTCGCATCATTGCGCACTCCTCCGAACCCGATGTCTCTGCTTCGTCCGCCAAAGCCTAGGCGTTTCCTTCCGGCACACCATCAACTGACACGTGCTGACACAAATGCAGCCGGCAAAAGGCGGCGCCGGAAGGCATCGCGCGCATCGCACCGCCGGCGGTGAATTTCGCGCCTTGACATTCGCAGCCTCGCGCCCGACTTCCTAGCGTCCGAGGAGACCACGCCATGCCTGAGCCCCGACGATCGACGATCGATGCCGGAGAGGTGGAACGCTTTTCCGCCCTTGCCGCCGAATGGTGGAACCCGAACGGCAAGTTCCGCCCGTTGCACAAGTTCAACCCGATCCGGCTTGCCTATATCCGCGACCGGGTGGCGGCCCGCTTCGGCCGCGATCCGCGTGCGGCACGGCCGTTCGAAGGCCTGCGCTTCCTTGACATCGGCTGCGGCGGCGGGCTTTTGTGCGAGCCGATGGCGCGGCTTGGCGCCGAAGTGGTCGGCGCCGATGCCTCCGCCACCAACATCGAAGTGGCCAAGCTGCATGCGGCGGAAGTCGGCGTGAGCGTGGATTATCGCGCCACGACCGCGGAAGACCTTGCCGATGCCGGCGAAAAATTCGACGTCATCCTCAACATGGAAGTGGTCGAGCATGTCGCCAATGTCGATCTGTTCCTGGCCAAATGCGGCGAGATGGTCAAGCCTGGCGGCATCATGTTCGTCGCCACCATCAACCGCACGCTGAAGGCCCTGGGCCTGGCCATCATCGGCGCCGAATATGTGCTGCGTTGGCTGCCACGCGGCACCCACCAATTCGGCAAGCTGGTGCGCCCCGAGGAACTGGAAAAGGCGCTTGCCGGCGCCGGCCTGACCGTCATCGACCGCACCGGCGTCACCTACAACCCGCTCGCCGACCGCTGGCAGCGCTCGAAGGACATGGACGTCAACTACATGGTGCTGGCGGAGAAGGCATCCGCCTGAAGCTTACGCCTTCTGGCCCCTATGGCTTCTGGCTTTGCGCCTTGGTGGTGATGAACACGCCGGCGGTGATGATGACGGCACCGGCCCAGGTCAGCAGTTGATAGCGCTCGCCGAGGAAGAGGGTCCCGGCAAACAGCCCGACTGCCGCCGCGACGTAGCCGATCTGGCTGAGATAGACCGGGCCGCCGACCGCTTGCAGGCGGAAGAAGAAGGCGAACATCGCCGAGGCTGATGCCACCTGTGCCGCAGCGACCAGCGGCACGCCGCCGAGCGAGCCGAATGCATTGCCGCCAAGCAGGACCAGAATGCCGGCAAACAGCATCAAGGCTGCTGCCAGATGGCTGCCGACGGCGAGCTCGATCGGGCCGGTGCCTTCGGGCCAGTCGACGGTACGGTAAATGTTGCCGGCGGCGAGGCTGACCGGGATGAGCAGGTCCATCGCAACCCAGAAAAATTCGGCCGGCTGGCCAGCTTCGCCGCGCGTCACCGCCACCATGACTGCGCCGACGAAACCGACGACTATGCCGACGATGCCCAGCATGGTCGGGGGCCTGACGCCGAGCAGCATCGAGAACACCAGCGTGACGACCGGCGACAGCGTGAACATGATGCCGCTGTAGCCGGCGCCCAGATGCGGAATGGCTGAAAACATCAGCAGATTGGGGATTGCATATGAGACGGCCGCGGTGACGAAGAAATAGCGCAGCCTGTGCGGCGTAAGCCGCATGCGCTTCCCGTTGAGCAGCAATGCGCACAAAAGCACGCCGCCGGCACCAAGCGAGATGACGAAGGCCCAGACCATGGCGGCCACGCCGGCCCGTCGCGATCTTGCCGAACGGCAGCGTCAGGCCGAGCAGTCCACCGGTGACAACCAGAAGGCCAAGCGCCGAGTCCCAGAGAAATTTCATCGCACCGTCCCGTCGCTCGTTCGCGGCACTTGGCCAATATCGCAAGCTGAGGTAAGATAAGGTAAAGATTCTTCACGTCAAGATACATAGCGGTGAGAGACATGGATCGCGCAGCAAAAGCGATCGGGCAATGGAAAAAGGAACGGCCGGATCTCGATGTCTCGCCGATGGCCGTGCTCGGACGGTTGAACGAGGCCGCCTCGCTGATCGCACGAGAGCGGCTGGCGCCGCTGTTTGCAAGTTACGGGCTGCAATCCGGAGAATTCGATGTGCTGGCGACGCTGCGTCGTTCCGGGCCGCCATACGCGCTGACGCCGACGGCTCTCTACGAGGCGACGATGGTAACGTCGGGCGCGATGACCAACCGCCTCGATCGGCTCGAGAAATCCGGTCTGATCAAGCGCGGGCCGCACCCCGACGATCGCCGCGGCATTGTCGTGCAACTGACTAAAAGGGGTCTGGCGTTGATTGAGGAGGCGGTTACCGCTCACGTCGCCAACGAGCACCAGATACTTTCTGGGTTAGCACGCCCGGAGCAGATCATGCTGGCTCGCCTGCTCGAAAAATTGATAGCGAGCCTAGGCTAACCCAGGGCGGCCAAGAGGGCCGGCCGAGAGGGTGGAAAGCTTAAATCCTGGTCGCCGAGCCTCGTTTGGGCCGGCGAACAGCTCTGATCTTGCCGCTGTTTCCGCCGCCACAGAAAAACTGGTCGCCGCCATCGGATTCGAGCCCCGACACGCCTGTTCCCGGCGGCATATCGAGCTTCTCAAGGACCTTTCCCGTTTCAGGATCGATCCGCCTGACATCGCTCTCCTCCCCCTCCCAGGTGCCATGCCACAGCTCGCCGTCGACCCAGCTGACCCCGGTGACGACGCGGTTGGAAACGATGGTGCGAAGGATTGCCCCTGTCTCGGGATCGACCTGATGAATCTTTCGGCCCCGATGCTGCCCGACCCAGAGCGTTCCTTCGGCCCAGGCGAGCCCGGAATCACCGCCATTGCCAGGAGCCGGGATCGTCGCCAGCACCTGGCCATTCTTCGGATCGATCTTCTGGATACGATCCTCGGCGATCTGATAGAGGTGCTGGCCGTCGAAGGCCGTTCCGGCGTGTGCCGCGACGTCGATCGAGCGCACCACTTTGCCGCTTGCCGGATCGAAGGCGTTCAATCTGTCGCCTGAGGCAAACCAGACATGCTCACCGTCAAAGGTAACGCCGTCTACGTGGTCGACACCCGGAAAGGGCCCATATTCTCGAAGGATTTCGGCTGCGGATCGTTCCATGATTCCATCCTAGTAGCCCGGCAGTGGGCCGGGGAGTAACAAGATTGTCGGGAAACCCGTCAGCGGCGGGGTCATCCAGCGACGCGCCCGTCCGCGGCCGAACGACTGCACCTTGCCGGCCTGGGCGAGCTGCTCGAGCGCTCGCTGCACGGTACGCGAACTGGCTCCAAGCGCAATCGCCAGGGCCGAACTCGACCAAGACTCGCCGTCGGCGAGGAAGGCGAGCACGGCGGCATGCTCTTCTTCGACGGGTGGCGCCAGCACGACGACCTCACCTGCGCGGCGCGGGGCCAGCGCAAAGCCCCGCTTCGTCGCGCTCACATCCGCCAAGCTCCGAAGCTCCGCGCGAAGCCGCCCGACTTCGACCCGTAACCGTGCGCGATGTGATTCGTCCGCGTCCTTTCCGCGGAAAGCGCGCGCAATGAGCGTCGATCTTGCCACGTCCCCCGGCCAGGCTTCGGCCAGCGCGCGGGCCAGCGCGAACAGCACCGGGCGGGTCGCCAGCGAGACAACCGTATCTGCGACCCGCACGACATTGCGGCATGCATCCACCACGAGCGCCCCCGACGCCAGGAGCGCTTCGACTTCATCGAGCAGGAGGGGCCGTTCCCCGCCACGCGCGACAAGGCGTGCGGCCGGCGTGTCCAGCACCAGCGATGCGCTCTCCACCTCCGCGATCAGTGCGGGGATGCCGGACGCGGGGGGCGCCCCGGCGCCCCCGGCGCGGGGGGGGGGCGGCGGGGGGGGGGGGGGGGGTTTATAGATACAACAGGCGCCCCCGCCGGGGGGGGTGGGGGGGGGGGGGGGGGTGGGTGGTTGATATATAGTGTT
>NZ_JAMYPO010000061.1:0-29608 GCF_040320365.1 Mesorhizobium sp. M0701
GCGCCCGTCGCTTCACCCGCCCAGCAGGGCACAACCCACGCCGGAAGCGAACTCAAAACTGGATAGAAACTGGGGGCAACGTCACCTCGCCATCGGCTTTGCGGCGCTTGTGATGGACTAGCCGGCGCGGAACAAGGCGGCGGAGGCTTGATCGAGACCGTCGTGGGCGACGCCGTGATCTGGGCGGGGCATGACGTCGACTGCCCGGCATGTGTCGCGGGTGATCCGCGATGTACGTGGGGGCCCAAAGATCGCGCCGGACGGCCAGATACCAGCGTACGCAAAGCAGGATCACTGAATGCTCAAAACGGCGTCCCTTGAACGTCGCACCTACCGAAATTCGCTGAGACGTTCCATGCGGCGCCGCCGGTAATCAGGGGTGCAACAAATACTACAAGTAATTTCATAGAATCGTTGCAACCGCAAATCACTGCCAATGGTACGTTCACCCCAAAGTCTGAGGTCAGACAGCTAGGCACCTAGGCACCTAGGTACTTGAAAGTATCCCAAATGAAAAACGACCCGCACTCCGATGATCCAAGTCTCATTTCCTAGCAGCAAATCGAACGTCAGCGTACCTGAGGGGAAGTGATATGCCGATCCAGCATTCCACCTATTCCATCGACCCTGCAGGAAGCAGGGGGAGCGTCACGACTACAGAACTTCTAGAAGCCGCCGCCGATCCAGTTTGGAGGCCATACATGTGCTATCAGACGTTCGGAGGCACGGCTGAGCTTATCGCCGAGGATGGACAACAGCCAGGAATTCATTATAGCGAGGCTCTTTGTTGCGGCACATTCGGCGAGTTGCTCCAAGGCGAGTTACCGGTCGGCGCCGTTCCTCGGGACCCTCACTTCTTGGTCACGATGCCCATCGCGGTCTTTGCGCGAGCTCACTTTATGCCGATTGCAGGCACACGATCCGTAACCGTTTATCCATCACATAAAGTCAAAGCAAAACGACTAGCTGAGAATCTCGTGATTGCGCTCGGCGCCTCAGGAGGAATCCTCCTTTTGCGATCTGAGCTCCCCGAAGGCAAAGGGTTGGCGAGTTCGTCTGCGGATCTTGTTGCGGCTGCACGGTCAATCGCCTGCTGTTTCAAGCGTAGAGTCCGGACATCATTGATAGAGAAGCTAATGGCGGAGATCGAGCCGTCCGACGGGGTGATCTACCCAGGAGTGGTCGCATATCGGCAGCGAGCATGTAGCCTTCTCTCCTTTCTTGGGCAAATGCCGCCGCTTGCAATCGTTGGTATTGATGAAGGAGGGACGATCGAAACCGTCGACTATGATCAACGGCGAGGTGAAATCTCCGACAGTCACAGAGCAGAATATCAGGAATTACTCGACCGCGCACAGATAGCAATTCCGCAGGGTGACACGGCCACGATAGGCAGAATAGCTACAGCCAGCGCGCGCCTGCATCAGGAGCGGGCTCCAAAGCAGCACCTGAACTCGATGCTGGAAGCATCCGAGGCCACTGGCGCTCTCGGGGTCATAGTCGCGCACAGCGGCACAATGATTGGAATCCTGCTTGATCGAATGGCGGATGACTTCCCACGGAAGCTTCAGTCCGTGGTCGCCCATATATCGCCGTTCGACAACTCGCCAAAAATATATCTGACCATGACTGGCTGCCGATGAGGAAGCAATATGGACGCCGTTCGCAAACGCCTGCCATTCTCCGGCTATTCTGATGCCTATGCTCTCCCCAACATTATTAGATGTGAGACAAACCTTTATCTTGCGCAGTTTGCGTTCATGAAGCTTCTCCCTGCGAAGTACATCATTGAGCAAGCGCTGGCTCGAGGGACCTTGACGCACGGCATGAAAGTTATCGAGACCTCGAGCGGAACTTTCGCGCTGGGTTTGGCCGTGGTTTGCCTGGAACGTGGATTCCAGCTCGAGATCTTCACAGACCCAGTGATGGACAAAGGCCTGGAAAACAGGTTGCGCTCCTTGGGAGCCGAAGTGTTCATAATAACTGAAAAGGCGAAGCAGGGTGGCTATCAAAGAAGCCGCCTCGACGCATTACACGCTAGGATGAGACATTTGGGCCACTTCTGTTTCTGGCCCCGGCAATATGAAACGCTGGACAACCCCGCAGCCTATAAATTTTTCGCCGAGCAGATATCGGAGATGTTGGGCGCCGACGTAACTTTGGTAGGTTCTGTCGGATCGGGCGGTTCTACTTGCGGGACAATAGAGCGACTTCGCCAAAAAGCCCCTGGTGCGCGCCTGGTCGGAGTTGACACCTTCAATAGCGTCATCTTTGGCCAACCGGACGGCGAACGGAAACTGCGGGGGCTGGGGAACAGTCTTGTCCCCAAGAACGTGAGGCACGAACTGTATGACGAGGTGCATTTCCTCTCGGCTCCCCTCGCCTTTGCTGCAACTCGCACCCTCCACGAGCGGCATGCCGTTTTCGCCGGTCCGACCTCCGGAGCGAGCTACATCGTTGGGCGTTGGCGCGCTCAGCAGGATCCAAGAGAAACCGTAGTTGTCATATGTCCTGATGAAGGGCACCGCTACGTCGAAGCTGCTTACGATCACGAGTGGCTCAAGCAGAACGGGTGTCTACATGAAGGTGTTCTTCTGGACGCTCCGTCTAGCGAAGAGCATCCTTCGACGGCTCTCCCACCATGGAACCGATATCGTTGGAATCGGAGAAGCCGGGAAGCTGTCCTAAACGTGCTGGAGAATGCTTCATGATGAACCGAGGTAGCTTCCTTTTCGTGGAAAGCAACACGACGGGCACTGGCGAACTATTGATGAAGCGGGCCAGGGTCCTGGGCTTTGAGCCCTATCTCGTCACGCGCAATCGTGCGCGCTATCCGTTTCTTAAGGACTCCGTCGCTCACGTTATCGAAGCTGAAACGCGTAGTCCGGATGAACTCATCGGGGTCGCCGCCAAATTAAGAAGGTTGGAAGGAATATATTCATCGTCGGATTATTTTGTGGAAGCAGCGTCTCGTGTCGCGACGGCAATGGGGTTACCAGCACCGAATCCGGAGGCTATAGCCACATGCCGGAACAAATGGAAGCAAGCGGCCGAGTTACAGCGACAATCAATCACGATCCCTGAAACTCGGTTGGCCACATCCATCAGAGACGCCGAGAACATTGTTGCCCAAGCTTCTCTGCCAGTCGTCGTGAAGCCAGTCTCCGGAAGCGGTAGTAGCGGCGTGCGGTTGTGCGATAGTGCCACAGCCGCCATCAAGGCGTTTGAGAGTGCAAAGGACGTGTTGTTGAATCAAGTGGATCTGCCGAGTCCCGACATCCTCATCCAGCAATATATAGAAGGTAAAGAATACTCTGCAGAGATAATTGCTTGCGATGGGGCGCTGCATTGCCTTGGAATTCTTGCCAAGCACAAGGGGGCGGCTCCCTGCTTCGTCGAGGTAGGGCACGACTTCCCGGCCCCGCTTCCGGAGCCATTCCTCCAGGAACTGGCCTCTTTTGCCGCGGGCGCGGTGTCGGCCCTGGGCCTGAAGTTCGGACCGGCTCATGTGGAGTTCGTAATAACGGAGTCGGGCCCCGTCATCATCGAGGTCAACCCCAGGCTGGCTGGAGGAATGATTCCAGTCATGCTCTCGCATGCCTTGGGCACGTCAATCCTTGACATGGTGATTAGACTTTATGCGGGAGAAGGGTTCAAGCCTCCACGCGCGAGCGCAAGGGCGGGAGCCATCCGTTTCCAACTCGTTCGTAAATCCGGCAAGCTCAAACGCCTAGGCTTTTCTCGAAATCCAGACTCGACAGTGCGCGAGGCGGGTCTTCTGAAATCTGAGGGGGAGGAAGTTCAAATAAATGGCGACTTTAGAGACCGGGTAGCCTACGCCATAGGCGTTGCTGATGAACTCAATGCCGCCGCTGCGGCAGCTCAACGGATGATCGATTCCATTGTGATCGATGTTGAGGCGGCTACTGAAGAGTCGGACGACAAGCAAGTCGCTGGGTCAAGCCAGAGCAAGTGGAACCTACATCCGGAAGCGATGAAGTTGCTCGCTTCGCCTATCGAAATCTCGCGTGACGGTCGCCTTCTGCGGCATCAGGCGACCATAGACGAAGCACATCTGGTGATGCTCGCGGACCAGGGCTTGGTCAGCCAAGCAGCCGCTGCCGATCTGCTCAAGCACATCTTGGATCTTCAGGACGAGGGCTTTCAGTCTTTGGAGGGGCGCGATGCTCCCCGTGGTGTCTATCTGGCCTATGAGGCCGAACTTGCCGCCAGAGCCGGCCGGGAAAAGGCCGGCTGGCTGCACCTTGCGAGGTCCCGCAACGACTTGAACGCGACCATTTCTCTTCTGGTCCTTCGGGAAGCTGCGTGTTCCATCTCGCAAGGAATAGGAACTGCACAAGATGCCCTGCTTCAGCGAGTGGAGGAAGCATCGAGACTTGTGGCTCCGTTGTACAGTCAGTATCAGATCGCACTCCCCGGATCGCCAGGGCACTACCTGCTTGGCATCTTCTTCGCTCTGGGGCGCGAGCGCCAGCGCCTCCATTGCCTGCTGGAAGACATCAGGAACTGCCCTATGGGAGCTGGTGCCGGCGGAGGCACCAGCATGCCTATAGATCCGTTAAAGACAGCAAATCTTCTGGGATTCGAACTGCCGTCATTCAACTCACTTGATGCTGTTGCGAGCCGTGACCATCACCTACAAGCGCTTTCACTCTTCGCTGGCGTTTCAATTTTGCTCAGCCGTGTGGCCCAGGACCTGCAGGTTTGGACGACGCGGGAGTCCGCGCTCATCGACGTTCCTCACAATCTTGCTGGCGGCTCTTCCATGCTCCCCCAAAAGAAGAACCCGTTTCTGCTTGAACACATCAAGGGGTCGGCAAGCACCGCGATTGGGGCCTACGTTTCTGCGGCAACAGCAGCCTGCAAAGCGCCTTTCAGCAACTCGATCGAAGCGAGCAACTACGGCTGCTCTCCTCTGAGCCTTGCAGAAGAAGCCCTGAAACGGGCCATCACCCTCACATCGCTTATGGTGAAATTCATGTCTTTCAACGTGCGGTCGATGCGTGAAAATCTGGAAGACGGCTCATCGATGACGGCCGTCGCCGCCGAACGGATGGCGTCGCGAGGCATTCCTTTCAGGAACGCCCACACACTAATTGGCGAGATCGCGGAACGCCTGTCTCAGGATGGCTGCGTCGCGGAGCGCCGACGCGAGCTGGCTAGCCACCTCGCTGATGTGTTGCCGGCGAGTCTTGAAGAGTGCAGGGACGCTCTGCGGTTCGGAGGAGGGCCCGCTAAAAAATCAACCGCCGACCAGGTTTCCGCAGCAAAAACGCTCTTTCGGGACACGCAGCTGAAATGGGCGGTCATGCGGGAACGCTGGGCGCGCGCCGAGATGCACCGCAAACAGAGGGTGAAGGAACTCATCGATAAGCACCAAGGCACCTGAAGGAATAGATATATGAAAAACGTTCTATGGTACTGCCTTGCCTTGGCAATGGGTCGTGTCCCGGCGAGTAGATGCTATGGGGCGAGAGGCGAGGGCGCCGCATCCTTCGGCTCCAATAGATCCACCATCCGAAGAAGGGCCGCATGTCGCAGTCTTTTGACGCGAGCCGGTCCCTTCCCGCTCGAACAGGAACACGATCGTCGCGGTCATCGAAATGTGGGCGCGCGACATCGACGCCTATCATCCATCCCGCCAGCGTTGCCGTCTCACGTGAGCACCGGCGCGCCAAGACCGAGCATCTCGACACCGAGCTTTTGATGCGCGCATTTCTCGGCTGGCTGCGCCGCAAGAATTGCAGTATGGCGGCGATCCAGAAGCTCGAAGAGGGGGCGAGCGGCGCCCGAACCGCGTACGACAGCCCCTTGGTCGGTGACAAGACGCAGCTCAAGGCGATTTGCCCGCTCGACATTCGCAGCTTCCAATTAGGCCTGAGGAACGGCCAACAGGCTCATGGCCATCCGCACCGCGGAGTAAACGCCGCTGCCGGACAACAGCTGCGCCGAGCTCGACCGCTTGCTTGAGCAGCTCGATCTCGTGCGTGCGCAGATCGACAGCATCGAAGGCGACCGCCTTCTCGTCGCACCCGGTGGCGTCCAGAGCGGGCGACGAGCCGATCACTATGCCGCAGATCCTGGCACTGGGCAGGATGCTCCCGGATAGCCGCCACGATGAGCAAGCTCGGATTCGCGTGCGCCGGCTCTAGCGCATGGCGCACGCCGGCCCGGCAGCCTCGACCGGCTTGAGGACCAGCAGCCTGGCCTCGCCATCGTGATGATCGTCTCAAGTGCGGGCATGAAGAACCGATAGAGCAGAACGGATTTGGTTTTAAAAGTCAGCTTATCTGCGAAAACTATGAAGAACCATTCCTACGAGAACAGTCGCCATCCAATCCAGCACGATGGTGGCTTTGATACGGTCGGTTCAATTGCCACAAACGTTGAAGACGGCTTCACAATGGCAGCAGTTGGCGACCTGCTCTTGGCGCGACCAGTAAACAAGGGGCGACATCCTGGGTTCGACGAGCTCGTCAAGATCCTTCATGATGCCGATGTCGGATTCGGCAATATGGAAACCAACATTTTCGATATTCGGTCGTTCGAAGGGAGTCCGCAGGCTGAGTACGTGGTGCGTATTGCATCAGTGTCCCGGAGTTGGGACCTGATTTGAAAGCGATGAGCTTCAATATGCTTAGTCGCGCGAACAACCATACACTCGACTGGGGCCTTGAAGGTATGCGCGAGACGACCCGCGCGCTCGATGAGAACGGGATCATACATGCAGGTGCGGGCGAGAATCTCGCCCAAGCTGGTGCCGCTCGCTTCTTGGAGACCGCGCGCGGTCGCGCGGCATTGGTGTCATTTGCTACAACGTTCAGCCCCATGGCTCGCGCGTGCGATCCCGCTGGCGAGGCGCCAGGCAGACCAGGACTCAATGCTCTTCGTTTGGACAAAAGCATCGTGGTCCTGGCGGAAATGCTCGAAAGCCTGAGACAGATCCGCGCCGCGTTGCCAAACTACAATCCCGCCGGACAGGATCCAAGCCGGGTTGTACTTGGCGGGGTGACATTCAAAACGGGTGACAAAGCAGGTTATAGCTTCGAAGCAAACCCGCGCGATGTCGCTGACATTCTGCGTAACGTTCGGCGCGGCAAGCAGTTCTCCGACTTCTGCATCGCCACGAACCACGGCCACGCGCCCGGCAATTGGAGCTCAGAGCCGCCTGATTCCGAACAATCGTTCGCCCGCAGGCTTATTGATGCTGGAGCGGACGCATACCTTGGGCACGGGCCTCATCAGTTGCGAGGCATCGAGATCTACAAAGGGCGGCCTATCTTTTATAGCCTGGGGAATTTCTTCTGTGAGGACCTCCGCACGCCCTTGGGCGCTGACATGTACGCCGTCTACGATAAGCATCCAAAAGTTGACACGGATGCCGAGGTGACCATCGACGAGGTGGTTCAAAGGATATCCGTCGCGGGAAGGATTTGTGGATGCGCTCCCCGACCAGATCTACTACGAGAGCATCGTTTCGGTCAGCCATATGAGGGTAACCAACTTGCTGAATTACGGCTCTATCCAATCGAGCTTGGTCACTTGAAGAGGTTTGCGAACCGGGGCGTGCCACGTCTCGCTCCCGTACCGCAAGCCGTAGCCATTCTGGAGCGGCTACAGAAGCTCTCGCAGCCATTTGGCACCAAAATCGAGATTGAGAACGGCGTTGGATTGATCCGGCTGCCGCCCAGATCGGACTAACGCGGCCTCGGATAAACTACTTAGATGTTTGATCCCAGGCTTTGATGGCTCATCATTGTCGTCCGAATCAAAGGATGCACTATGGGCCAGGTTCTTCATGGGAGCGCCACAACGACAGAGGCGATCCGTCGAGCGATACAACATAGTGAAGCGAGCCTGAGGTCGCTTTCGAAGCGCTATGGCATCAACCCCAAGACGGTCGCGAAGTGGAAGAAGCGGAGTTCGACCGCCGATCTGCCCACCGGCCCCAGGGAGCCGAGATCGACGGTTCTGTCTGCCGAGGAAGAGGCCGTTATTGTGGCCTTCCGCCGCTACACGCTGCTGCCGCTCGACGATTGCCTCTACGCGTTGCAGCCGACGATCCCGCATCTGACGCGATCTTCATTGCACCGCTGTCTGCAGCGCCACGGCATCGGCCGATTGCCGGATGTCGAGGGCGACAAGCCGGCGAAGAAGAAGTTCAAGGCCTATCCGATCGGCTTCTTCCACGTTGATATCGCGGAGGTTCGAACCGAACAGGGCAAGCTACACATGTTCGTCGCCATCGACCGAACCTCGAAGTTCGCCTTCGTCGAACTGCACGAGAAGGCTCCGACAGCCATTTCCAAGAGTTTCTGCTACGCCTGATCGCGACCGTCCCCTACAGGATCCACACCGTTCTCACCGACAACGGCATCCAGTTCACCACGCCAGGCGTTGGCGGTTCGGCCGTTCCGCTGATCAGGAGGCAATCGCAAATGGCGAGATATTCCGGGCTCATGCCTTCGAATACGCCTGTGCCAAGAACGATATCGAACATCGAACCACAAAGCCAAAGCACCCCTGGACGAACGGTCAGGTCGAGAGAATGAACCGGACCATCAAGGGCGCAACCGTCAAACGCTTCCATTACGACGATCACGACCAACTGCGTCGGCATCTTGCCGACTTCGTCGCGGCCTACAATTTCGGCCGCAGGCTGAAGACCCTCAAGGGCCTGACGCCCTACGAGTTCATCTGCAAGGCATGGGCTTCCCAGCCCGAGCGCTTCACTCTCAATCCGCTCCAGCAAATGCCGGGACTAAACACTTAGAGCGCGTCCTTCTGTGACTGAATCGACCCACGCTTGGCTATTTGTGATTTACATGCAGACGTATAGGACCCGCCCGACTGAAAAATGGCAGGAGATGGCGAAAACGGTCCCCCCGTCGCTTCCCGAACCTGATGCGTGGACCGGCACGGCTTCGGCCAAGGAGCATTGAAGTGCAAGCCGGCGAAAACCCATCGACGCTCGCAGCGAAGAACGCCGAGCCGCATCAGGAAACCGGATATAGGTCAGCAGTTGTGACCATTGATCCTGACCCAGCCAAGCTGTGGCACCGGGGCGAGTCACATATCTCGATAAATGGGAATCCCCTTCCGATTCAGCCTCGCTTCATCCCGTCTTGCCGATGTAGTTTGGAAAACGTGCACAGATATAGATATGGTCGCCGAAGTCAGTTCAAGAAACATGACAGAATAAATGTTTATTTCAAAAAATGAAAACTTCCGAAAAAAAACTGTAGCAACTACTTAATATAAAATAATTTCTTCTTTGGGATGGAATTGGTGATATTTACAACTTTGACGATATCGGTTCGGAAGGAGCGGCGTGCAGTGCCTCAGCCTTGGGCCAGCGCTTTGCGCAGCATTGATGACGTCCGGCGCAAATGGTGCGGAGCAGAGACTATGGAACGCGTGCCGATGACTGCGGTCTCTCAACTTCGAGGGTCAGCAACCAGATTGTCCGACCAGTTTTCTTTGGCCCCGTCGATGCATTTCCCGAACGCAGCGAGGGAAGCGTTTGCGGTCGAGTTCGGCCGATTTCTTGACCAGACTGACGGCATTGGTCAATCCAAGCAGTTGTTCGACCTGTTATCTGCGTTTGCCCTGAACTTTGATTGCCCGTGGATCGCCTATGGTTCTCATACACCCGACGGAAAGCTTTTGAAGCCGATCCGACGCGATCCGGCAGTCATGCTGAGTTATCCTGATGAATGGCAGCAGCGCTATTTCAAAATGGGTTATGACAGGATAGACCCCATCATCAAGGCGAGTCGAACGCGGGCAGGCGCCTTTCGATGGAGCGAGGTGCACAACGACGCAAGCACGACTGAGGACGAACGGCGCGTTTTCGAAGAGGCTGCGACGTTCGGCTTAAGGTCAGGTATTAGTGTTCCATTGCACGACCCCGATGGCAGCTTTGCGATCATGAGCTTTGCTCGACCCTGGGGCCGCGAATTCCCAAATAGAACAATCACCTACTTGCAACTTGCCGCGTTGCATTTCCATCTTATGGCCACAAAGTTCGCGAGCGCGACTGGCATAGAGCAAGCTCCTAAACTTTCTGTAAGAGAAAAAGAGTGTATCCTATGGACTGCGAGAGGGAAATCGTCGTGGGAAATAGGAGTTATTCTAGGGATATCTGTAAATACTGTCAATTTCCACATAAAAAATGTCAAGAAAAAATTGGATACTGCTAGCAGAACGGCAGCCGCCATAAAGGCAGCAAACTTACGCATCATAGAATTGTAAGAAACTCTCCGCGAACGCAAGCCGGCACAGCCCGCCGGTGGCTCGGCTGTGCCGCTGATTAAGGAGGAAATGGCATTCGAATACGCTTGCGCCAGGAAGGCACATCGAGCACCTCACGACGAAGGCAAGGCACCCATGAACTGACGACCAGGCCGAGAGAACAACCGGACTATCAAGGACGCCATCGTCAAGCGCTTGTATAGCGGAGCCAGGATCAGCTCCGGCAGCGCCTCACCGGACTTTCTCTCCGCCTAAAACTTGGCCGAAGGCTCAAGGGCCTAGCGCCCTATAGGTTCATCCGCGAGGCCTGCGCTGCACAGCCGGACCGCTTCAGGTTAAATCAGCCAGCAAATGCCGAGACTAGCTAGTTTCCATCCATAAATGCCCCTTTTGGTGAGCGTTTACAGAGCTTTGCCGCAGGAAGAACGTCGTTTGCGTGACCGGGCCGACGCGAAGTCCAATGAATCGCGCCAGAAAGAATTCGCCGAACGGAAGTTAGTCATGGCTATGGAGCCGGCGCCTGCCGGAGGGCTGCTGACCCGCGCAATGGCTCGACGTCAGGTCCGATTGAGACGTGCGAAGAGGAAGATTGTAGGCCACGATCGAGGACCAGACGTAGCTCTTGAAGTGATCAAGGCAACGCCAGGCGCAGCGCGCCAAGCCATAAGCGCGCTTGAGGCATGAGATGTCGGCCTCGATGCCGGCGCGGAAGTTGCGCAGCTTGCGGTAGACCCAATTGCTTCTAACCATGTCCTCGATCCTGAGGCCGGCTTTCTTGTGGAATGCCATGTCGCGAACGCCCAAGGTCTTGGCTGTAGCCAGATTGTCGCGACTGGCAAAGCCGCCGTCGGCCGCCGCCTGCCGCGGCGCGTGACCATAGAAGGCGATGTGGCGTTCCAGCATCGGCAGCAATCGATCGCTGTCGCGCGGATTGCCCGCCTCGATCACCAGATCGAAGATCATGCCGCTCCTGCCGGTGGTCAGGTTGAGCTTGTGGCCGTATTCGGTGTCGCGGCTGCCTTTGACGATGATATCGGCATGGGGCTCGAACAGGCTGACCAGCTTGTCGCTGGCCGGCACCAACTCGCCGGCCACCACCCGCCGCTCGCTCTATGTGATGATGCGTTCGATCAGCGGCCGATGGTGACGAACCTGGGCCTGCCACAGTGCGAGAGCGGAGTGCTCGCCACGGCCAATCGTTCCGTCGCCTGCTTCCGTAAGCTTCGAAGCTGTCGGAGATCTCACCCATCGTCACGACGAGCGCTGTGTCGTCCACGGCGGTTTCGGGCTGATCGTACTAGGTTGATCGCGCGATCCCCATCAGCCGGCATCCTTCAGCGATGGAGACACCGCCGGGCCGGTGATCACGGATGTAGTCCCGCTTCTCGGACGTGGTGCGCTTTTCAGAGCCCCCTTTAGAAACTCAATTTCCAAGGCTTGCCGGCCTACCAGCCGCTCCAGCGCTGCGATCCGCGCCTCATAGGTCTGCATCGTGTCGGCCGCCGCTACGTCTTCGTCGAAGGAGCCGGCCTCGTATTTCTGAACCCAGATGCGGATCAGGTTACGCGGCAGTTCGTGCCGCTTGGCGAGACCATGCAGCGTCTCGCCGGACAGGAACTCCTGCACTACCTGACGTTTGAACTCGATGCTGTGCGTGCGATAAGTCACCATGGGCTTCCATCCTTCGAAAGTCCGGCTTCCAAGTCAATTCTGCTTGTTCATCCTGTCCGGTCTGAGGGGCGCACTCCAAAGGCCGAAGTAAAATTCCCCAGTTTCGCCGCTCAGGCTATCGCGGAGGGGTGTCCATTTTTCGGTGGCCGGCCGCGCGGCCGCGACGGTCCATTTAGTGTCGGCGGCGTGATGGAGGCTTTTGATCGCAGGTGTTCGGGCATGAACTCGGCGTGCTGGCGGAGCCGATAGCTTGATCCTTCGATCTGGACGACGACCGCATGGTGAAGCAGGCGATCGAGAAGTGCGGTTGCGACGACAGGCTCAGCGAAGTTTTCATGATGCCTTCTTCCTTGATCGCCTGGTGCGAGCGGTCCGCGCCCGCAGCGTGTTGATCTGATCGTCTGAGACTTCGATTTGCCACACGGCTGCCCCTTTGTGAGCTGGCGTCCCTCGATCCAGCCGCGGGCGAGGTAGTCGAAGACGGTTTGGGGTGTGACGCCCAGGGCGGCGGCTGCCCCTTGAACAGAGTAGGTTCCATCTGGCCAGCGGTCGGGATTGGCGCTCGTCCCATTGATCTTGACCGTGGGGATGCCTCAACGTGTCCGCAGAAGCCAGACATTCTCACCTTTGAACGCGCAGCCGCGTGCTGCGACAAAGCCTTCCGCGTTCAACGCCACCGCGATCTCCTTGTCCATTTTGCCTGCCGCGTTGAGTTCGATCAGCGCGGCGCCGTAGCCGCTCCAGATCGGCGTAGTCGCCATAGGTGTGGACCCGCCTCTGGAGAGAGTGCTCGCTTGTCGCTCCCGTCTGCCACAGGATCTTGAACCAGACCTGGCCCTGGAAGCGCTTCTGGTCGAGAATGACCTCGCAGATGATGAGGCGCAGAATGCCCTTGCGCTCGGCCGCCGTTGTCGAAGGCGAGGGTAGAGCGACCGGCTTCGGCATCCGGCTGGACCGCCTATTCCGACGCGGTCATTGCCCGCTTCTACGATCCGCAGTACCGGCTTGGAGGCGGAGCCCCGAGGAAGCGATGGAGTGGTCGCTGCACTAATTCCGCATTCGCGGCGTGGCGACGGACCCCACCTTCCCTCGAAGCGATCATGGGCCATGCGAAGTTTCGCGATAACTCCTATACGACCAGGTTCATCGACTCAACGCCATAGCACTTCACGCACGGGAACGTCTTGGCGGGTTCAGCTGAGAAATTTAGTTGATAGCTATCGGTAGTAGAATCCCGCTTCGCCCAACGTTCATCACAGGATCGAGGCTTGCGCGCGACTGAAAACCTGCTAGGCGGCCACCGAATACGTAACAGTCAATTCCATACGCCATTTTCTTGATCGACCGGCTTGGTAGATGCAGAGCTGTAACCTCTCCGGGCGCGATGTACTCTTGAACGACGTAAGGGTTGCGGGCGGCCCGGTCAATGTATTCTTCCCACACCTCTAAGGATGTGAGGCGCCCAACCAAGACATGCTCGCCACGCGTCGCGTTAGAGGGCTTTAGAACAAGATCGGTCTTGTTCTTCCGGATGTAGCTGATGAGCTCAATCCGACGCCGTTTTGGATCAGTCGTTATTCCCTCTCTAACAAGACGGGTCCAGGGAACGTGGCGTGCAATAAACTCGATCTGCTCGACGTTGAAGTTTGAGCTGAATCGATCATCGCTAAGTAAAGCAAGGATTGCCTTGTCAGACAATACCCATTGGGAGATCCACGGGTTTATCGAAACTACATTTTCAGATGCGCAGGCGTTTAAGTAACCCTCAGTTTCCATCGCCTCAATAAAGTCCCTAGGATCGAGTTTATTGTAAACAAGCTCGATGAGTTCACCGTCAGGGCCGACTAGTCCACGAGGTGTCAGCTTCATGTCGCTAACATCCAGCAACGCTGCTCTGACGCCTGCGTCTCTTAGGCCATTAACGATCCAATCTACTTCGTTTGTGTAACGTCCACGAAAGTTGACTACGGCGGCAGTTTTTAGCTCGCGGCCCGCCGCAGCGTAATAGGCAGACACCAACTCCCGGACAAAGCAGTTCGGATCTTTCGCGAAAGGCTGCTTGCTCACGTCCAGTGACAGGCCATGTGTCAATGGGTTGGGTATACGGCTCCAGACTTTTGCAGCGAGGCCGTTCTGAATAACGCCGCCGGGCGCTTCGGTATTCGTTTCAATTATCTTATAATAGCCATCGCTGCCGAAAAGGCCATCCAGTCGGCATATTCTTACAATCGGCCGATGTTTTGGCAGATTAGTGATCAAACCCCGCAAATGTTTATAAGCTGGAAATAGGTCTTGTACGTCTTCATTGCAGCAATACAGCTCAGCGGCGACATCAAGGAGCTTGGTCACGGCCTCAGCGGTAGCGCTGAGGTGATTTGCCAGACCGCAGTCTATCGCAAGGGGCCGGAGACATACGGGATACGCCCGCCCCTCAAAGTGCATGCCCGCCTCTGCAATCGCGCTGGACAGCTCGTCCTGAGCCTCCCAGATCGAGGCTGAATCGCAAGTTGCTAGCTCGCAAAGTCGGCGCTCAATTCGTGCATCCGCCTCGCTGATTGCAGGCACCGTCGCAATTGTCATAGGGAGCTCCTATCTAGTGGCCTTGTGGTATTGGAGTTTGCGCGACCGGATCGATTCTTGGGCACAGCGCGAATTTAGCTCGATCCGGTCAGCCAGTCAGCAGGCCGCCGGAGCGCGGGAAATCTCGTCCTCGTTTAGCGTCGCGTGCCGGACCATTTGGTGCCCGGTTGGTCGCTGACAGGACTTGAAAGATAGTATGTCGACGTTTTTCAGGAACTGCCAAATCTGGTGGCTTGACGCTGCCCGCAATAACGTGGCTTCGCCACTGTTCGGCGGTTCTCTCTGCAGAGACTGAAGGTGACCTGATGGGTTGTCTAATCGCCGCTGGGACGGCAAGCATGTAATTGCGTCGAGACGACGGGCGATGCGCTCCCGCGATTACCCCATGTGGACGGCCTCTGCTCCCGGCATCGAGGTGCCATAGTGTGGCTGTCACAAGTCACAAGAGGGAGAGCAGTCCATGGAGAAAGTTACCACAGTAGGTCTGGATATGGCGAAGCAGGTCTTTCAGCTGGCGGCGGGGTCCTCGTTCGTCGGAAGTTACGGCGAGGCGTTGCCCTCCGGCCTGATCGGAATTGAGGCTTGTGCGACCGGACACCACTGGGCCCGCGTTCTCATGCGGCTGGGTCATGAGGTTCGGTTGATGCTGGCCTCCTATGTCTGCCATACGTAAGGCGGCAGAAGAACGACGGGACAGATGCTGAGGCGATCTGCGAAGCGGTGACGCGGCCGTCGATGCGCTTCGTTCCGGTGAAGAGCGTGCAGCAGAGAGCGTGTGCTGATGCTGCGGGAGCACGAGAGCTTCTGATCCGGCAGCGGACAATGCTGGTCAACGCCTTACGCGGCCACCTGACTAAGTTCGGAATCGTGACGCGCCAGGGCATTGTCGCGTCGGGATGCTGATTGAACTCGTCGTAGATGAGAATAACGAGCTCATTCCACCGCTTGCCCGACTTTCGCTTATTCCCCAGGTCGAGCAGCTACGAGCGGCGCATGAGAAGGTCATTGACCTGCATGCGTATTTCAGAAATTCGCGGACACCCATTCCGCTAATTCGCGGACAGCGATTTCAGTAATTACGGGACAGTGATTCCGCTAATCCCGGACAGTCTTCGGGGCGGATAACGGTCGGTTCTCGGGAGCGCCGTTCTGGCATTTTGCCCTCTCATCATCGGGTTGAGAGGGGCCATGCCAAGACGGAAGCAAGCGAGACGAACGACAGTGAAAGCCTACGATCCATCCTGCGCCTGACGCATGAGCAGGCCCTCTCGGTGCGAGCGGTGTCGGAACGGCTGAAGATCAGCAAGACTTCGGCTTCGACCTATCTGTTGCGGGCGCGTGAGGCTGGCATCTCGGACTGGCCGCTGCCGCCGGGCTATGACGTATTGCTTGAGCGGCTTCTGTTTCGCCGGGTTGGCCGTCCGCCGCAGCATCTGGACGAGCCCGATTGGGCGATGATCTCGCGCGAGCTGAAGCGCAAGGGCGTGACGCTGACGTTGTTGTGGCAGGAATACCGCGCGGCGCACCCCGATAGTTATGGCTACACCTGCTTTTGTGACCGGTTCGGCGCTTTCCAGCGCCAGTCGAGCGCGACGTTCCGCAACCGCCACGAGGCGGGCGCGGTGATGCAGACCGACTATTCGGGCCACACCGTGCCCATTGTCGATCCCGATACTGGCGTCATCTACCAGGCACAGATCTTCGTCGCGGTGCTGGGCGCCTCGTCCTTCACCTTCGCCTATGCCAGCTTCAGCCAAAAACTGCCCGACTGGATCGAGGGCCAGTGCCGGGCACTCACCTTCTTCGGCGGGGTAACTAAAGGCGATCGTCTGCGACAATCTGAAGGCCGGCGTCGCCAAGGCGCTGTGGTTCGAGCCGACCCTCAACCAGACCTTCGCCGCCATGGCCGAACATTACGACACGACGATCCTGCCGACCCGCAGCCGCAAGCCGCGCGACAAGGGCAAGGTCGAGGGCGCGGTGCTGATCGTGGCCGTTGAGGGACGTCGAGGCCTTGACGTCTTCGTCAAGACAAAGCTCTGTACCAATCCTACGTCCGAAAATTCCGAAGCATGATTTCGCCTGATCGTGTCCAGTTCGAGCCGCAGGTTGACGGGGTAGAGTCGGGCGGTTGCGCTGAAGCCATCATTCCGGTCGCGTTTTGAAATTTCCATTGCGCGTCCACCATCAGATTGAGCCTTTTCGACCTGAGAACCGTGCGATCTAGGAGCGCAGTTGATCCAGCGTCGGGACGGTGTGAGTTGCCAGATCGTTCGACGCTGGCGAAGCCTCTCGGTGCAAGGAAGAAGAAGCCACAATGACACAGTTATTACCCGCGATGCCAAGTGTCGATGACTGTTACTTTGACCAACGGCGCTACCCGGACGGGGTCGCCTTTATGGATGGGCAATACCTGCCGATGTCCGAGGCCAAAATATCCGTGCTCGATTGGGGGTTCCTGCACTCGGACGCCACTTACGACACGGTACACGTCTGGAATGGCAGATTCTTCCGGCTGGATTTGCATCTTGACCGCTTCTTTGGGGGCGTGGAACGGCTGCGAATGAAGCTGCCCTATGATCGGGAGCAAATAGAGTCGATCCTGACAAATTGTGTCGCCTTGTCGGGGCATAGGTCGGCATACGTGGAGATGATCTGCACGCGCGGTTCATCGCCGACCTTCAGCCGCGATCCCCGCCAAGCGGAGAACCGGTTCATGGCTTTTGCTGTCCCTTTTGGCTCGGTCGCCAACAAGGAACAGCTGGAAAGAGGCTTGCATGTCGCCATAAGCGAAACCATCCGCATCCCGCCCAAATCGATCGATCCCTCGATCAAGAACTATCATTGGCTCGATCTCGTGAAGGGCCTTTTCGACGCCTACGACAGGGGGGCGGAGACAGCGCTGATCTTAGATACGAACGGGCACATTGCGGAGGGACCCGGCTTCAATGTGTTCGTTGTAAAGGACGGGTCCCTGAGGACACCCGCTTTTGGGGTGTTGCCGGGCATCACGCGCCGGACTGTGTTCGACCTTTGCGCCGAGATTGGGTTGTCGGCCACGGCTGCCGATATTAGTCGTGCTGAGATCAAAGAGGCTGACGAGGTGTTCATCACCTCGACTGCCGGCGGCATTATGCCCGTGACCCGTATCGACGACGCCGTGATCGCTACTGGTCGCGTCGGATTCGTCACTCGCCGGCTCATGGATATCTACTGGCAAAGGCATGATGATCCGGCATGGTCGACTGCTGTCATTTACCCTTGACGGAGATGAGCGATGCAGCAGCAATTTAGGGGAGTGGCTTCAGATCGCAAACGCCGCCAAGATTGGCGATGATGCCGTCCATGGAAAACACACCATCGGTCGCGATCAGTTTGAAGCGGCTGCGCTCCGCCCTGTTAAGCTCTTCTTCAAGCGCTTCCATGTCATTGTTGGCGTAGCGGAAGCGCCTTGCCTTTGAAAGTCGTACGCCGTCGATAATGGAGGCGTGGTTCAGCGCATCGGATATAACGGCGTCTTCCTCGCGAGCAGCGTTTCGAACAAACCAGCATTGGCGTCAAAACAGGATGAATAGAGGATCGCATCTTCCACCGTGAGGAATGATGAGATGCGCGTCTCGAGTTGCTTGTGCTCTTGCAGACTGCCGCAGATGAAGCGGACCGAGGCCATGCCGTATCCATAGCAGTCGAGCGCAGCCTTAGCCGCGTCCCGCAGATCTTGACTGTCGGCGAGACCGAGATAGTTGTTGGCGCAGAAATTCAGGACCTTGCTGCCATCCGCGAGTTCGATGTCGGACGACTGCGTCGAAGCGACAACGCGCTCGGATTTGTAGAGCCCCGCGGATTTCAAGCCAGCCAGTTCCGCAGACAAATAGGCAATGAAATCGTTGTTCATCGGCAACTCCGCAGGAATGGCGTGGAGTACACCTTACAAAAGCATGTGCCCTTGATCACATGGTAACGGCTGCATATTCGCTCAACCTCACGCGCCACGAGGCGATATATAGCGTAGCCAGCTGCCAGCCCGTCGTATTGCACAGGGATTGTGACATAGAGCAAACCGGCATCACCATTTCGCGGGCGTGTCGGTCGCCTAGTTGAGGTAAGCGTCCTCAGCGCGCGGCGAGAGCTCGGCGGCGCAGAAAGTTGCCGCACCATCGCGGATCCCGATCGTCCTCCGGCTGCCGAGCTCCCAGCAGCAGGTGACGTCGGCATATATCGCCAGTCCACCAAATCCGTGGCGGCACCCCGCCGAAGCACGCCTGCTCGACTTTCGGGAGTTTGCGTGACGACAGCTCCATCGTCATCGCAACGGCCGAGAAATACGGCGCGATGGTCATGGTCGACGACAGCCACGCGGTCGGCTTGGTCGGCAGGCATGGGCTCGGCACGGCGGAGCATTGCGGCGTGGAGGGCAGGGTGGAGATCATCACCGGCACGCTGGGCAAGGCGCTCGGCGGCGCCTCGGGCGGCTATACGGCAGGCAGGCGCGAGGTCATCGACTGGCTTCGCCAGCGCTCGCGGCCGTATCTCTTCTCCAATACGCTGATGCCCGCAATCACAGGGGCATCGCTGAAGGTGTTCGATCTGATCGAACAAGGCGATGCGCTGCGCAAAAAGCTTTATGCCAATGCCGACCGCTTCCGCTCGAAGATGTCGAAGGCGGGCTTCACGCTCGCTGGCGCGGACGCCGATAATTCCTTTGACGTTGGGCGACGCAGGCCTCGCGCAGCAGATGGCCGAGAAAATGCTCCAGCGCGGCATTTATGTGATCGGTTTCTACTTCCCCGCAGTGCCGAAGGGTCAGGCGCGCATCCGCACGCAGATGTCTGCCGCACATTCGAGTATGGATCTCGACGGTACCGTGGAGGCCTTCACGGAGGTTGGCAGGGAATCGGGAGTCATCCGATGTCCAACATGACGGAATGCTGCCGGCCGACGCACGCAGAGTTGCCTGACCGCAATGGAGAGAGTGCGAGGAATATCTCCGACCTAGAGACGACGCGTATGCATGTGCCCGAACTGAAGGTTGCGTGAGCCACCCTCCGCTTAGAGTCCTCTCTGATTGGGGTCGTCGCGGTCAAGCTGCTCCTTTTTTCCGGATCGTATCGTCCGCGGGTCACGCGCTTCTCTTCGCGGTCGGCGCTGGGCCGCCGCATGATGGGTTCAGGAGAGCACGGCGTCTCAATCTGTTTCACGACCTTTGAAGGCTTTCGCCCCCCAAGGTTCCGGACTCTCAACGAGATCGCCTTGCCCATCGTCCCCACGGAACGATCTGGTATCACCCTTGCGCGCGAAGCTGTATTTCTTGCTCCTCCAGTTTTCGTTTCATTTCATCCCGTCGCTGCGCAGACCGGTTGCTTGCCGTAGCGGAACTCGGTCGTATCGACCCACATGCGATGCACGATGACTGCGAGCTTGCGGGCGACCGCGACCCGAGCTCGCGCCATGCCGCGTCGCCTGGCGATGTTCATGCCCCATGCTCTGAGGCTCGACCATTTCTTGGAGCGCACAAGCAGTGTGGGCGACCTCATAAAGCGTGGTGCGAGCAAGTTCGTCGCCGCATCGGCTGATCTTGCCTGGATGTCGGTCTCGCCCGACTGGTAACGCGCCGGCGTCAGGCCCAGATGGGCGCCAACATTCCTCGATCGGCTAAAGCGATCGGCGCGGTCGATCGTGGCGCGGAAGACAAGTGCGGTGATGGGCCAACACCGGGAACGCTCATCAGACGCCGGCAGACCTCTTCCTTGCGAACGAGATCGACAACCTGCTTCGTCAGGCGGGCGAATTCTCTCAGCATCGCGCTGAGGATCGCCAGCTGCGGCTCGACCAGCGGCATGACGATCGGGTCTGTGCCGGCCAGGTCGCGCACACGACCGGCGAAGGCGGTTCGTGACGAGGTGCCCAGCTTGATGCCGGCCCCCCGCAGGATCGCCCTGACCACGTTCTCGATGGTGCGCATTTCGTTCAGCACCGTGCGGTCGGCGACAAGCAGGAAACGCCAGAGCCGGCACTGTCGGCTTTTCACATGCACCCGCCGATACCAGCCGGTGCGCATGATCTGCGCCAATGCGCAGGCATCGTTGCGATCGGCTTGTCTTCATCGCCGCATTGGCCTGCCGCGTCTCGATGCAAATCGCCGACAGGTCCTCGGCACGTAGCCCGTCATGAAGCCACGCCGTCAGCGAACACGCTTCCAGGCCGATCCGCTCAAGCGGCAGACCGATTTCACCCAGTGCGTCGATCAACGCCTGCGGGCCGCTCGATGCTCGTGCTTCCTTCGCGATCCGGCCACTCTCGTCGACAATACAAATGGCGGTCTCTTCCAAAGACACGTCCAGTCCGGCAAAATACTTCATGGCTGCTCCTTCCTGATGTTTGTGGCGATTCAACATCGACCACGTTCTCACATCTCTACAGGAGCAGCCGCTTTCATCTCGGCTCGGAAGAGACCCCAATCCACCCCATCTGTTTGGGAATTGGTTCAATGGCTGTTCTGCGCATCAAGAGACTGCCTACGGCGGCGTGGATAATGGTTTCGGAGATGTCGGCGTCGTTCGTAGTCGCGCAAGAGGCGGCGCCAGCGTGTGAGCCAGCCGAAGGTTCGCTCGACAACCCAGCGGCGGGGTAAAACTTCGAAGCCTTTCTGGTCATCGGATCGGCGGATGACCTCGACCACGAAGTCTAGATAGACGGCTTTGTCCATGAGTTTTAGCCGATCATAGGCGCCCTCGGCGAACAGATGCTTCACCCAGGGCCAGCGCTTGCGGATACCATCCAAGATCGCCTGAGCGCCGGCGCTGTCGGAGATATCGGCCGCCGTCAAGTTGACCATCAACAGCCGCCCATCCGTATCCACTGCGATATGGCGCTTGCGTCCGACGATCTTCTTGCCGGCGTCATAACCCCTTATTCTTGCTGGCGGAGCCTTGACCGACTGGCTTCTCATTCGGCGGTTTGAAGTCAAGCGCCTTGTAGCTCTTTCCGCTTCGCCGGCATTGGACGTCTTTCGCGGGGCCTTGCTTCTCTCCGGTATCGGCGCTCTGGCCCTACCCTCTATGGGGTTTCAGAATAATGAGGTGGAACAATCTGTCGAGCGCCTTGATTGCCGATGATGGGCAATCAAGGCAAGCCAGTCGGCGAACTCACCTCATCCTCGTCCCGCGAAGGACAGCTTTCCACCTGCCGGTGGACCTGTGTCGCCACCTTCTATCGGGGGCGATGATTGTCACATTTGATCCTGGTTCATTCCCTACGATCTCCTTGTTCGGCCGATTGGGCGACCATCTCCTCGTCCCGATCTGATTCCGCGCTGCCCGCCGCGCGCAGTGATCGTCAAGGGTGGGGACCGAAGGGCCCATCGCGCAACGACTTGCCCTTGACGGGCACGAGCACGGCGGCAGCTCACGCTGGTCGTGACACGGTCAGCCGGCGGCCGGCATGATTTCCGTCCTGATCCAGCGGAACTGTGTGCCGTCGCTCCAGATGCGATGCATGATCACCGGCAGCCGGCGGGCGAGCGCAACGATGGCTTTCTGCTGGCCGCGCCGCTTGGCGACGTTCACCGCCCAGGCCTTCACCCAGGACCATTTAGTCACCCGCGTCAGCAGGGTCTGCGCGGACTTGTAGAGCAACGTTCGCATCATGCCGTCGCCGCATAACGAGATCCCGCTCACCCGGCGGCTTTCGCCCGATTCATGGAGCGCCGGCGTCAGGCCCAAAATCGGCCCGACCGCCTTGGAGTTGCGGAAGCGGGCCGGATATAGATCGTCGCGGTGTAGGCCAGCGACACGACGGGGCCGACACCGGGGATCGACATCAGCCGGCGGCAAACCTCATCATCCCGGACGATCGCCAGAAGCTCGCGGTGCAGGGTGGCAAAGTGCTGGCGCAGCTTGCGGCGCGGGTCGAGCAGCGGTTCGACGATCTCGGCAGATCGGACATGCCTTCGGTGAGCTCGCGGATCCGCTCCTCGAACTTGACCGAACCGACCATGCTGACCTTGAGCCCAAAATTGCGCAACAGGCCCGCGAATGTCATTTTCAATGGCAATCGCCTTTTCCTTTAAGAGCTTGCGCGCCGTCAGCAGCGCCCGACGCTTCTGGCTCGTCAGGGTCTTAACGTCCACCGGGCGGAACAGATTGACCCGCATCATCTGCGCGATCCCGCGAGCATCATTGCGGTCGGTCTTGTTCGGCTGCGCCTTCAGGAATGCTTTGACGTGACCCGTCTCAATGCAAACCACTGGCAAGCCGGTTTTGGCAAGACCCTCGAACAGCCCTTGCGACAAAGGTCCGCTTCAAGCCCCACGCGTTCCAACCGCCAGGCGGGATCCTTCGACACATCCTCGGGATGGCTCGGCACCTTCACCTCGCGGCACACCGTGCCTGTTTCGCTGTTCCAGGGAACCGATCACGTTTTATCATCAGCTCGAAGCGCAGCACCTTGATGGCATCACCGCCAAAAGAGAGGCTCAAGCCGAATACCCCATCTGTCGATCACCGCCGCCGTGGGACTGGCCTCGCGCCCGGCCCGCTCACGATCCAGCATCAGAGCCACGTCGTGGATGGTCTGGAACAAAAAGCGCCGCGCCAGCTCTCGAAACCAGCCATAGACCGTCTGCCACGGCCCAAAGTGGACCGGCAGTATCCGCCTGCCGCACCCCGAACGCACAGGGTAGCGCACCGCATTGATCACCTCGCGAAAATCAACCTCGCGCGGACGCCCACGCCGCCCAGGCTTGGACATCAGCGGCGCGAACTGCTCCCACTCCTCGTCCGTCAAATCAGACGGGTAGCGCTTGGTCTGCTTGGCGATCTGGGCCATCCGGCCACGGCTCTGCTTTGTCCACATCCACAGCTTGAATCATAACCCAGCCTCAGACGAAACCCCAGGAAGCCGATTTCAAAACGGCCTCTTAGTCTTAGGCTTCATTTCAAATCACGCTCCTTTTTAGGGCTCCCATTTCAGCATCGACGCATTTTGGTCCAAACCTTCCTCTCCAGGTGTTATAGTTTTCAAAATGTCGTCTCCGCGGCAAAGTCATTCGCTGGAAAACCAAAGGTCTACCGCCTCTTTGAGATCCAATGCGCTCTCGTGGTGTCAAAAGAACTCATAGATGCGGATTAGCCGCGCCGCTAACTAAAAAGGGGAGTGTAACTTGAGAATCTCTCGACGCGACCTTATCATGCAGAAGGTTTAAGGGCGCAATGGCTGCCTACATAGTTCGCCGAATGGTCTCGACCGTCGCCGTCATGGCGATGGTCGGCATCTTCGTCTTCCTGCTTCTCAGGCTCGCGCCCGGCGATCCGGCGGACATCATCGCCGGCCCTAGGGCCACGCCAGAGATGATCGCCGGCATTCGCGAACGGCTGGGACTCAATCAGCCGCTGCCCGTTCAGTTCGTCCATTGGGCGCTCGGCATCCTCGGCGGCGAGCTCGGGACCTCAATTTTCACGGGGCGACCAGTTCTCGAACTGATCTCGCAGCGGCTGGAACCGACTGTTTCCATTTCGATCCTGACGATCATCGCTTCGGTGACGATTGGGGTCTCCTTCGGTATCCTTGCCGCATGGCGAGCTGGCGGTCTTGTTGATCGCATCCTGACGGCATTCGCGACACTTGGTTTTTCTGTTCCGGTGTTTGTCGTCGGCTTCGTTCTCATATATTTGTTCGCTATCACAACACATTGGCTACCGGTCCAAGGATATCAGCCTATTGACCATGGCTTGGTACCATGGCTTGTGCACTTGATACTGCCGACCGTGACTTTGAGCATTGCCTACATTGCTTTCATCGCCCGGATCGCGCGGGCAAGCATGCTCGAAGTTCTCTCGGAGGACTATATGCGAACGGCCGCCGCCAAGGGCGCCTCGTCATATTCCATGCTTTTCCACCACGCACTGAAGAATGCGGGTGTGCCGATCCTGACGGTGATCGGCTTAAGTTTCGCAGGTCTGATCGGTGGCGTCGTCATCACGGAAACGGTGTTCAACATACCTGGTGTCGGTCGTTTGGTGGTCGATGCGATCAACAACCGCGACTACCCCATCATTCAAGGTGTGCTCATCCTGGTTTCGGGTCTGTACGTCCTTATCAATCTCGCGGTCGATCTTTCCTACACTCTGGTCGATCCCCGCATCCGGTACTGACTATGACGCTCCTCTCCGCACCAGTTGAATACGTCCTGACGGGCCGCTTGCGAATATGTGATCTTCCCCGTCTAGCACGGCGGCATCCGCTCGTCCTTATGGGCGGCGGCCTCTTGGCCCTGTTGATTATTCTGGCGCTCGCTGCCCCGCTTTTCGCCGGCAATCCATTGAACATGGATCCATTCAAGCGTCTCCAGCCGCCGTCAGCTGACATGTGGTTCGGAAGCGATAATCTGGGTCGTGACGTGTTTGCACGAACGGTGTTCGGCGCCCGGATCTCACTGATAGTCGGATTGACGTCGGCGGTGGGGGCGGGTTTGGGCGGTCTCCTGATCGGTGTCATCGCCGGCTATGTACGCAGCTTCGACAATATCGTCATGCGGATCATGGACGGCCTTATGTCGATCCCGACGATTCTGCTGGCCATCGCCCTTATTTCTCTGACAGGACCCGGCATCGGTGTCCTCATCGTCGCCATCACGATCCCCCAGTTGCCAAGCGTCACGCGGCTGGTTCGTTCGGTGGTTCTAGGTGTTCGGGACCGTCCCTATGTGGAGGCCGCGCTCTGCGGCGGCGCGCGCCTGCCGAGGCTGCTGTGGCGGCATATCCTGCCGAGCACCATTCCGCCGCTCATGGTTCAGGGCGCCATTGTCTGCGCAGACGCGATTCTGACAGAGGCCGGGCTGAGCTTCCTGGGCGTGGGCGTGCCGCCCGAGATTCCGAGCTGGGGCAACATGATTTCAAGCTCTCGACTCTATCTCGCTATCGCCCCAATGACGATTTTCGCCCCCGGCATCTGCCTTGCCGTCACGGTCCTTGCCGTCAACCTGCTTGGGGATGGACTGCGCGACCTGTTCGATCCCCGCGCGAAGCGGAGGCGCTAACATGCAGATGGATCAAACCGAAGGTAGCGACTTGCTTCTTGACGTCCGAAACCTGGAAACACATTTTTACGGCGAAGAGAGCGTCACCCGTGCCCTGGGCGGCATCAGCTTTCAGGTACACAGAGGCGAAACTCTCGGCGTCGTCGGCGAGTCGGGATGCGGTAAGAGCGTCACCGCGCTCTCCATCCTTCGCCTGCTGCCGAAGCTGACCGCCAGAACGGTCGCCGGCGAGGCGCACTTTCACGGAAGCGACCTGCTTCAGCTGTCCGACCGGCAAATGCGACGGATCCGCGGCGACCAGATCGCGATGATCTTTCAAGACCCTATGACTAGTCTCAACCCCGTTTACACTGTCGGTCACCAGATTGCTGAGGCGGTGCAGATCCACACGGGAGCCTCCCGGTCAGATGCAATGGCAAAGGCCGGGGAGATGCTCCGACTTGTCCGGATCGCAGATCCTGAGCGTCGTGTGAACAACTATCCCCATGAGATGTCCGGTGGTATGCGCCAGCGCGCCATGATCGCCATGGCTCTTGCCTGCTCACCGGAACTATTGATTGCCGACGAGCCAACCACTGCGCTTGACGTCACTATCCAGGCGCAGATCCTGCGGCTGATCGTCGATCTGAAAGAGCGCATGGGGACAGCCGTGATGTTCATCACGCATGATCTGGGCATTGTGGCCGAGACATGCCAACGCGTAATTGTCATGTATGCTGGCCGGATCGTGGAGCAAGCGACTGTAAACGATCTTTTCGCGCGCCCGGCCCATCCCTATACCCACGGCCTCATGCGGTCGGTCCCGGATCGGCGGCACGGTCGACAGCGCCGCCTTCCAGAAATTCCCGGCATCGTGCCAAGCCTTCGCGAGCCCATCGTGGGCTGCAGCTTTGCGCCTCGCTGCCCGTTCGCGATAGATATTTGCCGCGAGAAGACGCCCATTCTTGATGATGTCGGGCCGGGCCACGCCGCGGCTTGCTGGCGCGCCGAAGTGGTCATGGGCGCATGAGGGGACCTTTGTTGAAAGTCGAGAATCTGACCAAGCATTATCCGCTCGGTACAGGATTCCTGAAGAAGACCATTCCGGCAGTGCGAGCGGTGGAGGATGTGTCCTTTTCCGTCGAGGCGGGCGAGACACTCTGCATCGTTGGCGAATCGGGCTGCGGCAAGTCCACCGTCGCGCGGCTTTTGATGCGGCTCGTGGAGCCGACAGGCGGGCGCGTGCTCATCGACGGCACCGACATTGCAGGCCTGAAGAAGCAAGCGCTTCGGGCGTTTCGTCGTCGGATGCAGATGGTCTTTCAGGATCCTTATTCGTCGCTGAACCCGCGGCTCACGGCCGAGCAGATCATCACCGAGCCTGTCGAGAATTTCGAGCGCCTCAGCCGCAAGCAGCGCCAGGCACTTGCCGCGGACCTTCTCCGAAAGGTCGGAATGTCGCCCGAGATGATGAACAGGCTTCCGTCTGAGTTGTCGGGCGGCCAGCGCCAGCGGCTCGGCATCGCACGCGCCCTGTCGCTCAACCCCTCGCTCATCATCGCCGACGAGGCAGTGTCAGCCCTTGACGTCTCCGTGCAGGCGCAGATTCTGAATCTGCTTGTGGATCTCCAACAGGAGATGGGCATCGCATTCGTCTTCATCTCGCATGACCTAGGCGTCGTAGAGCATATCGGGCAGCGCGTTGCCGTCATGTATCTGGGGCGGATCGTGGAACTGGCCACATGCGAGGCGCTGTTCGCCAAGCCCGTCCATCCCTATTCCGAGGCGCTGATCGCGGCGGCACCTGTGCCGGATCCTACGCGCGTTCGGCTGGAGGTGCCTGTAGAGGGCGAGGTGCCAAGCCCCATCAATCCGCCAAGCGGGTGCACGTTCCACCCGCGCTGCCCGCTCGCGGTCGAGCGTTGCCGCATCGACGTGCCGCCTTTGGTGCCGATGGCAGACGGGCGCGTCGTGGCCTGTCATGTGCGCGCTCCGTCTACCGACGTCCCGGACCAACCGGCTGCGGCGGCCAATTCCTCGCTCACTCCTGTGGCACAACTACAGACGCTTTCCTGAGGCATACCCATGAGATTGTTCGCCGCCGCCCGAAACCGAGACTTCGCCCTGCTGCCGACATCTATGAGACTTTCGTGCTGCAGATATGTTTTCCGTCCAGAAGGAACGCCCGAGGTTCGGCCCAATACAAGTTGGGGGCGCTAACCTCGGCTCGGAGCTATGGCACGACCTGCTGAGGGCTCAGAGCGCGCCAGCTCCAGAGCTTCGCGATGGCGCTTGAGATAGGCAATTTCGCCCATTCGCGTCCACGACAGGCTTGCCGGGTCGGCGAACTAGTCCGATGACAAAATACAGTGACAGTCAAATCCGCACTCACGAAAAGTAGGAGATCATTATGGAGAGAGATTCGCATGAGAATAGTCGCCACCCAATCCAGCAGGATGGTGGCTTTGATACGGTCGGTTCAATTGCCACAAACGTTGAAGACGGCTTCACAATGGCAGCAGTTGGGGACCTTCTCTTTGCGCGGCCAGTGACGAAGGGCCATTATCCTGGCTTAGTCGATGTTCTCAGGATCTTCCATGGGGCCGATGTCATTTTCGGGAACTTGGAAACCAACATCTTGGATGTTCAATCCAAAGGATGCCCGCAGGCTGAGTACGGTGGAGCGTATTGCATCAGTGACCCGCAGCTAGGACCTGACTTAAGGGCCATGGGCTTCAATGTGGTCAGTCGCGCGAATAACCATACGCTCGACTGGGGCCTTGAAGGCATGCGCGAGACGAGCCGGGCGCTCGATGAAAACGGCATCATCCATGCAGGCGCAGGCGAAAACCTCGCACAAGCTGGAGCCGCGCGCTTCCTGGAGACTCCGCGCGGAAGGGTAGCGTTGGTGTCATTTGCTACGACGTTCATGCCGATGGCTCGTGCGTGCGATCCCGCTGGCGAGGCGCCAGGCAGACCAGGGCTCAACGCCCTTCGTTTGGAGAAGAGCATCGTTGTTCCGCCGGAGATGCTCAAGAGCTTGAGACAGGTGCGCGAAGTGCTACCGGGCTACAACCCAGCTGGAAAAGATCCAAGCCGCGTAGTCCTCGGCGGGGTGACGTATAAAACTGGCAACAAAGCCAGTTACAGCTTCGAGCCGAACTCGCGTGACATCGCCGATATCCTACGCAACGTTCGTCGGGGCAAACAGATCTCCGACTTCTGCATCGCCACCAATCATGAGCACGAGCCCGGGGTATGGAGCCAAGAACCGCCTGACTGCGAACAGGAGTTGGCCCGAAGGCTTATCGATGCCGGGGCGGACGCATACGTCGTGCATGGACCTCATCAGCTGCGGGGCATCGAGATTTACAAAGGCCGGCCTATTTTTTACAGCTTGGGCAATTTCTTCTGTCAGGACCTCCGGACGCCAGTAGGCGATGACATGTACGAGGTATACGGCAAGGATCCGAGGGTCGATACAGACGCCGAAGTCACGGTCGACGAGGTGTCAAAAGGATATCCGACTGCGGAAGGATTAGTAGGGTCTCAATCTGATACGATCTTCTATGAGAGCGTGGTCACCATTAGCCGCTTTGAGCAGAACCAACTCGCTGAATTGCGGCTCCATCCGATCGAGCTCCGCCGCTTAAACAGATTTGCGAACCGGGGTGTACCGCAGCTCGCACCCGCACCGCAAGCAGTAGCTATTCTGGAACGCCTACAAAAGCTCTCGACGCCTTTTGGCACCAAAATTGAGATCGAGAACGGGGTTGGATTGATCCGGCTGCCGCCCAGCTTGGCTGCGGCATGTATCAATAGCTCCGGCGTGTCCTGAGGCGCATCTCGGCAAATCACACGCCGCGGATGGCAGCTAGCCAGGGCCGCCAGGCTTGGGCTCTCCCCAACCGCCGGTACTTGCGGGTGACCTGTCCTCCAACAGGTCATCCGCTGTTGTCCTGAGCCGTAACTGCTACAGCCGTTTTGCAATCCGGAGACGTTACCGTGAACTACCGCATTCTCACTGGCGAGCTCGAACAGGAGGCAAACACCTTCAACAAGGTGGCG